>JALYYW010000004.1 GCA_030946085.1 Actinomycetota bacterium
CGGCCCGGCGCCGGGCCGAGAGGTCGACCCACTGGATCAGCAGCAGGGGCTCCTCGCGCTCGCCGATGCTGACGCAGGAGGCCACCGCCGCGGCCCATACCTCGGCCCCGTCCGCGCCGCGCAGCCGCACGTCGGCCTCGACGCCCGCCCCCTCGCCCTCGCCGACCGAGCCGCAGGTCTCCTCCAGCGCCTCGCCCAGGCGCGCGCAGTCGTCAGGGTGGCACAGGCTGAGCACCTCGGCGCCCGCCAGGCCACCCGCCTCCCGCTCCAGCAGCCGCCCGAAGGCGGCATTGGCCCGCACGATTCGCCACCGGCGGTCGACCACCGTCTTGCCGATCGGAGCCCCCTCGAAGGCGGCGCGCAGGAACGCCTCCGAGCGCTGGAGCGCGCGGCGGCCGCGCTCCAGCTCCAGGAACACCGCCACCTTGGAGCGCAGCAGCTCGGGCTCGAAGGGCTTCTGCACGTAGTCGACGGCGCCGATGCCGTAGCCCCGCGCGATCACGCCTGGATCGTCGCGCTCGGCGGTGAGGAACAGGATCGGCACGTCGGCGCTGCGAGGGCGCCGCTTGATCAGCTGCGCGGTCTGGAGCCCGTCCATCCCGGGCATCCGCACATCGAGCAGGATCAGAGAGAAGTCCCGCTCCAGCAGGCGGCGAAGCGCCTCCTCTCCGGAACCGGCGTGCTCCAGCGGCACTCCCAGCGGCTCCAGCACGCTGGCCAGTGCGTGGAGGTTGGCCGGCCGATCGTCGACCATCAGGATCGGCAGCGCCTCTCGGCTGGTCAACTCCACCAGCCGAGCGCCGGCCACCGCGCTCAGGTGTCGAGCCACACGCACATCATCGACGTCAGCTGGTCGATGTCGACGGGCTTGGTGATGTAGTCAGACGCGCCGGCGGCGATCGCCTTCTCGCGGTCCCCCTTCATCGCCTTGGCCGTCAGGGCGATGATCGGCAGCTGCTCGAAGCGGGCCGTCGAGCGGATCGCCCGGGCCGTCTCGTAGCCGTCCATCTCGGGCATCATGATGTCCAGCAGCACGAGGTCGGCGTCGGGGTGCTGGTCCAGGCGCTCGATGCCCTCCCGGCCGTTCTCGGCGAACACGACCTCGATCCCCCGCTGCTCCAGCGCCGAGGTCAGGGCGAAGACGTTGCGGATGTCGTCGTCGATTACCAGCACCTTGCGGCCCTGCAGCGGCGCCTCGCCGCCCGCCGGCGCCGGCGCCGGCGCGGGGTCGTGATCCACGGCGCCGGCGTCGCTCCCCATGGGGCTCGGCAGCCGTGCGAGGTGCCCGTCCCCCGCAGGAGGGGCGGGCTGGGGCTCGGACGCCGGTGCCGCAGCGGGGTCGATCAGCGGCAGGTAGAGGGTGAAGCGGCTGCCGCGCGCGGGCGCGGACTCCACCTGGATCTCGCCCCCCAGCCGCTGCGCGATCTCCCGGGAGATCGACAGGCCCAGCCCCGTACCGCCGTACTTGCGGCTGGTGGTGCCGTCGGCCTGCTGGAAGGCTTCGAAGATGTGGCGCAGCTTGTCCCCGGGGATGCCGATGCCGGTATCGGAGACCGAAAGCTCAATCACCCCCGCGGGGCTTTGCAGCGCCTCCTCGGAGAACGTGACCGAGTCCGCAGGAGTGCCGATGGATAGGCGCACGGCGCCGCGATCGGTGAACTTGAAGGCGTTGGAGAGCAGGTTCTTGAGGATCTGACCGAGTCGCTGCTCGTCGGAGAGGATCGACGGCGGCAGCTCCGGCGCCAGCTCGACCGTGAAGTCGAGGCCGTTCTGCTCAGCCACCTGCCCGAAGGCGCGCCCCGCATCCTGGGCCAGGTCGGCCAGCACCACCGGGGAGCGCTGGAGCTCCATCCGTCCGGCCTCCACCTTGGAGAGGTCGAGGATGTCGCTGATCAGTGAGAGCAGGTCGTTGCCGGCGGAGTTGATCGTCTGCGCGAACTCCACCTGACGGTCGCTGAGCGCTCCGTCCTCGTTCTCGGCCAGCATCTGGCTGAGGATCAGCATCGAGTTCAGCGGCGTGCGCAGCTCGTGCGACATGTTGGCCAGGAACTCCGACTTGTACTTGGAGGAGAGCGCCAGCTGAGCGGCCTTGTCCTCCAGGCCCCGGCGCGCCAGCTCGATCTCGTCGTTGGTGTTGCGCAGCTCCTCGGACTGCTTCTGTAGCTCCTGGGTCAGCCCCTGGGACTGCGCCAGCAGCTCCTCGGTACGCATGTTGGCGCGGATCGTGTTGAGCACGACGCCGATCGTGTCCGTGAGCCGGTCCAGGAAGTCCTGGTTGACCTCCGAGAAGGGGCGCAGCGAGGCGAGCTCGATCACTCCGAGCAGCTGATCCTCGAACAGAACCGGCATCACCAGCAGCCCCGCCGCCGGAGCGTCGCCCAACCCCGATCCGACCTTGATGTAGCCCGGGGGAAGATCGGTGAGCGCGATCGTCTTGCGCTCCATGGCCGCTTGGCCGACGAGGCCCTCGCCGATCTCGAAGCGGCTGCGCAGCTCGCTGCGACGGGGGGTGTAGCCGTAGGAGGCGGCCAGCACCAGCTCGGCCGTGCCCCGGGGGCCGGCCTCGGCCAGGAAGAAGGCGCCATGTTGGGCGCTCACCGTGGGGGTGACCTCGCTGATGATCAGCTGCGTGACAGCGGCGAGGTCTCGCTGGCCCTGGAGCTTGCCGGAGATGCTCGCGAGGTTGGTCTTCAGCCAGTCCTGCTCGGCGCCTCGCTGGGTCGTCTCGCGCAGGTTGGCGATCATCTGGTTGATGTTGTCCTTGAGCTCGGCGACCTCGCCCTGAGCCTCCACCGAGATCGTCCGTGTCAGGTCCCCCTGGGTCACGGCGGTCGAGACCTCGGCGATGGCCCTCACCTGGGTCGTCAGGTTGCCGGCCAGTTGGTTGACGTTCTCGGTCAGCCGGCGCCACGTTCCCGAGACCCCCTCCACCTCGGCCTGGCCCCCGAGCTTGCCCTCGGTGCCGACCTCGCGGGCCACGCGCGTGACCTCGGCGGCGAAGCTCGACAGCTGGGCCACCATCCGGTTGAGGGTCTGCTTGAGTTGGAGGATCTCCCCGCGAGCGTCGACGGCGATCGTCTGGGTCAGGTCGCCGCTCTCCACGGCGTTTGCCACCTGGGCGATGCTGCGCACCTGCGTGGTCAGGTTCGAGGCCATCTGGTTGACGTTCTCGGTGAGCCCCTTCCAGGTTCCCGAGACCCCCTCCACCTCGGCCTGGCCCCCGAGGATCCCCTCGGTGCCGACCTCGCGGGCTACGCGGGTCACCTCGGCCGCGAACGAGCGCAGCTGGTCGACCATCGTGTTGATCGTGCGCTTGAGCTCCAGCACCTCGCCCTGCACGTCGACGGTGATCTTCCTGCTGAGATCACCGTTGGCCACCGCGGTCGTGACGGTGGCGATGTTGCGCACCTGCTCGGTCAGGTTGCGCGCCATGAAGTTGACGTTGTCGGTGAGGTCCTTCCAGGTCCCCGCCGCCCCGGGCACCCCCGCCTGGCCCCCGAGCTTGCCCTCGGTGCCGACCTCCCGGGCCACGCGGGTGACCTCGTCGGCAAAGCTCGAGAGCTGGTCGACCATCGAGTTGACGGTTGTCCCGATCCGAGCGAATTCGCCCTTCACCGGACGGCCCTCGATCTCCAGCGCCATCTTCTGGGTGAGGTCGCCCTCGGCCACCGCCACGATCACGCGGGCCACCTCCGTGGTCGGGCGTACGAGGTCGTCGATCAGCCCGTTGACGGCGTCGATCGTCGTGGCCCAGCCGCCCGGGGCGCCGGCCATGTGCGCCCGCTCGGTCATCCTGCCCTCACGTCCGATGATGGCGGCCACGCGCGCGAGCTCGGCCTGGAGGGCGGAGTTGCGTGCCACGAGCTGGTTGTAGGCGTCCCCGACGCGGCCGAGGTCGTCCTCCGCTCGCGCGGGAAGGCGGGTGCGGAAGTCTCCCGCGGCCGCGGCCAGCAGCGCCTGCTCCAATCTTGCCCGCGCCCGATCCCCGCCGTCGGGGGCGGGATCGCTGCCGCGATTGCTGCGCGAGCCGCTCGGCGTGGCGGTGCCCGTCACCTCTACCCCTCTGTCGACCCGGCCATGCTGAAGGCCACTATGTCAGGGCTGGCGCACGGGCGTAGCGCAACTGGGCCGGCTCGGCGACCGCGCGATCAGGCGGTGGCCACGGCACGGGCACGCAGCGCGGCTTCGATCCGCTCGATCGTGAAGGTCACGTGGTGGAGGTCTGTGTCGGACAGCGCCCCCGATAATGCCGCCTGGGCGGCGAGGGCGGCCGGGTCCCGCTGGCCTCTGAGCTCCTCCAGCCGCTCCGCCAACCTGACCCCGACGGGATCGGCTGCCACCTCCGCGAGCGCGGCGTCGAGGGCGACGAGCACTCCGAGCGCGGCCTCCCGCGGGCGAGCGGAGTCCAGGTCGAGCCGGGCCCGGAGGACCAGCTCCTCGCACGCCAGGGCTCGCTCGCGGCCTCCGAGCAGGGCGGCCAGCCGTGCCTGCGGCTGCAGCACCTTCTGGCGCGGCTGGCGCTCGGCGCGGGGGAGCAGCTCGCGAGCTTCGCTCCAGAGGCCGTCGGCCACCTGCTCCCCAGCGCCGTAGCCCAGGCGCGCCACCAGCAGCTGGCGGCGGGCGATCTGGTTGATGTAGGGGTCGGCCATCACCAGGCGGAAGGCGTGCAGCGCCCGGTTGAGCATCCTCAACCCCTCGGTCAGCTCGGCTTCGCCGCCCTGCTGTAGCCACGCATCGGCCTCGGCGAGCGAGCGCAGCGGCGCGGCGGCATCGATGATCGTAGCCCTACCGGTGGCCACCGGAGAAGGCTCAGGCTCCGGTGGAGCCTTACGCGAGCTCCGCACCGTGAGTCGTCGTCGCTCCGCTGCCCCGAGCGCAGCGACCACCAGGATCTGGGCCGCGGGCCCCTCGCTGCGTCCCTCGGATCTGACCAGGTAGCGCCCGGGGGCGGGTCCCAGCTCCCACGGAACCTCGATTTGGCTGAAGCGGAAGAGGTGCGGCGGCTGGCTCAGGGCGCGGGTGCCCGTACCGCGTACTTGCTGGGGACGATCGGGACCACGGGCTCGGGGATCTGGCTGATGCGGTTGATCAGCTGGATCCACTGGCCGGGCTTGAGGATCGTCTTGATCTCGTTGGAGAGCTTCTTGTTGGTCCCGAACAGCGGCGTGAAGGTGACCTGAATCCGGCCGGAGTGATCGGGCAGCGCCAGCGTGTTGCTCTGACCCTTGTAGCTCATCTGGCTGATGATCTGGTCGGGCTTCATCGCTGCCTGCAGCGTCAGCAGGCGGCGGACCGTCATGTCGGTGATGGAGCCGTTGCCCTGATGGCCGAGGATCGGGATGTTGTTGATCTTGGAGATGTCGACGCTCGAGCCGCTGGCCCCGGCGGCGTCGCCCAGCCCCGCCAGGTTGTGCCCGCAGACCAGTCCCGAGACGGTCGGTTGCAGCGCGGAGGCGGCCAGGAACTCGAGCGTCGCCAGCACGCGCCGGTCGATCAGCCCGGCCTGGATGTCACGCCGTCCGCAGGCGTAGACCTGGACGTGCGGGTCCTGAAGGATGCGGTTCTGCAGCTGCTCCTTGCTCTCCAGCAGGATCTGGCCGATCGTGGCGTTCTTGGCGCCGGGGCCGAAGAAGGGATCGACGCCGGACGCGCGGTAGACCGCCGTGGCCTCCAGCAGCTTCCATCCGTCGAGGATCGGCTTGGGGTCGATCTGCGGGGCGTTCTTGCCCGCCGGCTGGACCATGAACTCCATGTGCGAGGCCTGCTTGGCGGTGGGGCCGGCGAGACGGCCGAGGATCGTCCCCGCGACCACGATGGCTCCAGCGCGCAACGGCGCCAGCGTGTACTGGTCACGCGCCAGATGCAGCGTGTCGGTGAAGTAGTTCTGGAAGCTCGAGATCTTCGCCTGAGCGCTGCGCAGCTGCAGCGCGCCACCGGAGGCGTAGGAGGCGGGGCGCGAGGGATAGGCGAACAGACGCTCCTTGACCACCGAGGCCACCGAGACGGGGGTGGCGGCGCTGGAGGTGGAGGTCGTCTGCGCCAGGCGTGGGGCGCTCTTGGCCTCCTTGGTGGCCTTGGCGGTGCTGACGGTCCCCGATACCTGCTGCTGGCCGGCGCTGGCGGGCGCATGGGGGGAGGACGGCACCGGCGGGATCGTCTGCTTGGCCAGGTCCGCGGGGGTGAGCTTCACCGGCTTGGGCACCGCGTACTGCTTGGGGACCGAGCCCAGCTGCGCGTAGGTGTAGATGTTCCCGGTCTGGTCCTGGAGCTGGACGAACCGGCCCAGCTTCGCGTTCTGGCCCACCTTGACGATCTTGCCGTCGTTGACGGCGATCACGGGAGCCTTCTGGTTGGCGAAGATCGCCACCGACTTGTTCTGGGTGGAGTTGACCGGGATGGCGGCGTTGCCGGCGTGGACGCGGCGGGTGGCCAGTTTCTCGACAGAGTCGTCGGCGTACTTGGCGCGGGCGGCCACCGGGAAGTGGCCCTGCACCAGGCCCGTGAGGGCGCCGAGGAGCTGGTCCGGCATGCCGCCGATCAGCTTCGCGCGCAGGAGCACCGACTGCACGTACCAGCTGGCGTGGTTGTAGGTGAAGACCGCGCCGCCGAGGTTCTTGGAGGCTCCGGCGGCCTGTAGGTACCGGGCCGCGGCGAAGATCGCGTCGACGGGGTTGTAGGGATCGGCGACGCCGTCGCCGTTGGCGTCGACGCCCCACTGCTTCCACGTGGCGGGCAGGAACTGCATCCAGCCGACGGCCCCCGCCGAGCTCACCGAGAGGTTGCGCCCGTAGTCGGTCTCGATCTCGTTGATCGCCGCCAGTACCTGCCAGGGCACGTTGTACTGGATGCCGGCGGCCTGGTAGATCGGAAGCAGGAACGGCGGGATGCGGAAGGAGTCGATGAAGAAGTTGGGCACGCCGAGCGGTGCCGGCCCCGGAAGCGCAAAGGAGAACGTCGGGTTGGCGAGGGAGGGAACGCCGCCCTGCCCGCGGAACACCGGCGCCTTCCCGGGTGAGCCCGCGGGCCCCGGCTGGGTTCCGTTCCCGCCGCCGCCGGGCTTGCCGCCCGGGCCCTTCCCGCCGGGCTTGCCGCCCGGGCCCTTGCTGGCTCCGTTGTGGCTGGTGGGCTGCTGCGTTGCCGACGGCGAGCCGGGCCGACCCGGCCTCGGAGCGGTGCCGGTGCTCGACGAGCTCGAGGAGGAGCTGGCGCCGGTGGTGGTCGTGTGGGTGGTCTGGGGGCTGGGCGCCGCCTGGCAGCTCTCGGAGACGCCGATCACCCCGGGCGCGAGGCTGTGCGGGTCGACGTTCGTGCCCGAGGGGAGGTTGAAGCTCAAGTGCGCCCCGCCGACAACGGTGACCGTGACCACGCAGGTCCCAGCGGAGGCCACGGGAATCGCGGCCACGCCCATGACCGTCACCGCAGCGCCGGTGGCTGCGACGGCGACCCTCAGCTTCTTCGCACCGAACACTTGGCCTAGCTCCTCCCGCCGATCGACCTGCGGACTTGTTTGTCCCGCCGGGGGCGGGGGCTATATGCAAACGCTACCTAGTGGCTGCGGGCTTTGCAACGAAGAACTGTTCCTGGTCTGGGAGGTTTCAGGGCCGGGGCCGTCAAACAACAACTAAGAGCGCCTGGTTCCAGCACCGCCCCGTCCCAACATCCGTCTGCGATCGGGAGTGTAGCGGTGTACCCCGTGACTTCGCCGGTCCCCGGCCTCGGGTTGACATAAGAGAGTCAACTAACCGTAAACCTTAGACTTAGGTCAGCCAGGCGGCGGACGATCTGCCCGGTTGCCGGAGCCGGGCCGGGTAAGGTCCCGGGGCAGCGGGTAAAACCGACACCCATGCCGAGGCGATCTGGAACATGAGCGAAGACAAGGGCTTGCGTGAGCGCATGACACGACAGGGCGAGGAGACGATCGGGCGGCTGGCCCAGGAGCTGCTGGAGAACCCCATGGTCAGCGGAGCCCTAACGCGGGCCTTTGAGACACGCGAGCGGGCCGTCCGCGCCCAGGAGGTGGCGATGGGAGCGCTCAACCTCCCGTCGGCCAGCGACCTGGAGCGGCTCACACGACGGCTGCGCGGGGTCTCGCAGCGTCTGGAGGGGATCGAGGACGGGCTCGATCGCCTGGAGCAGCGAATCGGCAGCATCGGAGCCCAGAGCGCCCTCGAGGGGCGCCTGAAGGCGATCGAGGACCGTCTCGTGGCGATCGAGGGCAAGCTGGAGGCCGGCTCCCCCACGCCGGCTGATCCGGGACGCCATGCGGCACCGCCTGTGAAGGCCTAGGAAAGGGCCTCGGCGGCGAGGTCGCCGAGACGGTGCTCGGCCTGCAGCAGCTCCTCGGCGCCGATCCGCCGGCGCTCGGGCAGCAGCAGGTCGGACACCGCCAGCAGCGAGGCCGCCTGCAGGCCCCGCCCCGCCGCCAGGGTGAAGAGGACGGCGCTCTCCATCTCCACGGCCAGTGCCCCCGCCCGCGCCCACTCCGCCTCGGGAGCCGAGGGGTCGTAGAAG
>JALYYW010000045.1 GCA_030946085.1 Actinomycetota bacterium
CAGCAGGCCGGTGATCAGCCCGCCCACGAGACCACCGAGATGCCCACCGATGGAGATCCCTCGGAAGCTGACCGAGAAGACCAGGTTCAGCACCAGCACCGGACCCAGGCCGCTCTGCCAGAACGGAATCCCGCGCGCCCGCGCCACCACCATGAGCGCCCCGAAGATGCCGAAGATGGCTCCGGAGGCCCCCACCGTGAGGGCGTCGGGCTGGAACAGCAGCGCCCCAAAGGATCCGGTGAAGAGCGACGCGAGGTACACCGTGGCGAAGTTCACGCGTCCGATGCCGGGCTCCAGCGACTGTCCCACGAAATACAGCGACAGCATGTTGATGCCCACATGCGCCAGGCCTTCGTGCAGGAAGCCCGAGGTGAATATCCGCCAGTACTCGTGCCCCGGGGCGATCGAGGGCCCGTAGAGCCCGCCCTTCTCGATCACCGTCCCGCCCCCGCCCGTGCCCAGCGACCCGGAGGTGGCCACCTCGGCCACGAACACGAGGACGTTGATCGCGATCAGGACCTGGGTGACCGCCGGCGCCGAGGGCCGGGTGCGCAGCGTCTTGACCTTAGTCCGCTCACGCGAGCACTCCGGGCAGCGCATCCCCACCGGGGTCGGAGTCATGCAATCCGGGCAGATCGCACGGCCACAGGAGGAGCACGAGACGCCCGTCTCCCGGGAGGGGTGGCGGTAGCAGACGGCCATTGCTACCGCTTCGGCAGTACCCGCCGAGCCTCCTCGGCCAGGTCCCGCATCGTCCGCTCGGCCAGGTCCAGCACGTTGGCCGACTGCTGGCGGCGGGTCCGGTGGCGGCTGCGGACGCGCAGCAGCACTAGCGCGGTGCCGGCACCGGCGCCGACAATCGCCGCCGCCGCGGGACGGGCCCAGTTGCGCGGGTCGCCCATCGCCGAGAGCTCCCACGCCTCGAGCTCTTCCTGGGCCAGCTCGGTGAGGTTCACGAGCGTCAGCTCCAGCCGGTGGGCGAGGTCGGCAGGCGGCTCCACCGGCGAGAGCGCTTCGCGCAGCAGGGCTTCGAAGTCCGCAGTCCCGGTGCTCACCGCTCGCTCGCCTGTACTGGCTGGTCTGAGACCATCCCCTCCAGCTGCCGGATCGCGCGGTGCAGCAGCACCTTGGTGGCGCCGTCGCTACGACCCAGGGCCCGGGCGATCTCACGGTTGTCCATTCCCAGGGAAAAGCGCATGATCAGCGCCTCGCGGCGATCGTCGGGCAGCTGGCGCACGCCTTCCAGGATCGCCTTCAGCTCCTCCCGTCCCTCTACCAGCGACTCGGTGGTGTGGGGGGCGGAGATCATGCCGGCGTCATCGATCGCCGACTCCGGCTTGCGCGAGCGGTCGCGGTAGAAGTTGGCCGCCAGGTTGTGGGCGATGCGGATGAGCCAGGGGCGCAGCGGCCGGCCGTCGGACTCCCGCAGCGCCCGCTCGAAGTGGCGGTAGGCCTGCAGGAAGGTCTGCTCGGTGAGATCCTCGGCGTCGTGATGATTGCCGACGCGGTAGTAGCTGTAGGAGTAGACGTCGCGCAGATGCGCGCGGTAGAGATCCGAGAAGAGGCGGTCAAGCTCCGCCTTGCTCCTGGTGCTCTTCGTGCTCTGGGCTGCCGGGTCGTCCACCGCATGGAGCCTACCCTCAGCTCTACGCCGCGCGCACCGGGCGAGGCCGCTTCGGCCCGGGGCTGGTGATCGCCGCCGCCCACCGCTCGGGATCGATCCGACCCTCCACCAGCTCCGCCAGGCTCTGGAGCGCCGGCGTGTCCAGGCGCTCGTCGCGGGCCACGCCCGCCAGCAGGGGGACGAGATCGACCGCCTCCGCGACCTGTCCGAGCATCGGGCTGATCTGCTGCGAGGGCACACCCCGGGAGAGCAGCTCCCCGGCGCGCCGGTTGCGTGAGCCGGCGGCCAGCGCGGTGGCCACGAGGTCACCGGCACCGGCCAGCCCCGCGAACGTGCCCGGCTGCCCCCCGCGCCGGCGCGCGATCGCATCGACCTCGGCGAACACCTTGCCCGCGGCCGCCCCCGCGACGTTGGGGCCGGCACTGGACGCCGCGGCCGCCGCCAGCACGGCCACGTTCTTGGCGCAGCCGGCGAGCTCGACCCCGGTGACATCCGTGCTCAGCGAGGCGTCCAGGGAGGCCGCACCGAGCGCGTCAGCGATCTGGCGGGCAAAGCCGCGGTCCAGCGAGGCGACCACGACGCAGGCGCCGTGCTCCAGCACCTCGCCCGCGTGGGCCGGCCCGCCGACCACAGCCACAGCACGCGCGCGGCACCGCTCGGCGGCGAACGCTGAGGGCAGCGTTCCCAGCGGCGGCACCAGCCCCTTGGAGACCACGACGACGCCGGCGCGGGCGGGTATCCGCTCTCCGTGGGCCGCCAGCACGCTGGGCAGTGAGCTGGCCGGGACGGCCAGGCAGATGAGGTCGTGTCCGCCCAGCTGAAGCTCGGCGGCGCGGCGCACGGTCACGTTCCGAGGAAGCGGCACTCCGGGCAGGTAGGCGTCGTTCTCCCCGCGCTCGGCGAGGGTGGCCGCCTGCTCGCGGGTACGGCATCCGAGGTCCACCTCCAGCCCGGCCCGGGCCATGCAGACCGCCAGGCTCGTGCCCCAGCTGCCGGCGCCGATCACGGCCACCCGGCGAATCGGCGGCAGGCCTCCGAGCCACTCCCACTGGAGCATCACGCAGGGCCAGATCCGCTCGGTGACCGCGCCCGCCAGTGCCGGAGAGGGATTCGCCACCTGGGGGAAGCGCAGCGGCCGACCGGCTCGGATCTGTACCTTGTGCGGGCGGATCCGCCAGCCGGCGCGGATCGCCTCGGTGCCGATCACCGCCACCGGCACCACCGGCACCCCGGATTCCAGCGCCAGACGCCCTACTCCCCGTCTGGGGTGCCCGAGCGCTCCCGGGCGCACCCTGGTGCCCTCGGGAAAGATCAGCACGATGTCGCCGCGGGCGAGGATCGCCTTGGCGGTGGCGACCGTTTGCTCATCGCTGGCGCCGCGGTCCACGGGGAAGGCTCCCAGCGCGTTGAGGATCCATGCCTGCCAGCGGCGCATGAACAGCTCCTTCTTGGCCACGTAGTGCATCGGTCGCCGCGCCAGCGTGGCGATGATGAACGGGTCCAGGAAGCTGCGGTGGTTGGCGGCGATGATCACCGGACCCTTGGCGGGGATGTGCTCGAGACCCACTCGGCGCAGGCGGAAGTACACGAGGAAGAAGGGCGTCATGGTCAGCCGGGCCAGCCAGTAGGCGAGCGGATGGGCTCCCTTCTCCCGTGCGCGCCTGTGCAGCGCTTCGTGATCCATTGCACATTGGCGTACCCGTTCTGAGCACGCCCGTTACAGTCTTGTGCCTTGACTTCGGCGATCGACCGTACCCGCACCCTTCGTGGGGCCGTCTGCGGAGCCGTGGCTGCGGCTGTGTGGGCGGTCCAGCAGCCGCTTGACAAGCTTGCCTTCGCCAGCCGCTATGACGACGTCGAGCTGCTCGGCAAGGCGATGACCCGCGGCGAGGGCTGGTACCCGACCGGCTTCGCGCTGCACATGGCCAACGGGGCGGTGTTCGGCGCGGCCTATGCCGGAGTGGCGCCCGCGCTGCCGCTGCCGGCGCCGGTGCGTGGACCGGCGGTGGCGCTGGCCGAGCATGTCACGCTGTGGCCGCTGAGCGCCCTCATTGATCGCTTCCATCCCGCGCGCAAGGAGCTGCCCACCTTCGCCGGCAACCGTCCCGCCTTCTTGCAGGCGGCGTGGCGCCACCTGCTGTTCGGCTTCGTCCTCGGCGAGCTCGAGCGGCGCGTGAACGAATCCCCCGAGCCGGCGCCGCCGGAGCCCGAGGCCACCTACTCCAGCAACGGCCACGGGTCTCTGGAGCACGCGCTCACCGTCTCCGAGACCGGTTCGGGCACGGGCGCCGAGGACCCCTCCTAGCCGGGTTCTCGGCCGGCCGCGCTTCCGCGTTGCGTGTCCTGATCACCGGCGCCTCCGGACTGGCGGGCGGCTACCTGGCCCGGGCGTGCGTGGCTGCGGGAGACGAGGTCGTGGGACTCTCGCGTCACGGAAGCGCCGCCAAAGGCGCCGGTGCCGGGCGGTCGGTCGATCTCCGGGATGCAGCGGCCGTGCGCGACGCGGTCGGAGACATCGAGCCGGCGGTCGTCTACCACCTGGCGGCGCTCTCCTCGGTGGGTCGCTCCTGGGAGGAGCCCGCCGAGACGTTGCAGACCAACGTGCTGAGCTCCGTCCACCTGCTGGAGGCGCTGCGCCTGGAGGCACCGGGAGCACTGGTGGTGTGGGTCAGCTCCTGCGAGGTCTACGGCAACCCTGCGAGGCTGCCGATCTCAGAGGACGCCCCCGTGCAGCCGGCGAGCCCCTACGCCGTGTCCAAGGCGGCCGGCGAGCAGCTGGCGAATGTGTACGCGCAGGCCTACGGGCTTCACGTGATCACCGCGCGCCCCTTCAACCACACCGGCCCGGGGCAGCGGCAAGTCTTCATCCTCTCCTCGCTAGCGCGCCAGGCGGCTGAGGCTCGACTGCGGGGGGCGCAGTCGCTGCGGGTGGTCACCGGAAACCCCCACACCCGCCGTGACTTCACCGACGTCCGTGACGTCGTGCGGGCCTACCGGCTCCTAGCCCAGCTAGCCGAGCCGGGGGTCTACAACGTCAGCTCCGGTCGCTCCGTATCGGCCGCCGACCAGGTGGCGCTGCTGGCGGAGGTGATCGCGCCGATCGAGGTCGAGCACGTGGTCGACCCGGCGCGCCTTCGCGCCCACGAGGTGATGGAGCTGGCCGGCGCCCCGGAGCGGATCCGCGCCGCCACCGGCTGGCAGCCCGAGATCCCGTTCCGGGAGACGATGCGCCAGACGATCGAGTGGTGGGAGCAGCGGCTACGCGAGACGTAGAGCCTGGCAGACTTCCCGAAGCCTGCCCGCCTAGCTCAACTGGTAGAGCACTTCACTTGTAATGAAGAGGTTTAGGGTTCGAGTCCCTAGGCGGGCTTGAAGAAATAGCTGGAAACGCCGGCTTGTCGGTCAAGCCGTGATCAGGGCTTCTCGGAGCGTGTCCCCAATATGTCCCGAGAGGTATCGCAGGCCTGAGTCGGCGCCCCCAGGGGTCGCGCTTCCGGCGAGTGGAGC
>JALYYW010000057.1 GCA_030946085.1 Actinomycetota bacterium
CCGGCGCGAAGTCCACGACTCCAGCACCGAGCGCTCATCATCCGACAGAGTGATCTGAACAGCAGTAGGAGTAGGCATGACCCCCTCCTACCGTAACCGCCAACTATTTAAACGGACACCACACTAGCAGGCCCAGGATCCGGGACGCCGCCACATCCGAAGTCGCCCCCAGCGTTTGCACTCCGCCACCGGGGTGTCGACGAGCACCTTCAGGACGATAACGGTCCGAATCGCGGGCGGGGCGGTACAGGCGTGTACCGTGATCGGGATCGTGCCCGAACATGTGGATGTGCTGATCGTCGGCGCCGGCCTCTCGGGGATCGGTGCGGCCTGCCACCTGCGGCGGGAATGCCCGGAGAAGTCCTTCGCGATCCTGGAGGCGCGTGAGGCGATCGGAGGCACCTGGGACCTGTTCCGCTATCCGGGGATCCGCTCGGACTCGGACATGTTCACGCTCGGTTACTCGTTCAAGCCCTGGACGGAGGGCAAGGCGATCGCCGGCGGCGGCTCGATCCGCGACTACATCCGCCAGACCGCGACCGAGCACCGCATCGAGGACCGCATCCGCTTCGGCCGCCGCGTCCGGTGGGTGGAGTGGACCTCCGCGCGCGCCCGCTGGACGGTGGAGGCACAGCTCGACGGCGGCCGGACCGAGACGCTGGAGTGCGGGTTCATCTTCTGGTGCAGCGGCTACTACCGCTACGACCTCGGCTTCTCGCCCCGCCTGGAGGGCACGGAGCGCTTCGGCGGGCAGATCATCCACCCGCAGACCTGGCCGGAGGAGCTCGACTGGAGCGGCAAGCGCGTCGTGGTGATCGGCAGCGGCGCCACGGCGGTGACGCTCGTGCCTTCGCTGGCCGCGCAGGCCGAGCACGTGACGATGCTCCAGCGCTCGCCGAGCTACATCGTCTCGCTACCGGCCCGGGATCACCTCGCCGACGTTCTCCGCCGCCGGCTGCCCGCTCACGCCGCCTACGCGCTGGTGCGCTGGAAGAACGTGCTGCTCACGCTGCTGAGCTTCCAGCTCAGCCGTCGCCGGCCGCAGCTGATGCGAAAGCTGCTGCGGCGCTGGCTCCAGGAGCAGCTGCCGCCCGGCTTCGACGTCGACACGCACTTCAACCCCAGCTATGACCCCTGGGACCAGCGGCTGTGCCTGGTGCCCGACGGAGACCTGTTCGCGGCCATCCGGGCAGGGACGGCGTCGGTGCTCACCGACCGCATCAGGACCTTTACCGAGACCGGCATCCTGCTGGAGTCCGGGACCGAGCTGGAGGCCGACATCGTGGTCACCGCCACGGGCCTGAACCTGCAGCTGCTGGGCGGCGCGCGTGTCACCGTCGACGGGCAGGAGATCGACCTGGCCCAGACCGTGGCCTACAAGGGCACGATGCTCAGCGGCGTGCCCAACGCCGCGCTGGCGCTCGGCTACACCAACGCCTCCTGGACGCTCAAGTGCGATCTCATCAGCGGGTACGTCTGCCGTCTGCTGCGCTACATGGACGGGCACGGCTACGACAGCGTCCGGGCGGTGGCACCCCATCCCTCTGAGCCCCGCGTGCCCATCATCGACCTCAGGTCCGGCTACGTGCTGCGTGCTGTCGACCGGCTGCCCAAGCAGGGGACGCGGCTGCCGTGGCGCCTGCACCAGAACTACTTCAAGGACATCCTCACCTTCCGCCGGGCGCCGCTGCCCGACGCGGCGCTGCGCTTTGAGCGAGTGACCCCGCAAAACCCTAATTCCCGACCGGATTTACCCAATTCGGATTTTGCGAACTATGCTGAGAGGACGACAGTCGCGACTTCGCAAAAGGAGGCACCATCATGGCGTTGACGATCGGTGACACCGCCCCGGACTTCGAGGCTCAGACCACTGAGGGCCCGATTCACTTCCACGAGTGGATGGGCGACAGCTGGGCCGTGCTCTTCTCCCACCCGCGGGACTTCACCCCGGTCTGCACCACCGAGCTCGGCTACATGGCGCAGATCAAGCCCGACTTCGACCGCCGTGGGGTGAAGATCATCGGCCTCTCGGTCGACCCCGTCGACAACCACGAGAAGTGGGCGCAGGACATAGAGGAGATCGCGGGCACCGCCCCCAATTACCCCATGATCGCCGACACCGACTTTGAGGTGGCCAAGCTCTACGGGATGCTCTCGAGCGATGTCGAGGGAGACCCGACGGCACGCACCCCCGCGCAGAACGCCACGCTGCGCAACGTGTTCGTGGTCGGACCCGACAAGAAGATCAAGCTGATCCTGGTCTACCCGATGAGCACCGGGCGCAACTTCGACGAGATCCTGCGGGTGATCGACTCGCTTCAGCTCACCGCCCAGCACCAGGTCTCGACGCCGGCGCAGTGGCAGCCCGGCGAGAAGGTGATCATCGCGGGCAGCGTCAGCACCGACGAGGCCAAGGAGCGCTACCCCGAGGGCTGGGAGGAGCCGCGGCCCTGGATGCGGATCGTTCCCGCTCCCTGAGCGAGGCGGCTCCCAGGTCCGGCGTAGCCGAGGTCTGACTGGACCACGCGTCGGGTCAGACGTCCGCCCGCGCGGCGTGCTCGACGATGAGCCCCGCGGTCTCGGCGGGAACGTCGAGCTGGGGGCAGTGACCGACGCCCGGCAGCTCGATCCAGTCGGCCTGCGCAAGCCACTCCTGCCGGAAGCGGGCGGCGCTGTCAGGCCAGTGCAGCAGGCGGTCCTCGGTGCCCCAGATGATGCGCACCGGGCAGGCGATCGGCTGGGTGGGAAGGCTCCAGCCGTGGGCGCTAGCGTGCTCGATCATCGCCAACGCGCCGTCGCAGCGGGCCGCGCCACAGATCTGGTGCGCCAGCAGCTCGGCGGGAATGTGCTCGAAGTTGACCGTGCTGAACTCTGTCGAGCGCCGCCGGCCCTCGGGGGTGGCGACGATGGCGTCGGCGTGGGGGGCGGCGGCCTTGACGAGGTCCTGCATCACCCGGAAGAAGCGCAGCGTGGTCCGGGAGGACTTGTCCCCCTCCATCCACCCGCCGGCGGGGGCCAGCGCCACGACCGAGCGCGCCCGGCCGCGGGCGGCGAGCTGGAGGGCCACCAGGCCGCCCAGCGAGTTGCCGACCAGGTGCGCAGTCTCCATGCCGGCCTCGTCCATCGCCTGCTCCACGGCATCGGCGATGGCCTCGTCGGTGAACTCGGCCGGCAGCGGTGGCCCACCGGCGTGCCCGAGCAGCGTCGGGGCCAGGACATCGTGGTGACGTTCGAGCGTCGGTAGCACCAGCTCCCACGTGCGCCACGTGTCGGTGAAGCCGTGCAGGCAGACCATCGGCGGCCCCGACCCAACTCGATGCGCCGGGGAAAAGGCGTAGGACATCCGCGGGAACGCTACCGGCGGGTGGGTCGGTGCGCCGTAGCGCCGGAGCGGGTAGACCATCGACATGGCTTTGGCGGCAGCCTGGGCGGGACGGGTCCGAAACCGCTCGGTCGTACTGGCGGCAGTGGTGCTGGTGCTGGGGCTCGTCCCGGTCGCCGGAGCGCGGCAGGCTGGCGCCTCCGGGTCGGTCCTCACCGGCTACAGCGCCGGGGTGCGGGCCAGCGGTCGGGTGATCGTCAGCTTCCACGCCGACCCCGCCCGCTGCGCCGCCACCTCGGAGTGCGACGTGCAGAGCGGCACGCTGACCTGGACCCCGCCGACCAGCGGCGGTTTGAGCATCTTTGACCTCGGGCGTTCACGGCGGTCGCGGCTTCAGGCGGTGCTCGAGCTGGCCGCCTCCGACCCTGGCTCCGCGCAGTTCTCCGCGTCCACGGTGGTCAGCCGCCGCTCGGCCGCAGGGAGCTCGAGCTGCACCGACCACGCCGGTCGAGGTGAGTTCGCGTTCGTCCCGGTGCGTGAGGTGGGGGCCTCCGCGCTGGCCTTTGGCCTCTTCTCCGCACGCTCCACCTACCAGCTCCCCTTCGTCCCGGAGACGCCACTGGAACTGTTCTACCGGCTGCCGTTTGCGGGCCCGCTCAGCGACGAGCCAGCGCCGACGGCTTGTGGCGGTCCGCTGCCAGCCGACTTCCTCCCGCTCCTGCCCGTACGGGTGATCCCGCTACAGGCGCTGCGGCGGGCGCCGGCGACGGTCGACCTCTCAGGAACGGCGCCGTTCGCCGCCGGGGGGCTGGCCGGCGTCGTCCGCTCGACGCTCGCCCTCCACCTGCGTCGCCTGAAGACCGGGCGCGTCCGGACCGGGGCGGCCCGTCTACCGCTGGCCGAGCTGAATCGCGTGATTACGGTCGGCTATCGCGTTCTGCGGGTGAGCGGCTCGGTGGCGGTGGACGTAACCGGCGGGGCCGGCTGCGGGACCTCGACGCTGTGCGGGCTGAGCGGCACGCTCCAGCTCCATCCCGGTCCGGCCGCCGGACACGGCTACCTGCTCGCCTACGGCAGCGCCAGCGACACGAGCGCGGTGGGGTTGCGGCGCGCGGTCGGCCTGGAGGCCGGCCGGGTGCCCCCGTACGCGCAGGTCTTTGGTCTGCCCTCGTGGACCCGTGGAGGTGGATCGCTGACCGCCGACCTGCGGCGCGGCGGCGCGGAGCTCTGCCGCGACCGCGTCCCCGCCCGCGCGGGCTACGTGGCGCTATCCGTGCGCGGCCAGCGGGTCACGGCGAGCTTCGGGAGCCCCGATTTCACCGAGCTGCAGGGGCAGCGTGACCTCCTGCGCACCCGCTGCCCGGACCCGATCGTGGCCTCCCAGGCCTCCAACCTCTCGCTTGCTTCTGCCAGCGTCCCCCTGCGGGCGCTGCGTCGCCGCATCCTCACCCTGCACCTGACGCGCGGAGCCGGCCTCATATCCTCTGTCCTGCGCTGGCGCTCCCACCCGGACCTGACGATCGTGCTGGAGCGGACCGGGATCAGCGAGCGGCTGGTTCCGAGCTCCGACTTCCAGAGCTGACCCGCGTCAGGGCCGGGAGAGCCAGTCGACGATGGCCTGGGGGCGCTGCTCGGGGATCCAGTGCGCCACGCCGTCGAGCACCTCCACGCTCAGCTGCGGCTGTCCGGTCACGGGGCCGCTGGTACTGCCGCGGGTGATGAGGTCCATCGCGCCGGTGAAGACGGTCGTCGGGACCTGGAGCTGGGCGTGGGCGTAGCGGCCGCGCACGATCGGGAGGATCTCCCGCGTCAGGTAGGTCCGGTACATCGAGACGGTCACGTGGGGCGGGATGTGCCCCGCGAACAGCTCCACTTCCGCCGCGCTCAACCGGTCCCCGCCCCGACCCACCTGCAGGATCCTCCGCACCATCGGGTCCGCCGCGCGTACGCCGACAAGGGGCAGGCTGATCGGGACCTGATAGCCGAGCACCGCGCCGATCTGGGCCGGATTGGGGTCGGCCCAGGGGTGGGGTATGGCCACCGCGAGCATGCGGGCGAAGCGCTCGGGCGAGCGCAGCGCGGCCAGGAAGCCGGTCCAACCGCCCCAGTCATGCCCCACGTAGCTCACCCGCTGAAGCCCCAGCGCGTCGAGCAGCGCCAGGACGTCGGAGGCCAGCTGCTCCTTGTCGTAGCCGCCGGGCGGCGCCTCGCTCCAGCCGTGCCCGCGCAGGTCGGCGGCGATCACCCGGAAGCGCTCGGTGAGCTGGGGGATCACGTGGCGCCACGCCCACCAGTTCTGCGGCCAGCCGTGGACCAGCAGCAGCGGCGGCGCGTCCTGCGCTCCGCCCAGCGCCACGTGGGTCCTCAGGCCACCGGCGTCGATGTACTCGTGACGTATGCCCGGAAGCTCAGGAAGGTCCTCCACGGCCACAGAGTCTACGAGGGGCCCGTGGCGTCTGGGAGGTAGGCTCCCGCTATGAGGGATTTGGTCTCAGCCGATGCGGCGGCTTACGCCGACGCATGCACCACGGCCTTCGCGGGACAGCTCAGCGACGTGGTGAGCTGGACCCAGGCGCACACCTCCTCGCCGGTCATGCTCAGCGGGGTGGCCGAGGCGCGGCTGCTGGAGGCGCTGATCGTTCTCAGCGGTGCCACGCGCGTGCTGGAGATCGGCACGTTCACGGGGTTTGGCACCCTGGCCATGGCCGCTGCGCTGGGGCCCGGCGGCCGCGTCACGACGCTCGAGGTGGACGAGCAGATGGCGGCAGTCGCGCGGGGGCACTTCGACGCCAGCTCGCACCCGGAGCGGATCGAGCTGATCGTCGGAGATGCGCTGCAGACGCTCAGTCGGCTGAAGGGTCCTTTCGATCTCGTCTACATCGACGCCTGGAAGTCCGACTATCCCTCCTACTACGAGGCGGTGCTGCCGAAGCTCGCGCCGCGGGGGGTGATCGTCGCCGACAACCTCTTCCGCGGCGGGAGCGCGCTCGACCCGGGCGCCGAAGACGAGAGCACCGTGGGGATTCGGCAGTTCGCCCGCCAGGTCCAGGCAGACGAGCGCGTGCACAACGTGCTGCTGACGGTGGGGGATGGGTTGATGCTGACCTGGCACAGGCCGACACCGCGTGGCGGCCCGGGCGGCGCCTGATCGCCGACGACGACCTAGTGGTCTGTCATTGAAATAAGTGGTGGTTGGCGGTATGATGAATCATGCGCGCTCCAACCCCTCCCCTGAAGGTCACCGAGCCTCAACGCGAAGTGCTCGAAACGTTGTCTCGGTCACAGACCG
>JALYYW010000091.1 GCA_030946085.1 Actinomycetota bacterium
GCCGGGCCGAGCAGGCTCGTGCCGACCTGATGCTGGAGCATTCCGCCAGGACGCAGGCCGAGGCCATCGCCGAGCGGCTGAACAAGCTGCAGATGCTGAGCGCCGCGCTCGACTCGCTGGAGCTGGAAGAGATCGTCCAGGAGCTGGCGCTGGGGCTGGCGGAGCTCTTCGACGTGGCGGCGACCGAGGTGGCGATAACCGGCGAGGCAGAGGGATCGATCCTGGTCCGGGCCGAGCCCGGCCGGATCGTCGCGGGCAGGACAGCCGCCACGGAGCCCCCGGCGCCCCTGCCTGAGGGTGGCTGGGAGGAGTGCGCGGTGGTGGTCGACCACCTGGAGGCGGGGCAGCTGCGACTGTGGCTGCCCCAGCAGCGCTCGCTGAGCGCCACCGAGCGCTCGCTGCTGAGCGATGTCGCCGAACGCGCCGCGCTGGCCGTCCGCCGGGCCCGCCTGCACGAGCAGGAGCATCGGATCGCGGTCCAGCTCCAGGCCGGCCTCGTCCCCAAGCAGCTGCCAGAGCTGGAGGGCATCACCGTGGCCGCCTTCTTGCAGGCCGCGGGCGCCGGCGCCCAGGTGGGGGGCGACTGGTACGACGTGTTCGCGCTGGACCGCGGACGGCTCGGGGTGGTGGTCGGAGACGTCGCCGGACGCGGCATCCCGGCCGCCTCGGCGATGGGGCAGCTGCGCAGCGTGACCCGTGCCTTCGCGCTGGCTGACGACGGCGCGCACAGCCCCGCCGAGGTGCTCACGCGGCTGAACCACCACCAGCTGGCGCTGGGCGCCGACGACATGTTCACCGCGATCTATGTCGTCCTGGACCCGCTGCGGGGTCGGCTCACGTGGGCCAACGCCGGCCATCTCCCGCCGGTGGTGCGCACCGACTCCGGCGAGGTGAGGCTGCTGCAGGGCGGCAACGGCGTCCTGGGCATCGACCCGGTCACCTGCCAGAACCTTTACCAGCAGGTGAGCGCTCCGGCGACCCTGGTGCTCTACACCGACGGGCTCGTGGAGCGTCGCGGCGAATCGCTGGACATCGGCCTGGCCCGTCTCACCGACGCCGTCAGCTCGGGACCCGCCCTGCCGCAGGAGCTCTGCCAGCACGTGCTCGACCGCTTGCTGGAGGCGGCGCAGGACCAGCACGACGACGTCACCGCGGTGGTCGTCAAGCTGGGCTGAGCTCTCCCCGCAGGGCCTGGAGCTCCTGCACCACGTCGCCGGCCAACCGGACCGTGGCCCGCCCGTCGAAGGGCGTCGGCCCCTGGGTCAGGATCGCGACCTTCCCGCCCTGGGCCAGGGTCACGGCGGGCAGCTGCGCGACCGGGTAGACCTCCAGCGAAGAGCCGATGCAGAGCAGCAGGTCGGCGTCCGCGGCCAAGCGCTCGGCTCGCGCCATCGCCTCGATGGGGAGCTGCTCGCCGAACAGCACGACGTCGGGCTTGAGCGGCCGCCCGCAGTCACAGCGCGGGATCCGCTGCGGATCAGCGGCCTGCCGATCGCGAACCTCCACCAGCCCGTGGCGGGCGCCGCAGCGCAGGCACGAGGAGTGCTCGATCGTGCCGTGCACCTCCACCAGGTTCTGCGACCCCGCGCTGGCGTGCAGCCGATCGATGTTCTGCGTGATCACGGCGTCGAGGATCCCCTCGCGCTCGAGCTCGACGAGCACGTGGTGGGCGCGGTTGGGACGGCGGTGCTCCAGCGTCTGGAAGCGCGCGCCGTAGAAGCGCCAGAAACGCTCGGGGTCCCGGCGGAACACGTCGATGTGCGCCACCTCCATCGGGTTCACGCGCTCCCAGAGGCCGGTGCCGGGGCTGCGGAAGTCGGGGACTCCGGAGGGCACCGAGATGCCCGCGCCGGTCAGCGCCACCACCGAGCCGGCCGCGCGTATCAGCTCGGCGAGCTCCGTGGTGCCGCGATGCTCGGGTGCGCCATCACCGCGCCCGTCGGTGGGCCTCACCGCCCGGCGAACCTCGCGGTGCGCTTCTGCAGAAACGCCGAGATCCCCTCCTGGGCGTCCTGCGAGGCGAACACCGTGGCAAAGCCCTGCTTCTCGGCCGCAATGCCGGCATCGAGGTCCCCGGCCGCCGAGACACGCTTGATCTGCGCCACCGCCAGCGGCGCCTGCTCCCCCAGCTTGCGCGCGAAGGACAGCGCGGTGTCCAGCAGCTCGTGATCGGGCACGAGCCGGTTGACCAGGCCGATCTCGTAGGCCTCCGTGGCGGCGATCGGATCACCGGTCAGGTTCAGCTCCAGCGCCCGCGACTCGCCGATCAGGCGCGGCAGCCGCTGGGTGCCGCCGAAGCCGGGAATGATCCCGAGGTTGATCTCCGGCTGGCCGAACAGCGCCGAATGCGCCGCGATGCGCAGATCGCAGGCCATGGCCAGCTCGCAGCCGCCACCCAGCGCGACGGCATTGACGGCGGCGATGGTGACGATCGGAGAGCGCTCCATGTCCCGCAGCAAGCCGTGCACCGCGTCCAAGAGCTCCCGGCCGGCATCGGCGTCCATCTTCGTGAAGGCCTTGATGTCGGCGCCGAGGCAGAACAGCATCGGATTGGCCGAGGCGAAGATCACCGCGCGGGTCTCCTCCCGGTCGCAGACCGCCTCCCACAGCCGGCGCAGCGCCTGCACCATCTCGGGAGAGAGGGAGTTCGCCGGGGGCCGATCGAGCCAACCGATGACCGTGGGTCCGCGACTCTCCAGCTTCACCGGACTCTCCTCCCAGCCCCTGTCGGGGCGGGCGTAGGGGAAGAATCCCTGGCCGGTCTTGACGCCGAGGCGCCCCTGCGCGACGAGCCGGCGCAGGATCACCGGCGCCTGGAAGCTCTCCCCCCACTCCTGCTCGGCGCGCTGCAGCCGCCTCAGCACCTCGTCGAGTCCGACCTGGTCGGCCCGCTGCAGCGGCGGCGGGATGATCCCTGCCCCGGCCATCATCCCCAGGTCGATGTCCCTCATCGCCGCCACCTCCTCCTCCAGCACCAGGCAGCTCTCCACCAGCGCCTTGAGCGTGAAGCGCTCGACCAGCGCCTCGCGGTCGAAAGGCAGGCTAGCTGTGCTCATAGAACCCCTTGCCGGTCTTGACGCCGAGGTCGCCGCCGGCCACCAGTCGCCGCATCCCGTCGTGGACGTAGAAGCGATCGCCGTACGACGCGCGCAGGTGCTCGGCGACGTGGAGCACCGTGTCGAGGCCCAGCAGGTCGGCGAGCTTGAACGGCCCCATCGGCGCCGCCTTGGACTCCGCCACGATCTTGTCGAGCTCCCGCACGTCGACGCCGCTCTCCTCCTGCGCCCGCCACAGCTCCGAGACGCTCGAGTTGAGGATCCGGTTGACGACGAAGCCCGGCACCTCGGCGCAGCGGATCGGCGTCTTGCGGATCCTCTGGGCGAAGTTCGCGGCGACCTGGATGGTCTCCGGTGCGGTGTCCTCGCCCTGAATGACCTCGATCAGCCGCATCACCGAAGCGGGATAGAAGAAGTGAAAGCCGACCACCTGGTCCGGACGGCTGGTGGCCTCCCCCATCTCGGTGATCGACAGGGATGACGTGTTGGAGGCGAGGATCGCGTGGCCCGGCGTCACCTCGTCGAGCTCGGAGAACACGTCCTGCTTGATGTCCATCCGCTCGGGCACCGCCTCGACCACGAAGTCGACGTCGACGAAGTGTGAGTAGTCGGTGCTGCCGGTGATGAGAGCGAGCTTGCGCCCCGCCTCGGCCGCCTCCATCTTGCCGGCATCGACGCGGCCCTGCCAGAACGCGCGGGACTGCTCCAGGCCGGCGTCGACGAACCGCTGCTCCACGTCCTTGAGCACCACGGGGACGTCAGCATCGGCGATCGTCCGGGCGATCTCGCCCCCCATCGTGCCCGCGCCGACCACGGCGGCCTTGAAGACGAACATTGCGCGGGCAGTCTACGCCGGGGCGGGACCTGCGGGAGGCACCGCGAGCTCCCCGCCGAAGCGGCGCAGCGTGCCCCGCATCGAGTCTCGCATCGCCCGGCGGATAAAGAGGACGTCGACCAGCGGGGTAACCAGCGAGTGAGCCCGGATCTTGTAGTTCAGCGTCAGCCGCACCGTCACCCCCTCCTCGCCGGCGGCGGTGAAGCTCACGCTCTGCCGGCCGTCGAGCGAGTCGTCGGAGACCTGCAGCGTCTGGCCCTGGCCGGGCTCGTGGTGGAGCACGGTCTCCTGCACCCGGCCCCGTCCGGCCGGACCCGAGTGCCAGCGCACCGCCCCGCCGGCCGGCCACTGCGGCGAGACCTCCTCGACGACCTCCAGCCCGTCGACCCAGCTCGCCCAGCGACCGGGGTCATACCAGGCGGCCTCGGCGACGGGAAGCGGGACGGGAAGGTCCTGGGAGACGGTGACGGTGCTCACGAGTGCTTCCCGCCGTAAGTACGGTCCCACCGAGAGTGGTACCTGACGGATGACTGGCCAGGACGCTGGAAGCGTGGCGCAGCAGCGCTGCGCGAGCTTCCGAGGACGTAGCCAGGCGCCGTCAGGTGACGCTCGAATGGGATCGTATTTATGGTGGGGAGCACCAGCGTGTACGAGGCTATCGCCCGTAGCGTAGCCGCTTGACAACCGATATATCGTTACCTTTCGGAATGCGCCGGGACAAGATCGAGGACATGGAGCGGCTCGCAGCGCTCGCACAGGTGGCCTCCGCGCACGGCTGCCGCGGGCCCCATCCGGGCGGAGGACCCTTCGGCGGCGGGCGCGGGCGCCGGCGGCGTGGCGACGTGCGCCTGGCGATCCTACGGCTGCTCGGTGAGGCGCCGCGCAACGGCTACGGACTGATGCAGACGATCGAGGAGCGCAGCGGGGGGCGCTGGCGACCGAGTCCCGGCTCGATCTATCCCACACTGGCCCAGCTGCAGGACGAGGAGCTGATCCGGGCCGTGGAGCACGAGGGCAGCAAGCGCTACGAGCTGACCGAGGCTGGGCGCGCGCAGATCGCCTCGACCGGCGAGGCACCGTGGGAGAGCCGCGACGCGGAGATGGCCTCCGGCTCCCCTGATCTGCGCTCGCTGGCGCACGGACTGCGCCTGGCGGTCGTGCAGGTGGCGCGGGCGGGTGACGCAAGCCAGCTGGAGCGGGCCGCGGAGCTGCTGGCGCAGACGCGGCGCGAGCTCTACCGGATCCTCGCCGAGGGCGGCGATGCCTGAGCGGCAGCTGCCGGCGCCGGCGATCTCGGTCCAGGGCCTCGTCAAGCGCTACGGCGAGATTGAGGCCGTCCGGGGAGTCGACTTCCAGGTCGCCACCGGCGAGGTGTTCGGCTTCCTGGGCCCCAACGGAGCGGGCAAGACGACGACGATCAATATGCTCTGCACGCTGGCCAAGCCGACGGCGGGCTCGGCCACCGTGGCCGGCCACGACGTGGTGCGGGAGCGTGATGACGTTCGTCGCAACATCGGCCTCGTCTTCCAGGATCCGACGCTCGACGGCTACCTGACCGCCGCGCAGAACCTGAAGCTCCACGCGGAGCTGTACGGGATCGAGTCCCGGCTCGTCGCCCCGCGGATGCGTCAGGTGCTGGAGATGGTGGAGCTGTGGGATCGCAAGGACTCCACGGTGGCCAGCTTCTCCGGCGGGATGCGCCGCCGGCTGGAGATCGCCCGCGGGCTGATGCACTCCCCCCGCGTGCTGTTCCTCGACGAGCCGACGATCGGCCTGGACCCGCAGACCCGGCGCTCGATCTGGAGCTACATTCGGGAGCTCAAGGAGCGTGAGGAGATCACCATCTTCATGACCACGCACTACATGGACGAAGCCGAGTGGTGCGACCGCATCGCGATCATGGACCACGGCCAGATCGTGGCCCTGCAGGCTCCGGAGGAGCTCAAGGCGCAGGTGGGGACCGACCGCGTCACGATCCACACCGATGACGACGACGCCGCCATCCTCTCCCTGCGCGACCGATTCGGGATCGAGGCCCGCACCGCCGAGGGGGCCGTGATCTTCGGCGTGCCCGGCGGCGAGGAGTTCGTGCCCCGGCTGTTCGCCGAGCTGGGCGTCCCGATCAAGGCTGTCAGCGTCGCCCGTCCCACGCTGGACGACGTCTTCATGTCCTATACCGGCTCGACGATCCGCGACGCCGAGGAGGACGCCTCCAAGCACAGCAACCGGATGATGATGCAGATGATGGGAGGGGCCCGGCGATGAGCACGACCGCTGAGCGCGTTGCCGCCGCCGATGGCGGGGCCGGCGGCGATGTGGTCCGGGTCACGGTGCCCAAGCACAGCCTGGCCTCGGAGCTCCGCGCGATCCGGATCGTGTGGCGCAGAGACCTGATCCGGTTCGCCAACGATCGCATCCGCATCGCCGCCTCGCTGATCCAACCGCTGCTGTTCCTGTTCGTGATGGGCTCCGGGCTGCAGCGCCTCTCCAGCGCCGGGACCCATGGGGTCAACCTGAAGACCTTCATCTACCCGGGAATCGTCTGCATCGCGGTCATGTTCACGGCGATGTTCTCGGCGGCCTCGATCGTCTGGGATCGCGAGTTCGGCTTCATGCGCGAGATGCTGGTGGCGCCCGTGCGCCGCAGCTCGATCGTGATCGGCAAGTGCCTGGGCGGCGCGACCGTGGCCAGCTCGCAGGGAGTCATCATGATCCTGCTCGCGGGGCTGGTTCACGTGCCCTACGACCCGCTGCTGATCCTCGGGATCTTTGGCCTGCAGCTACTGCTGGCCTTCTCCATCACCGCGTTCGGAGTGATGGTGGCAGCGCGCATCAAACAGATGCAGTCGTTCTTCGGCGTCATGCAGATGGTGGTGATGCCGATGTTCTTCATCTCCGGCGCGCTGTTCCCGGTCTCCGGCCTGCCGGGCTGGCTGACGGTGCTAAACCGGATCGATCCCCTCACCTACGCCGTCGACCCGATGCGACGGCTGGTGTTCGATCACCTGACGATCTCCCCCGCGGCGCGAGCGGCGCTCGATCCCGGCATCACCTGGTGGGGCTGGCACGTTCCCTCGCTGCTGGAGGCGGGCGTGGTGCTGGCCCTGGGGCTGGTGATGCTGGCGGTGGCGATCTGGGAGTTCAGCCGGGGCGAATAGCCGCTTGTCGCCGCTGGCCTAGCCGATCAGCCGGCGGTAGGCCGCCACCCAGTCCCGAGCGATCTGGTGGCGCGCGGCGCCGAGCGGGAGCACTCCGTCGCAGACCTGGCGCCGCAGCCGATCCTCGAGCGCGTCCTTGGGGTTGGGGGTCCGACCGGGCTCGGGCCACAGGTTGCGCGGGTCGTTGGGGGCCCCGCCCAGCTCGAGCGGGATCAGGTGGTCGTACTCGTAGCGTCGCGACGAGCCGCTGTCCCCGTAGGCGACCATGCTGGCGCGCTTCTCGACCCTGGTCACCGCCTCCGGCGGGCGGACCCGGCGGGTGTAGCCGCGGCGGCAGATCGTGCTGTGGATGTCGGCCTGCGTGACCCGGCGGTCGACCGCGCCGGGGGTGCAGCGCGGGTCGGGCAGCGTGAACAGGCCGTGCTCCCGGGCGTGGCAGGACCCGCCGGGCGGCTGGGCCTGCACCGCGGCGGCGCCGACGGCCGTGGCCCCCGGTCGGGCGCGGAGATCGCCGACGGCCGAGGCACAGCCGGAGGCCGCCAGAACCACCGCCGCGATCGTGACTGAGTGAGCCGCGCGCCACACAAAGGCCAGTCAAGCAGCGGGGCGAGACGGAAGAGCTTGACCGGCGACCTATGTAAGTGTAGACTCACGGTAAGTGGTGGCTAACGCTGATGCCGGTATCGCCGCGCTGGGTGATCCCACCCGGCGCACGATCTTCGAGCGCCTCGCCGAGCGCCCCCAGGCCGTGGGCGAGCTCGCTCGCGAGCTTCCGGTGTCCCGGCCCGCGGTCTCCCAGCACCTGAAGGTGCTCAAGACCGCGGAATTGGTGCTCGATCGGCCGGTAGGCAACCGCCGCATCTATCAACTCAACCCGGAAGGGGTCGACGCCTTGCGCGCGTACCTCGACAGGTTCTGGAACAACGCTCTGGCGGCTTACAAGACAGCCGTAGAGCAGGACCAACAGGAGGTCTCATGACCATGCAGGCAGCGGATACCTCGGTGCGCTCGGAGATTGTGGTGGGCGCCTCGGTGCAGCAGGCGTTCAAGGTCTTCACCGAGGGCATCGGCAGCTGGTGGCCGGCGGACCACCACATCCTGCAGAGCGAGCTGGACGAGATGGTGTTCGAGCCGCGGGCCGGCGGCTACGTCATCGACCGCGGGACCGACGGCAGCGAGTGCCGGTGGGCGCGCGTGCTGGCCTATGAGCCGCCCGAGCGGGTGGTGATCAGCTGGGACATCGGTGGCGATTGGCAGATCGAGACCGATCCCGCCCGCACCAGCGAGGTGGACGTCCGGTTCATCCCGGATGGCCAGGACAGGACTCGCGTGGTGCTGGAGCACCGCCACCTGGACCGCCACGGCGAGGGCTGGGAGGGGATGCGCGACGCCGTCGGCTCACCCGGAGGGTGGGACCGGGGCCTGCAGGCGCTCGCGGGCGTGCTGGAGGGTTAGGCGCAGGCGACGTGGCGCATCCCAGGGTCCATATGCGGACCTGGGA
>JALYYW010000175.1 GCA_030946085.1 Actinomycetota bacterium
CTGCTGAGCGCTTCGCCGCCGCGGCCCTCGGCGCTGCCGGCGCTGGCGCTGGCCGTCGGGGTGGTGGCGGCGCCGCTGGGGTTGACCGCCAACCGCCTCTCACGCATGCTCGAGCGCCGCGCGGACGCCGTTTCGCTGGAGCTGACCAATGATCCCGAGGCGTTCATCTCCTTTGAGCGCAAGGTTGCGCTGCAGAACCTCGCCGACCCAGACCCGCCGGCCTGGCTCACGGCACTGCTCTCCACGCATCCCTCGACCCTCGAGCGCATCGGGCTGGCCCGCAGCCTGACCGAACCAGGCGGGCCCTCAGGGCCCGCCCCCTAGAGCGGTTTCAGGCTTCGGGCTCGGCTGGGGGACCGCCGAACTCGGGCAGGTTCTTGATCCCCTCGCGGGTCTGCCACTTGGAGAAGTTGTCCTGCATCGCCTCCAGCAGCTCGTGCATGAACTTCGGCGAGAGGTTTATCCGGGAGACCACGACACCCGGGATCTCTTCCTCCTCGACCTCGTGGTCGACTCGCGCGAAGGTGATCGTGAACTCGTACTCGGAGTGGCTGACGTTGGCGAAGTTGGCGTAGTGGCCCTGCATCAGCTCCGGTGAGAAGTGGATGTTGATGCGGCGCTCGGGTGTGTTCGGTTCGTCCATATGGACCTAGTATCCCAGCATCGTGCGAATCGTCGTCGTCGCCGTGGGGAGGCTGCGCCCGCCGTTTGCCGACGACGTGCAGCATTACCAGAAGCTGCTGACGCGCTACGCCCGTGTGGAGCTGGCCGAAGTGCGCGAGGACGAGCAGGTGATCCGTCGCCTCCCGGAGCGGGCCTTCGTGTCACTGCTGGATCGCGGCGGCCGGACCCTGGACTCGGTGGCCTTCAGTCGCTTCCTGGAGGATCGCCGGCAGGCCGGACGCGACCTGTGCTTCGTGGTCGGAGGCCCCTTCGGCCTCGACCTGATTGAGGATCGCCTGGACCACCGCCTCTCGCTCGGCGAGCTCACCCTGCCCCACCAGCTCGCGCGGGTGGTGCTGCTGGAGCAGCTCTACCGGGCGCACAAGATCCTGGCCGGGGAGCCCTACCACCTCTGATGCCCGAGCGCGGCGAAGCTCACGCGCGGCGGCGGGCCCTGGAGCAGCGCGTGCGCGCCCGCGCGGAGTTGACCCAGTTCATGCGACGGCTGGGGATCGTGCTGGGGGTGCTGGCGGGCCTGATCGTGGCCGGCACGGTCGGCTTTGCCCTCTCCGAGGGGACCTCGCTCGCCTACAGCCTCGAGTGGACGCTGGACACCATCACCACGCTGGGCTCGATCCCCGATGCCCGGGATGCCGGCGGTCGGGTGGTGAAGGTCGGCCTGGAGCTGTTTGGCATCGGTACGCTCTTCTACGGCCTGGCCACGGTGGCAGAGTTCTTCGTCTCCGGGCAGCTCTCCGGGGTGCTGCAGGAGCGGCGCATGCAGAAGCAGATCGATTCCCTCTCCAGCCACTTCATCATCTGCGGCTACGGGCGGGTCGGGCGCCAGGTGGCCCGGGACCTGCGCCGCGCGGGGGTCGGCTTCGTGGTCATCGACAATAACCCCGACACCCGCCACTCCGCCCGCGCGGATCGGGTGGCCCGGATCGAGAGCGAGGCTGCCGACGACGAGGTGCTGGAGCAGGCGGGCCTGCCCCGGGCGCGGGGCGTGATCGCCTGCGTTGACTCCGACGCCGAGAACATCTTCATCACCCTGACCGCGCGCGAGCAGCGCGCGGACATCCTCATCATCGCCCGGGCCTCGGCCGAGGACTCGGAGAAGAAGCTGCTGCGGGCGGGGGCCGATCGCGTGATCTCGCCCTACAAGACCTCCGGGGCGGAGATGGCCCGCACCGCCCTGCACCCGCAGATCGCGGGCTCGGTGGAGGTCGCCGACTACCGGATGGACGAGATCGTGGTGCCGCCGGACTGCCCGGGCATGGGGCGCACGATCGAGGAGGTGCGCGGCAGCGCCATGATCGTCGCGGTGTGGCGGATGTCCGGGCAGCTCGAGCCCCAGCCGGCACCCGAGACGGTGATCGGGGCCGGCGACAAGCTCATGGTCCTCGGGACCCCGGGGGCGCTGGAGCGGCTGGAGACGCAGTTCGAGCGGGCGGGCCCGGGCGGGCCTTACGGGTAGGGCCGCAGCGGTCGCCTCGGTAGCCTCCCCGGCCGGAGTCGTTCCTCGCTCTGCGCCCTCACGATGACCTTCGATCCTCTGCAAGACCTCCGCGCCACCCTGTGTGCCGCCGCCGCGGCGGTGCGCGGATCCGGTGGCGGGTTGCCGGTGGAACCCCGCCTGGAGCGACCCAAGCGCGAGAGCCTCGGCGACCTCTCCACCAACGCCGCGATGCTGCTGGCGCCGGTGCTCGACTCACCGCCCCGGGTGATCGCCGAGCGCCTCGGCGCCGAGCTCGCCGAGCGCCTGGGCGAGAGCCTTCAGCGCTGGGAGGTGGCCGGGCCGGGGTTCCTGAACCTGGTGCTCTCGGATGGGTGGCTGCGGCGGTCACTGAGCGGGGTGCTGTGCGACGGCGCGGACTACGGGGGCGGCGGCGCCGGGCCCGGGGAGCGGGTCCTGGTCGAGTTCGTCTCGGCCAACCCGACGGGCCCGTTGGTGGCGGCGTCGGGGCGCCACGCCGCCTACGGGGACGCGCTGGCGCGAATTCTGGAGCACCACGGCCACGAGGTGTGGCGCGAGTACTACTTCAACGACGCCGGCAACCAGATCCGGTTGCTGGGCGAGTCGGTGCGGGCGCGAGCCCTGGGGGAGGACGTGCCCGAGGGTGGCTACCAGGGCGACTACGTGTTCTCGCTGGCCGAGCGGATTCCGGGTGCGGGCGAGCGGGATGTGAGCGAGGTGGCGGGGGAGGCGGTGGCCGTCCTACTGGCGCAGATCACGGCGACCCTGGGACGCTACGGCGTGCGCTACGACCGCTTCTTCAGCGAGCGGACACTGCACGAGGGTGAGCCGGATGCCGTGGCGAAGGCGGTGGGGCAGCTGGCCGAGGCCGGGCACATCTACCGCTCCGAGGGGGCGGTGTGGCTGCGCACGACCACCTTCGGCGACGACAAGGACCGGGTCGTGATCCGCACCGGCGGGGAGCCCACCTACCTCGCCGCCGACATCGCCTACCTGCAGGACAAGCGCGAGCGGGGCTTCGCGCGCCAGCTGTTGCCGGTGGGGGCCGACCATCACGCCTACGTGCGTGAGCTGAAGGCGGCGATGGCGGCCCTGGGCGCGGACCCGGAGACCGTGGAGGTGCCGATCCTGCAGTTCGTGCACCTGGTCGACGGTGCCCAGCGCGCGCCCTTCTCCAAGCGGCGTGGCTCGTTCGTGACGCTCGACGACCTCCTCGACGAGATCGGTGTGGACGCCACGCGCTTCTTCATGCTCCAGCGCTCCCACGACCGCACGCTGGACCTCGACCTAGAGCTGGCCCGCAGCCAGTCGGCGGAGAACCCGGTGTACTACGTGCAGTACGCGCACGCCCGGATCGCGTCGATGCTCTCGCGCGCGGGGGCGGATCGGGTGTTGCACGCCGCCGGGGCGCCGGCGACCTGGGGCGAGGCGGCGCTCCATCCCTCCGAGCGGCGGCTGATCCTGAAGCTGGTGACGTTGCCCGACGAGATCACCGAGGCCGCCGAGCGACGAGCGCCGCACCGGATGGCCGGCTACGCCCTGGAGCTGGCCCAGGAGTTCACCGCCTTCTACCGGGACTGCCGGGTGGTCGGGGCCTCACCGCCGGAGGTCGAGACGTTCCGGATCGCACTGTCGGTGGCGGCGGGGCGGACGATCGCGCTGTCCTTGGGGCTGCTGGGGGTCGCGGCGCCGGAGTCGATGTAGCCGGCTCGCCGGGCGGCGGGGCTTGCCTCGGGGGAGGGTGCTCAGTTCGGGCCTCTATGAGGCCCAATCGAGCAACCTCAGCGCTCGAAGCGCGCCAGGTCCTGCTCCAGGCGCTGTGCCTCGACTTCGCTCAGCTTGGGACCGTCCGGCGCCGCATCGGCGGTCGTCGCTTTGGCGCGCCGGCGCCAGCGCGGCAGCGCCACCGCCAACGTGCAGAGCCCGGCGAGCAGCAGCGCGGGGGGGAGGATGTAGACGGTCAGGTTGAAGCCTTGCGCCGGTGGGCGGCCGAGCACTGCGACGCCGTACTGGACCACCAGGGCACGCTCGATCTGGGTCTTGGTCAGGCCCTGCGCGACCAGCGTGCGGACGTAGGCGCGCTCGGCGAGCGCCTGCGGGGACTGAGCCAGCGCCAGCGGCTCGCGGCAGGACACGCACATGACGTCGTTCTCGATGTCAGTCAGCGAGGCGCGCGGCACCGCGGCGGGAGCGGGGGCGGCGAGGAGGAGGGCCGTCACGAGGACCACCGCGGCCAGCGCGGTCCTGACCGCCGCTGCCG
>JALYYW010000106.1 GCA_030946085.1 Actinomycetota bacterium
GGATAACCGCTGAAAGCATCTAAGCGGGAAGCCGGCCTTGAGATGAGCTCTCCCATCCCCTTTGAGGGAGTAAGACCCCTGGTAGACCACCAGGTTGATAGGCCGGATCTGGAAGGGTGGTAACACCCGTAGGAGACCGGTACTAATGGGTCGAGGGCTTGACGGATATTTGATATCCGTTCATTGGCGCTGTGTAGTTTTGAAGGCCCGCGAGAGGCGGTCTCCACCGGTTTCCGGTGGCTATGGCGAGGGGGAAACACCTCTTCCCATTCCGAACAGAGCAGTTAAGCCCCTCAGCGCCGATGGTACTTGGCCCGCAAGGGCCTGGGAGAGTAGGTCGCCGCCGGTTCTTACTCGCCCCGTCGCCTTGGGTAGGCGGCGGGGCTCTCTTGCGTCCCGTGCGCCTTGAACGGCTCGTAGCGCTCTGGTAGCTTCGGGATTACGTGGGCCTGCGGAGGGGAACACTGCTGATGCTTCTGAGCGCTACCGTCCTCGGCCCGACCGCTGTCGCGCCGGCGGCGAGCGCCGCGACGACGACATCGACGGTCGTTCTCCACACCGGTTCCACGGCCTATGCGCGGGTGCACAACACCCCCGGGAGGCAAGCGTTCCTCGGGCTGACACCGCTGGGGCGCAGGCACTTCCGCCGCCTGCTGCGTGGCTACGTGATCGACGCCACCTGCACCACGCTGGGGAGGACGGCTCAGGGCTTTACGAGCAGCAGCGAGTCCAGCGTCGCAATGGGCGGCCCCGGGTTTCGGCGGCCGAAATTCCGGGCGCCGATCGATGGCAGTGGCGACTTCTGCGACATCGGGCGGGCGCGGGTGATCGTCAATCGCCAGGGCTCGAGCGAGACTGGGATCGCCGGTGCACCGCTGGACACCGTCGCTCTGACCCAGAAGGGTGCGGCCTACCTGGACGAGGATCGGCTCACCGGCCGGATGTTCGCTGTTCTCACCGAAGCGGTCGTCCGCGCCGAGCGCGACCGCCTCCGCCACTTCCCCACCGCCCAGCAGGTCGCGGCGAGCGCCCCGCGACAAATCGTGGCACTCGCCAGCCCCGACGCCTCGCCGCCGCACGGCATGATCGGGTTCTACAGTGACGGGGCCAACCACGCCGAGGCGGCCACCGCCTCGGCGCTCGGCCGGCGTCTGTTCCTCGACTCAGATGCCGGCGTGCTCAGCAGCAATGTCGCCGAGCACCTGCTCCGGCTGTTCTCCGGCTCCCGGAGCCTGTCCTCAGCGCCCTGAGCGCGCGCCAAGGGGCCATGTCCGAGCTGCGACGCTTCCTGCGCGCCAACCCCCAGGCTCTCGTGCTGCTGCTGGTCTGCCTGATCCTGGGGATCGGGACCTTCCTGGCCGTCGTGTTCGGGCTCGTCAGCGCCGGCGGAGGCAATGTCAGCGGGGAGCCCTCAGGTGTCGTCGCCATTCACCCAGCACGAGCCAGCGACAGAGCCCCCGCTCGAAGTGCCGTTGCCGCATCCTCGTGCGCCAGGTGCCACGGTGCCGCGGCACCGATTGTGACGCTCGAATCAGTGGCGATCACCGACGCACGCGGTCGATCGCCGCGCGCACGTCCTCAACTGTCAGTGGCTGCATCGGTCCGTCGGTGACGATCACGGGCGCGCCCCGTGATCCCCAGCTCGGCCCGAAGTGCTTTCGGCCCCACCAGAGGACCTACCGAGTCGATGGCGATCTTCATGGCACGAGATCACCAATGTGCGGAGGTCGTTCGAGGCGACGACTTGCACGGTGAGACTCACCGGTCCGGCTTCAGGTCCGCTGGTCGACGCGCGGGGCAGATGGGCTTGGCCCCAGCCCAAGCTCCTTCGATGCCGCCGGCGCCTCCAGCTCGTCCAGGGCGGCGGCGGCCGGCGGCGCCAGCTGGTCAGGGTCGCCTACAGCCGGGGGGGGCGCCAGCTGATCCGCGCCAGGCGCCATCCCTTCGGGCGTGGTCTCGCCGTTCTTGACGGCGTTCAGCAGCGGCTGCAGCAGGTCCAGCGGGAACGGGAACACGATCGTGGAGTTTTCGTTGCCGCCGATCTCGCGCAGCGTCTGCAGGTATCGCAGCTGGATCGTCACCGGGTTGCGGCTGATCAGGTTTGCGGCCTCCAGCAGCTTGGCGGCGGCCTGGAACTCCCCCTCGGCGTCGATGATCTTGGCTCGCCGTTCGCGTTCGGCCTCCGCCTGGCGCGCCATCGCGTGCTGCATGCTCGCCGGGATCTCGACGTCCTTGATCTCGACCGTGGTGACCTTGATGCCCCACGGCTCGGTCTGGTCGTCGATGATGTGCTGGAGGTCCTCGTTGAGTTGCTCGCGCTCGGAGAGCAGCGTGTCCAGCTCCGCCTTGCCGAGAACCGAGCGGAGCGTGGTCTGGGCGATCTGCGAGGTCGCCGAGAGCACGTCCTGGATCTCGACGATCGACTTGTTGGGGTCGATCACGCGGAAGTAGGCCACGGCGGTGACGCGCGCGGGCACGTTGTCACGCGTGATCACCTCCTGAGGCGGAATTTGCAGCGTCACCGTGCGCAGGCTCACGCGCACGAGCCGATCCACGAACGGGACCAGCATGACGACGCCGGGTCCCTTGAGCGCGCCCAGGCGACCGAGACGGAAGACGACGCCGCGTTCGTACTCGCGCAGCACCCGGAACGACGCGCTCGCCAGCGCCAGGCCGAGCATCAGCAGCGCCACCAGAACGGTCCCGAGGATCGTCAAGATCATGCGTGCAGCTCCCATTCCTCGGCCTTGCGCACGCGCAAGGTCAAGCCGGTGACGCGCTCGACGACCACGCGGTCGCCGTCGCGCAACGCGCCTTCCTGCTCCAGCGGGCTCGGCTGAGCTCGCCACAGTCCGCCGTCGACGAAGACCTTCGCCGGGGCGCCTCCGGCGCGCACCACGCCCTGGTGACCGACCATACCCTCGGCGCCCGTACGGGGTCGCTGCGATCGGACCGACTGCAGGCTTCGTCCGGCGGCCACCAGCCCGAGCACGGATACCGCGAGCAGTCCCCCCGCCGCCGCCACGGCGCCCAGCGCTCCCACGCCCGCGCCGATCATCAGCAGCGTCACCCCGGCGCCGAGGGCCAGGACCGCGGAGCCCGCGATCAGGCCGCCGGTGCTGAGATGGGCCTCTACCAGCACGAGGACGAAGGCCAACACCACTAAGACCAGACCGACAGCAAGCATCATCTGGATGCTACTCCTCGGTGTGCGCCGGCCGGGGGGTAGAAGTGCACGACGAGCAGACCTTCCAGAGGCGTATGACGCTGAGGACGCCCCAGAGGAGCAAGAACGCGCGCCCCCGGTCAGGGTGCTCGGTCGTTGCGCACTTGTACCCGAGGGCGGCCAGTTAGCGGTGCGAGCCGGCCCGCTGCCCGCCGGCGCCTCGGCCGGTGCGCACCGGCGAGATGCAGTGCGCCGGAGCCGCCGGCACCCACCCGGGCCGGCGGGCGCGCTCCCAGCGCAGAGGTCGGCGGTGGGGGTGTGCTCGCGGCTCGGGGTGCTGCCCGTGGCGAGGCTCGACCGCGGGCGGCCGCGCCTCCTGGGGATGGTCGGCGAGGATGTCGTCGACCCGGCTGAGAAGGGCTCGCAGGCGCTTCGCTGAAGACTGGAACATATGTTCGTCACCCTACGGATGGGGGCGGACGGAAGGGCCCGTTTTCCTGCAATTCTGCTTGCAGGGCGGCGATCACCGTCTGCAGGTGCTCGTCGAAGTCGACGCCGAGATCCTCCGCGGCGGCGCGGAGCTCCTCGCGTCCGACGGCTGCGGCGAAGCTCGGCTGCTTCAGCTTCTTCTTGACCGACTTCGGTGTCATCCCCACCAGCCCCTCGGGGCGGACGTAAGCCACCGCCAGCACGAACCCGCAGAGCTCGTCCACCGCGTAGAGCGCCTTCTCCATCGCGCTCAGCCGGGGCACGCCCATGAAGTCGGCGTGCGAGGCGACGGCCCGCACCAGCTCCGGCGGATAGCCGCGCTCCTCCAGCTCGCGCACGGCCACGCGCGGGTGCCCGGTCCCCAGGTCGGGATAGCGCTCGTAGTCGAGGTCGTGCAGCAGCCCGGTCAGCCCCCACATCTCGGCGTCCCCGCCGAACCGCCGAACCGCGGGGCGTAGGCGCGCATCGCCGCCTCCACCGCCAGCATGTGCCGGCGCAGCGACGGCGACTCCGTCCACCCGCAGAGAAGGTCCCAGGCATCCTGGCGCGAATAGCGGGCCAGCATGGCTGTTACCCTAGCTGAGCGCCCGGGGCCCCCAACAACGGCGCAATCGATCCCGATGGAGAAGTTCGTAATCGAAGGCGGCGTGCCGTTGTCAGGCACGATCGTCCCCGCCGGAAACAAGAACGGCGCGCTGCCGATCCTGGCCGCCTGCCTGCTCACCGCCGACGAGGTGATCCTCCGCAACGTTCCGAACATCAACGACGTCGTGGCGATGACGTTGCTGCTGGAATCGCTCGGCGCCACCGTGCAGTGGCGGGGGCCGAGCGAGGTTTCGATCGACGCCGGCGCCGTCGACAGCCAGCAGGTCGACCGTGAGCTCGCCGAGCGGATTCGCGCATCCTTCTTGCTGGCCGGGCCGCTGCTGGCGCGCTTCGGCCGGGCGCTGATGCCCCCGCCCGGGGGGGATGTGATCGGCCGCCGGCGCCTGGACCCTCACCTCGACGCGTTTCGCGCCCTGGGAGCGAGCATCGAGCACGGCCGGGACATCCTGATACAGGCGCCGCCGGCCGGACTGCGGCCCAGCGACTTCCTGATGGACGAGCCCTCGGTGATGGCCACCGAGAACGCGCTGATGGCCGCCGCGCTCACGCGCGGGCCGACCGTGATCCGCAATGCCGCCTCCGAGCCCCACGTCCAGGACCTGGCGCGGATGCTGGTGGCCATGGGTGCCCAGATCGACGGCATCGGCTCCAACGTGATGACCGTGCACGGCACGACCAGCCTGCGGGGGTGCACGCACACGATCGCTCCGGACCACATCGAGATCGGCTCGTTCATGGCCCTGGCCGGCGTCACCGGTGGAGAGCTCGTGATCAAGGACACGGTGCCCGGCGACCTGCGGATGATTCGGCTGGTGTTCGAGCGCCTGGGGCTGCGCAGCGAGCTGCGCGGCGCCGACGTGATCGTGCCCGGAAATCAGCACCTGATCGTCCGCAACGACGCCGGGGACTACACGCCCAAGGTCGAGGACGGACCCTGGCCCGCGTTTCCCGCCGACCTGACCAGCATCGCGCTGGCGCTGGCCACCCAGGCCGAAGGCTCGGTGATCATCCACGAGAAGATGTTCGAGAACCGGCTGTTCTTCACCGACAAGCTGCAGCTGATGGGCGCCGCGATCACGATCTGCGACCCCCACCGCGCCATCGTCGTCGGCCCCCGGCGCCTGCGCGGCGAGCGCGTGGAGTCGCCTGATATCCGGGCGGGGATGGCGATGCTGATCGCCGCGCTGTGCGCCGACGGGGTCACCGAGATCGGCAACGTCCGCCAGATCGACCGCGGCTATGAGCGGATCGATGAGCGCCTGCGCGAGCTGGGGGCCCGGATTAAGCGGGTGGACGACGTGCCCGTGCACGCCTGAGCGCGCATCGGATCGTCCGACGCGCGCTCGGAGAGCTGGTCCGGCAGACTCAGGCCGATGATCCACCGGATTCCCAGCGGGACCCGCGACGTGCTCCCCGACGAGATGCGGGAGCTGCGGGCGCTGACCGAGCGCACCCGCGCCGTCTTCCAGGCGGCCGGCTACGGAGAGGTCTACACCCCGACGCTGGAGTACGAGGGCACAATCGAGCGCGCCGGCATGACCGCCACGCGCCCGGCCTACCGCATGTTCGACGACCAGGGCCACGTGCTGGTCCTGCGCTCGGACATGACCGTGCCGATCGCGCGGCTGGTGGCCACTCGCTACGCGCAGGCCGAGCTGCCACTGCGCTTCAGCTACTTCGCGCACGCCTACCGCGGCGTGCGGCCTCAGCGCGGCCAGTCCCGGGAGCTGCTGCAGGCGGGGGTCGAGCTGATCGGAGCCGCCGGGCCGGAGGGCACCGCGGAGGCGCTGAGCGTGCTGTGCGCCGCCCTGGACGCCGCCGGCCTGCGGACCTACCGGGTGGGAGTGGGCGATGCCTCCCTGTACCCGGCGCTGCTGGAGAGCGTGGGCGTGCCCGGCGCCCAGCGGGACCTGATCCTGGAGGAACTGGTGGGCGGCGACTTCGTGGGCGTGGAGCGGGAGCTGCGGGCGCTGGGGCTGCCCGCCGGCGAGACCGAGCTCCTCCTCGGGGTCCCGCGCATGCGCGGCGGTGCCGAGGTGCTCGACAGGCTGCGCGGGCCGCTGGCCCAGGCCGGCACGGGCATGCGGGCGCTGCACGCGCTGCTCTCCCCGGCGGTGGCCGAGCGGGTGATCTTCGACTTCGGCCTGGTCCGGAGCCTCGGCTACTACACCGGCGCGGTATTCCAGGTCTACGACCCCGCCCACGGCGTTCCGATCGGCAGCGGGGGGCGCTACGACGAGCTGCTGGGACGCTTCGGGCGGGCCCTTCCCGCCGTCGGGTTCGCGCTGAACGTCGAGCGCCTGCACATCGCGCTGACCGGCGAGGAACGGGGCGAGTTGTGAGCGGGCTGCGGATCGCGGTGCCGCGCGGCGCGCTCTTCACCGAGACGCTGGACCTGCTGGAGCGCATCGGCGTCGATACCACCGAGGTGCGGGAGAACGACCGCAAGCTCCTGTTCGAGCGCTCGGGGATCGTGACGATGCGGCCCTCCGACGTTCCCACCTACGTCGAGGCGGGTGCCGCGGACATCGGCATCACCGGCAAGGACGTGCTGATGGAGCAGTCCGAGCGCGAGGTCTACGAGCTCGCCGACCTGGGCTACGGACTCTGCACGATGGTGCTGGCCTCCGAAGCCGGCGAGGACCGGGGCGCGGAGGCGCTGCGGCGGCTGGGCGTTGTCAGGATCGCGACCAAGTACCCGCGGATCGCGGCTCGTCACTTCCTGGCGACCGGGCGGCAGGCCGAGATCGTCGAGGTCAAGGGCTCGGTGGAGCTCGCTCCCCTCACCGGCCTGGCGGAGGCGATCGTCGATCTCACCGCCACCGGCACCACGTTGCGTGAGAACGGTCTGGTGGTGCGCGAGGAGATCGTCAGCTGCACGGCCCGGCTGATCGCCAACCGGGTGGCGCACAAGCTCAAGGCGAGCCAGATAGATGCGCTGCTGGAACGTGTGCATGGACTTTGAGCAGGAGCGGAGCAGTGCAGATCCGGTGGCGCAGGCCGCCGAGCTGCGGGCGCTCGTGCCGGCAGGCGAATCCGTCGCCGGCGCCGTGACGGAGATCATCGACGCCGTCCGGACCGGGGGGGACGGCGCCCTCGTCGCGCTCACCGAGCGCTTCGACTGTCACGGCGCGTCGCTGGCGACGCTGCGGGTGGATCCGCAGACGCTCTCTCTAGCGGTCCGGCAGCTGGCCCCCGAGCTCCATTACGGGCTGGAGATGGCGTCCGAAAACGTGGCCGCGGTCGCGCACGGATGGCGGGCGGAGGCAGAGCGCACCGTCGCGCTGGCCCATCACCAGGTGCGCCTGCGGCGCGCGCCGGTGGACCGGGCGGCCGTCTACGTTCCGGGCGGGCGCGCGTCCTATCCGAGCACCGTGATCATGGGCGTCGTCACCGCCCGGGCGGCCGGGGTGGCTCACGTGACCGTGTGCGCTCCGCCGTCGACCGATGGTGAGATCGACGCCGTCGTCCTGGCCGCGTGCGCGCTGACCGGCGCCGATCAAGTCCTGCGGGTCGGAGGCGCCCAGGCGATCGCCGCGCTGGCCTACGGCACCGAGAGCGTGGACCCGGTCGACGTGATCGTCGGGCCGGGCAACCTGTACGTGCAGGAGGCCAAGCGGCAGGTCTCCGGGCGCGTCGGGATCGACGGCTTCGCCGGGCCCAGCGACCTGGTCGTGATCCTGTCCGAGAGGGCCGACCCGGATGTGATCGCGCTTGATCTGCTCGCCCAGGCCGAACACGGACCGGGCACGCTGGTGATCGGCATCTCGGACCGCGCCGCGGTCCTAGCCGAGCTCGGGCGGAGGCTGGTCGAGGGGCCGCCGAGCGCAGCCGTGATCCGCCTCGTGGAGGTGAGGGATATGGAGCTGGCACTGGCACTGGCGCAGGCGCTGGCACCTGAGCACCTGGAGCTGGTGGGCGAGGGCGCGGAGGCGCTGGCCCCCCGCGCCACCCGCGCCGGCTGCGTGTTCGTCGGCGCTGCGGCCGCCACCGCCTTCGGCGACTACATCGCCGGCTCCAATCACATCCTGCCCACCGGCGGGGCGGCCCGGTTCGCCTCGGGCCTGTCACCGGCGCACTTCCTGCGCAGCTTCAGCGAGGTCCGCGTCGCCGATCCCGAGCCGCTGGCCCGAGCCGCCGCCCCGTTGGCCCGGGCGGAGGGCTTCGAGCTTCACGCCCGCTCGATGGAGGCCCGCATCCGGGACAATGACCGAGATGTCACGACGCGCTGAGATCGACCGCAGCACGGGCGAGACCCGGATACAGGTGAGCCTGGCCCTGGAGGGAACCGGCGCCGGCGAGCGTCTCACCGGAGTCGGGTTCCTGGACCACATGCTCGACCTGCTCGCCCGCCACGGCCGGCTCGACCTCACCGTGCGGGCCCGTGGCGATCTGGAGGCCGGAGCCCACCACACCGTCGAGGACGTCGGGATCTGCATCGGCCAGGCGCTCGATCGGGCCCTTGGCGACCGCGCCGGGATCGTCCGCTATGGCCACGCCGTGGTGCCGATGGACGAGGCGCGCGCCGCGTGCGCCATCGACATCTCCGGTCGGGGACTGTGCCGGTGGGAGGCCTCCCTTGCCCCAGGCGCGATCGGCAACTTCGACCACGAGCTGGCCGAGGAGTTCTTCCGCGCCCTGGCCACCAACGCCCGCCTGACGCTGCACCTCACCGTCCAGGCCCCGGGCAACATCCACCACGTCATCGAGGCGGCCTTCAAGGCGCTGGCGCGCGCACTGCGCGCGGCGGTCACCGTCGACCCGTCCGAGCAGGGCATTCCCAGCACCAAGGGAACCCTGGTATGAGCGTCGCTCGCCCTCGCGTCGCGGTCGTGGACTACGGCATGGGGAATCGACGCTCGGTGCAGAAGGCCCTCCAGCGCGCCGGCGCCGAGGCGGCCATCACCCGCGACCATGCCGCGCTGCAGGCTGCCGACGGGCTGGTCGTCCCCGGGGTCGGCGCCTTTCCGCAGGCGATGGCCAACCTGCGCGAGCTGGGCCTGGCCCGCCTGATCGCGCAGCGAGCCGCCGCCGGGGCGCCGGTGCTAGGGGTCTGCCTGGGCATGCAGCTGCTCTTCGACGCCTCGCAGGAGCTCGTCCCCTGCACCGGCTTGGGGCTGATCGCCGGCGAGGTGACGCCGCTGAACGCCGGTGGCCTGCGGGTGCCGCACATCGGCTGGAACGAAGTGCGCTTCGAGCGCCGCTGCGGGCTGACCGAGGGTCTCCCGCAGGGCGGGTGCGCCTTCTACCACGTGCACTCGCTGGCGGCGCGGCCAGCCGACCCCGGCGACGTGGTCGCCACCACCGAGTACGGCGAGCGCTTTGCCACCATAGTCGCGCGGGGGCAGGTGCTCGGCGTCCAGTTCCACCCCGAGAAGTCCTCGGGACACGGGCTGCAGATGCTCGCCAACTTCGTGCAGATGAGCGCCCGCGCCAGCGGTGGCGCCGCGGTGGGTGGCACGGCCGTCGCGCGCGCATGATCCTGCTGCCGGCGATCGACATCCTGGAGGGCAAGGCCGTCCGCCTGCAGCGGGGCGAGTTCGACCAGCGCACCGTCTATGACCAGGACCCGTTGGAGGCGGCCCGCCGCTGGGT
>JALYYW010000138.1 GCA_030946085.1 Actinomycetota bacterium
GCTCACGACCTCCACAATCGCACGGTCAAGCTCGGCTGGGGAGCTGGCGCCGGAGGCGGACGCACGGGCGGAACCCGAGGTGGACATGCGGGCGGAACCCGAGGTGGACGCACCGGCGAGACCGGAACCGAACGCCCCGGCCTGCGCCCAGGACTGCGTCAGCGGCTGGCAGATGTCACAGCAACCCCCGGGCGATGATGCTGCGGCGCAGTCGCCGAAATGCGAGAGCATCGCCTGGCGACGGCAGCCGGTACCCTGCGCATACTCCCACATCGCCCGGTACTGGGCCCACCGGGCTCGCTCGACATCCCGTGCGCCGGCTCGACACAGGGCCATCTCCAGCGCGTTCGGAGGCCCGGTCATCCTCCCCGCCGCGCGGTCGGGAGGCGAGGGCTCCGGCTTGATGGTGCCCGCTCGCCCCAGGTGGCCGATGATCGCTCGGGCTGCCTCCTCGCCCTCACTTGCGCCAGCCGCCGCGGCGAGCTCGGCCAGCTCGAGGTCGTAGCGACCATCCATCGGGTCGGAGCCAGAGGAGACCTCGCCATCGAGCCTCAACTGATCGCCTGGGACTCGAGTCATCCGACTGCGAAGCAGCTCAGCCACGCGCGTGAAAGCCTCGTCCTCCAGGCGCGAGCGCTGGATGAAGAACACGTGCCGGGCCTTATCGCGCGCCTGGGCGAACAGCAGGCACCGCGCCGGCAGTCCGTCACGCCCCCCCCGGCCGGCCTCCTGGTAGTAGGCCTCCAGCGACGATGGCACCGAGGCATGGCAGACCGTCCTCACGTCAGCCTTATCGATCCCCATCCCAAAGGCGTTGGTGGCGACGATCACCGGCACCTCGCCGTGCATGAAGCGCTCCTGCGCCGTGACGCGATCGCCTCGCGCCAGCCCGGCGTGGTAGGCGATCACCTCCTCGCCCAGCGCCGTTCCCAGCCCCCGGGCGAGCGTCTCGGTGGCGCTGCGGGTGCCGGCGTAGACGATCGCGGGCAGTGAGCCCGCCGGCGAGAGCGCCGCCGCGATCCGCGCCGGTGCCTCGCTCCCGCACCCGATCACGCCCGGCTGCAGGTTCGGGCGGTCAAAGCCGGTGGTCACGCGCACGGGGTCGCGCAGCTCCAGTCGCCGGACCACGTCTCCAGCCACCTCGGGCGTGGCCGTGGCCGTGAGCGCCATCGTCGTGTGGGCACCGACGCGGCGGGCGGCGTCGGCCAGCGCGAAGTAGTCCGGGCGGAAGTCGTGACCCCACTGGGAGACGCAGTGGGCCTCGTCGACGACGAACAGCCCGATCCGGGCCTGCCGGATCGCCTCCACGAAGCGCGGCACCGCGAAGCGCTCCGGTGAGACGTAGAGCACCCGCAGCTCGCCCCGTACGGCGGCGGCCACGGTTTCGGCGTTGGCCGGGCCCTGGCGCTGGGCGTTGACGAGGCCCACCTGGCCCGGCGCCACCCTGGCCAGCGCCTGGGCCTGGTCGTGCATCAGAGACACGAGCGGCGAGACGACCAGCGTGAGGTCCTCCCGCATCAGCGCCGGCAGCTGGTAGCACAGGGACTTGCCGGCGCCGGTGGGCATCACCACCAGCGCATCGCGGTCGCCCAGCGCCGCGGCCACCGCGTCCTGCTGCCCCGCGCGGAAGTTCGTAAAGCCGAAGATCACGGCCAGCGAGGCACGGGCATCCATGTTCGCGACGATACCGGCGCGTTCGGCGTCTCAGGGCGAGCGCCGCAGCGCGCGCACGAGCAGGAACACCAGCGCCACCAGCAGCGCGGGCGCCAGGGTGAGGCTGGGGATGATGTCGCCGTGGCCGATGCCCGAGGCGCCGATCGCCACCACCATGGTCACCGCCAGCAGCAGCGACACCGGTAGGACCAGCAGGCGCATCGCCAGCAGCACCCCTCCGACGGTCTCCAGCACCCCGGCGAGGATCTCCAAGGCCGAGGGCCAGGGCAGCCCGAAGGTCCGAAAGGCGTGGAGCTCCCAACCGTGGAAGACGAACTTGACCAGGCCGGCCGGTATGAAGATGAGGCCCGTGAGGATCGCCACGCGGACAGCGAGGTGATCACGGCGCACCGCTGCATCGGTGGCGAGCATCCGCTTGCGCGTGAGCGTGGCCGCCACGGCGGCGCTAGGCCTGGACCAGCGGCAGCGCGGGCTCCAGCGCGAACTTGCCGCTTGCCGCCTCGGTCCCGCGCAGCGGGTAATCACCGCTGAAGCAGGCATCGCAGTGGGTCTCCCGGGAGGTTCGGACAGCCTCGTAGACACCCTTCAATGACAAATAGTGCAGCGAGTCGGCCCCGAGCTCGGTGGCGATCTCCTCCACCGTACGACCGTGAGCGATCATCTCCTCCCGAGTCGACATGTCGATCCCGTAATGGCACGGATGCTTGATCGGCGGGGCGGAGATGCGCAGGTGGATCTCGGCCGCCCCGGCGTCGCGAAGCATCCGCACGATCTGCCGCGTGGTGTTGCCGCGCACGATCGAGTCGTCCACGACGACCAATCGCTGTCCGGCCACGACCTCGGGCAGCGGGTTGAACTTCAGCCGCAGGCCTTGGCGGCGGAGCTCCTGGCCCGGTTGGATGAACGTCCGGGCGACATAGCGGTTCTTGATGAAGCCATCGTCCTCGGGCAGGCCGGCGGCCCGGGCCAGCCCGCGCGCAGCGGCGTTGCCGGAGTCGGGCACGGGGATCACCACGTCGGCCTCCACCGGCGCCTCGCGCCAGAGGATCTCGCCCATCCGCTTCCGCGCCACCTGGAGCACGGTCCCGGCCATGCGGGAGTCAGGCCGCGCGAAGTAGATGTACTCGAACACGCAGAAGGCCTGACGCTGGCCGCCGGCCACCAGACGGCTCTCCAGCCCGCGCTCGCTGAGCGTCACGACCTCGCCGGGGGCCACCTCGCGGATCAGCCGGGCGCCGATGTGGTCAAAGGCGCACGATTCGCTGGCCACGCAGTACACGGGCTGGCCTCCGTCAGGATCCTCCATCATCCCCAGCACCAGCGGGCGCAGGCCATGGGGGTCGCGGAAGGCCACCACCGCTTGATCGGTCATCGCCACCGCGGAGAAGGCACCCTGCAGGCGCGGCAGCACGTCGGCGACCGCATCCTCGATCCGCTCGGCGGGATGGGTGGCCAGGAGCGCGGCGATGATCTCCGAGTCCGAGGTGGAGCGAAACGGAACATCCCGCCCCCGCATCTCCGAGTGCAGCTCCACGGCGTTGATGAGGTTGCCGTTGTGGGCCAGGGCCAGGGTGCGACGGTCGTCACGGACGATCGGCTGTGCGTTCTCCCACTCCGAAGAGCCGGTGGTGGAGTAGCGCACGTGGCCGATGGCCATGTCCCCAACCAGCGAGCGCAGGGTGTGCTCGTCGAAGACCTGCGCCACCAGACCCTGGTCGCGGATGGCCATGATGCTGCCACCGTGCGGCGCCGTGGCGATCCCCGCGGACTCCTGACCGCGGTGCTGGAGCGCGAACAGCGCAAAGGAGGTCAACCGGGCGACATCGCGGCTCGGCGCGAGGACGCCGAACACACCGCACTCGTCGCGTGGCCCGTCACGATGATCTCTGGCAGCAGGCAAGAGCGACCCTTCAGGCGAGCCTAGCAGCGGGTCCCGCCGACCCGCCGGCTTTCACTGGACGATCGCGCTCAGGCCGCCCTCCCAGGCCTCGGCGAGCTCCAGAACGGCGAGCTTCAGCTCTCCCTCTATCTCCAGCTCCTCGCCGCCGACCCGGCCGATCACGAGCATGCCGCCCAGCGCTTCCTCGGGACCGGAGACGATGAAGCCCTGACCGGGCGCCTCGGCAAAGGGATGCACCTCCTCGGGCAGCCGCACCGTGGCCCCGATGCCACCGGCGATGCAGCACTCCGCCAGCGCCACCCCGATCCCGCCCTCGGCGATGTCGTGGGCGCTGTGCAGCGACCCCGAGCGCACCCCCTCCCGCACCGCCGCCTGTGCCTGGCGCACCGCCCGGCCCTCCATCGGCGGCAGCGAGCCGGCGGGGGCGCGACCCTGGAGCTTGGCCAGCTCCGAGCCAGCCAGCCGGGGCGCAAACGGTCCGGCCAGCGCGATCGCGTCGCCCGTGCGCAGGAAGCCGAGGCGCCCGGCGTGGCGCGCGTCGGGCAGCTTGCCCACAAGGCCGATCACCGGCGTGGGGAAGATCGGCCCCGAGGGCGCTTCGTTGTACAGCGAGACGTTGCCGCCGACGACGGGGATCTCCAGCTCCTCGCAGGCCCGCGCGATTCCCTCCACGGCCAGCGTGAGCTGCCAGGCGACGTGCGGCTTCTCGGGGTTGCCGAAGTTCAGGCAGTTGGTCAGTCCCAGCGGAGCGGCGCCGGTGCAGGCCAGGTTGGCCACGCACTCGTAGACCGCCTCGACGGCGCCGGCGCGCGGGTCACAGGCGACGCGACGCCCGTTGCCGTCGATCGAGACCGCGATCGCCGAGCCGTCCGGGAGCGCCAGCACGGCGGCGTCGGCCTCCTGGGGGCGGCGCACGGTCCGTGACTGCACCACCGGGTCGTACTGCTCGAACACCGCCCGTCGGGAGGCGATGTTGGCGCAGGAGAGCAGCACCAGCAGGGTCTCGTCCGCGGTCTCCCCGCCGCCGAGCACCTCCGGCGGGGGCGGATAGAGCTCCTGCCGAGGTGGTGCGGGCTCCAGGTCATAGAGCGGGCAGTCCTCGACCATCACCTTGACCGGCAGCTCGCCGACGACGCTCTCCCCCTGGAGCACGCGCAGCGTAGAGCTGCCGGTGACGCCTCCGATCGCCGTGGCCCGCACCTCCCAGCGCTCGCAGAGCGCCAGCACCTGCTCCACACGCTCGGGGGCGACCACGCACAGCATCCGCTCCTGGGACTCTGAGACCATGACCTCTGAGGGCGCCATCCCCGCCTCGCGCAGCGGCACCCGGGTGATGTCGAGGTCCAGCCCCACGCCGCCCTTGCTGGCCATCTCCGAGGCCGAGGAGGTCAGCCCCGCGGCGCCGAGATCCTGGAGGGCGACGAGCAGCTGGTGTTGCAGCAGCTCCAGGCAGCACTCGATCAGCTTGTTCTCCGCAAAGGGGTCCCCGATCTGCACCGACGGTCGCTTGGCCGCATCGCCCTCGCCGAGCTCGGCGCTGGCCAGGACCGAGGCGCCCCCGATCCCGTCGCGTCCCGTGAGCGCCCCCAGCAGCACGAGCACGTTGCCGGGGCCGGCGGCGGCAGAGCGGATCAGATCCTCGTGGCGGGCCAGCCCCAGGCACATCGCGTTGACGAGGCAGTTCTGCTCATAGCTGGCCTCGAAGTAGATCTCGCCGCCGACCGTCGGCACTCCCACGGAGTTGCCGTAGTGTCCGATGCCGGCGACGGCGTGCTCCAGCAGGTAGCGCGCCCGCGCTGACCCGTCGGGTCCGGCGGGCTCACCGAAGCGCAGCGAATCGAGCACTGCGATCGGTCGCGCACCGACGGCGAACACGTCGCGGAGGATCCCGCCCACCCCGGTGGCCGCTCCCTGAAAGGGCTCCACCGCGCTGGGATGGTTGTGGGACTCCACCTTGAAGGCCACCGCCAGGCCGCCGCCGACATCGACGACGCCGGCGTTCTCCCCGGGCCCCAGCAGCACGTGCTCCCCGTCCTTGGGCAGCCGGCGCAGCAGCTTGCGCGAGTGCTTGTAGCCACAGTGCTCAGACCACATCAGCGACAGCATCGCCAGCTCCACGCCGTTGGGCTCCCGGCCGAGCCGCTCCAGGATCAGCGCGTACTCGCGGTCGGTGAGCCCCAGCTCACGGTGCCGGCTGGCGCGCGCCACGGCCAGCTCCTTTAAGCCGCGACGCCGTCGCCGACGTGCGCTCGCATCGAGCTGAAGATCCTCAACCCGTCGGTCGACCCCGTGAGCGCGTCGACGGCGTGCTCGGGGTGGGGCATCATCCCGAATACGTTGCGGGCCTCGTTGCAGACCCCCGCGATGTCGTCGACCGAGCCGTTGGGGTTGTGTCCGGGGGCGTAGCGCAGAACGACCTGCTCACGGTCGCGCAGCCCCGTCAGCTCCGCCGCCGAAACGTAGAAGCGACCGGATCCGTGCTTGACCGGGATCGAAAGTCGTTCGGTCGGCGGATCCTCCGCGCACGCGAGCGTGAACGGGGTCTGCGTGGAGACCACCTGAACATCCACCTGGCGGAAGACGAAGCGCAGCGAGACGTTGCGCAGCAGCGCGCCCGGCAGCAGCCCGGCCTCGCAAAGCACCTGAAAGCCGTTGCAGATCCCGAGCACGAGACCCCCGTCACGGGCGAACTCCGCGACGGCCTCCATCACCGGAGAGAAGCGGGCGATCGCCCCGGCCCGCAGGTAGTCGCCGTAGGAGAAGCCGCCGGGCACGATCACCGCGTCGACCCCCTGCAGGTCCCGGTCGGCGTGCCACAGCATCACCCCACCGCCCACCCTGGCCGCGGCTGCGAGCGCGTCGACCTCGTCGCAGGAGCCGGGGAAGCGGACGACACCAAGCTTCAACGGGGAACCTCCACGGGCGCGTCGAGAATCTCGTAGTCCTCCACCAGCGGATTGACGAGTAGGCGCTCGCACATCTCCGGCAGCCGCCCGGGATCCTCGACGTCCAGCTCTATCAGCCGCCCCACGTGCACGTTGGAGACGCCGCCGAAGCCGAGCGCGGGGAGGGCTCGCTCGACCGCCTGGCCCTGCGGGTCCAGGATCCCCTGCTTCGGCCTGACCAGTACGCGGGCCCGCATTCCTCAGGCGGACCCGGTGCGCCGGCGCCAACCGTCAAAGGACTCGCCGGTGAGAAGCTCGTAGGCCTCGAGGTACTTGGCCCTGGTGCGCTGCACCACCTCCTGCGGGATCGCCGGCCCCGGCGGGTTGCGGTCCCACACTGTGGAGGAGGCCCAGTCGCGGACGAACTGCTTGTCGAAGCTCGGCTGGGAGCGGCCCGGCTCGTAGCCCTCCACAGGCCAGAAGCGCGAGGAGTCGGGGGTGCAGACCTCGTCTCCCAACGTCAGCTCTCCGTCCTCGTCGAGCCCGAACTCGAACTTGGTGTCGGCCAGGATGATCCCGCGCTCCCGAGCGTGCTCGGAGGCGTGGGCGTACACGGCCAGCGAAGCCTCCCGCAGCCGCTCGGTCAGCTCGCGGTCGCCGACCAGGCGGACCGCCCCCTCGAAGTCGATCGCCTCGTCGTGACCGACGTCGGCCTTGGTAGACGGTGTAAACAGGGGTTGCGGAAGTTGCTCGGATTCGCGCAGCCCCCCGGGCAGCTCGATTCCGCTGACCGCACCGGAGCGCTGGTAGTCCTTCCAGCCCGACCCGCTGAGGTACCCGCGCACCACGCACTCCACCGGCAGCATCGACAGGCGCTTGACCACCATCGCGCGCCCGCGAGCCTCGTTGGGCACGCCCTCGTTCACCGAGACCAGGTGGCCGGGAACCAGCTCGGCGGTGCGCTGAAACCAGAACGCCGAGAGCCCGGTGAGCACGCTGCCCTTGTCCGGGATCGGGGTGGGGTGGACGACGTCATAGGTCGAGATCCGGTCCGAGGCCACCAGCAGCAGCGTCCCGTCGAGGCCCTCGTAGATGTCGCGGACCTTGCCCGAGGCCAGCAGCGACAGATCGGAGAGAGCGCTCATCCGGGCGATGCTAACAACGGGTGCGGCGAGTCCTGTGGACTCATCGTCGGATCCGGGCAGCGCATCCGTGGCTGCCCGGATCGAGGGCCGCGATTTCCGTCTAGGAAGCCGTCTGGATCGTGTTGAGCGAGGAGGTGACGTTCACCGTTGCCGCCGGGGTGGCGGAGGAGGAGCTGGTGCAGCTCACACCCGAGCTGCCGGCGCTGGCCGCCAGCTGCAGCGGGATCGACTCGCTGCTCGCCGCGAGGGCGGTTCCGGTGTTGATCGTCACCGTGCGAGTCTGGGTGTTGCTGCCCAGGGTCAGCGTGCAGCTCACGGTCACCCGCTGATTGGTGCCGTTGCCGGCTACGGTCGCGGTCGGGTTGGCCCAGGCCAGGTATGACCCCGTGGGCTTGAGCGCGAGGGTGTTGACGGGGGTCAGCTTCGAGGTCACGCCCGCGGTGTTGGCGATACCGGCCTGCGGGGGCAGCGACGGGTTGCAGGAGACCTTGCCCGCGGAGTCGACGGAGCCGATTCCCGAGGACGGGCCGCACTGCCCGCTCACCCGGACCTGGAGCTGGTTGGTGTTGGCGCGGACGATGCCGACCGCACCGGGCACGATCTTCTTGTAGGACACCGAGTTGTTTCTGAGCTGGAAGTTGCCAACGCTGTTGTGGGGGAGGCTCACGGCGGCATAGCCGACACCGCCCAGCGAGACGAACAGGGCCACCAGCGAGACGGCCATGGCCGGCGAGGGCCGGCGGTGCAAGAGTGAACGCAAGGGCAAGGAATTACCTCCTGGATGGACCTTCAATGGACTCTCCTCCTATCAACACAACCCGAGCCCGGGAGTCGCGCCGATGCCGACGGGGTAGCAATCGAGCGGGATGATCCTCGCGATCGACCAGGGCACCACCGGCACCACCTGCTTTGTCTTCGACGAGGAGGGGCAGCCCCGGAGCCGGGCCTACTCCGAGTTCGAGCAGCACTTTCCGCGGCCCGGCTGGGTGGAGCACGACGCCGCCGAGATCTGGGAGGTGACTCGCAAGGTGGCGGCGGAGGCGCTGGAGGAGGCGGGCGTGAAGGGCAGTGAGCTGCAGGGGATCGGGATCACCAACCAGCGGGAGACAGCGGTGGCCTGGGACTCCCGCACGGGCGAGCCCCTGCACAGCGCGATCGTGTGGCAGGACCGGCGCACCGCCCGTCGCTGCGACGAGCTGCGCGAGGACGGCCAGGAGCCGGTCTTCCGCGAGCGCACCGGTCTGGTCCTCGACGCCTACTTCTCCGGGACCAAGTACGAGTGGCTGCTCACCGAGGGTGGCGTCGATCGCCGCGCCAGCCTCGGCACGATCGACTCCTGGCTGGTCTACAAGCTGACCGGCAACCATGTCACCGACTACTCCAATGCCTCGCGCACGCTGCTCTTCAACATCCGTGAGCGCCGGTGGGACGAGGAGCTGTGCGACATGCTGGGGGTGCCGGTGGGTTCGCTGCCCGATGCCCGGTCCAATGCCGAGGTCTACGGCGAGACCGACGAGTTCGGTGGATCGGTGCCCGTCTGCGGCATGGCCGGCGACCAGCAGGCGGCGCTGTTCGGACAGGGCTGCCACGAGCCGGGCCTTGGCAAGAACACCTACGGCACCGGGAACTTCCTGCTCCAGAACGCCGGCGCGGGCTCGCCGCTGCTGGAGCGGGGGCTGATCACCACGATCGCGTGGGGCCTGGAGGATCGCGTCGACTACGCGCTGGAGTCCAGCATGTTCGTCACCGGCGCGGCACTGCAGTGGCTGCGGGACGGCCTCGGCGTGATTGAGACCGCCGCCGAGAGCGAGGAGCTGGCCGCCTCGCTTCAGAGCAACGATGGCGTGTACTTCGTGCCGGCGCTGACTGGCCTCGGGTCACCGCATTGGGACCCCTATGCCCGCGGCACGATCATCGGCCTCACCCGGGGCACGAAGGTCGCGCACCTGGCCCGCGCCGCGCTGGAAGCGATCGCCTACCAGAGCGTCGATGCCGTGCGGGCGCAGAACACGGCCCTGGGGGTCTCGCTGGAGGAGCTGCGCGTCGACGGCGGCGCGACCAACAACCGCTGGCTGATGCAGTTCCAGTCCGACATGCTGGGCGTGCCGGTGGTGGTGCCACAGATCACCGACACCACTGCCCTGGGCGCCGCCTACCTGGCCGGGATCACCGCCGGCCTGTGGAGCCAGGAGGACGTGCGCTCGATGTGGCGCGAGGGGGCGCGCTACGAGCCCCGCTTCGGCGATGACGAGCGCCACGCGCTGCTGGCGGAGTGGCGACGAGCCCTCCAGCGCTCACAGCGGTGGGTGGTGGAGGGCTGAGGCGAACACCCGGCAGCCCGCCCGCCGAGCCGGTCGACGTGATCGTAATCGGCGCCGGCATCAACGGCTGCGGCATCGCTCGTGACGCCGCGCTCCGCGGCCTGAAAGTGGTACTGATCGACAAGGGCGACATCGCCGCCGGGACCACGAGCTGGTCCACGCGCTTGATCCACGGCGGCCTGCGCTACCTGGAGCACCTGGAGGTGGGCCTGGTGCGGGAGTCGTTGCGTGAGCGCGAGCGGCTCTTGCGGATAGCTCCGCACCTGGTCCGCCCACTGTCGTTCCTGATCCCGATCTACGAGCGTGACCGGCGCGGGCCATGGACGATCCGCGCCGGGATGCTGGCCTACGACGCGCTATCGCTGGACAAGAGCGAGGCGCGCCACCACATGCTGAACCCTGCTCGGGCGCTGGAGCGCGAGCCGGGGCTGAGCCCCGAGGGCCTGGAGGGCGCGGCGGTGTACTACGACGCCCAGGCCGAGTATCCCGAGCGGCTGGCGCTGGAGAACGCGCTCGACGCCCACGACCACGGCGCCGTGATCCTCACCCATCACGCGGTGCGGCGGCTGGAGGTGCAGGACCGTCGGATCCAGGGCGTGACGCTGGACGGCGGGGAGACCCTGCGGGCGCCGGTCGTGGTCAACGTCGCCGGCCCGTGGGTCGACGAGGTGCTGGGCGAGCTCGCCGCTGCCCCCGCGCAGCGGCTGGTGGGTGGCACCAAGGGCGTCCACCTGGTGGTGGAGAGCTTCCCGGGGGCGCCGGATGAGGCGTTGTACGTGGAGGCCGGAGATGGCCGGCCCTACTTCATCGTGCCCTGGAACAATCTCTTCCTGATCGGCACCACCGATACCCGCTACGAGGGCGACCTTGATCACGTCGTCGCCGAGGAGGAGGAGATCGAGTACCTGATCTCGGCCACCAACGAGGTCATCCCCCCGGCGAACCTGACGCGGTATGACGTGCTCTACACCTACGCCGGCGTGCGACCGCTGCCCGAGACCGCGGGCCAGGAGGGATCCGTCACTCGCAGCCACGTGATCCACGACCACGCACCAGAGATCGACGGGCTGCTGTCGATCGTCGGCGGCAAGCTCACCACCTTCCGGCAGCTGGCCCAGGAGACTATGGACGCGGTGCTGGGGAAGCTGGAGCGCGAGGCGCATCCGTGCCGGACGGGGGAGGTGCCGCTGCCCGGCGGGGCGGTGGAGGACTGGGAGTCGTTCGCTGAGAGCTTTGTGGAACGCGCGCCGGTCTCGGATGTGGTGGCCCGGCGGCTGCTGCGGATCTACGGCACGCAGGCCGAGGAGGTCCTGACAGTGGCGTCCGGGCGGCCGGAGCTGAGCGCTTCGTTCGATCCCGACACGGGCGCGATCGGCGCCGAGGTGGTGCACGCCCTGGAGGCCGAGCTGGCCGGAAACTTGGCGGATGTGCTGCTGCGCCGGACGATGGTGGGCCTGGGGCGCCACGCCGGAATAGGGGCAGACGAGGCCGCGGCGCGGGTGTGCCGCGAGCAGCTCGGCTGGGAGGACGAGCGGGCGCGGGCGGAGGTGGCAGCCTACCGGGAGGGTCTGCGGGACATGCGCCCGCGGGATCTGGAGCGGGCTTCAGACCGCGCGCCAGATAACCCGGTCAGCTGGGGGCGATCGTGAAGCCCAGCATCCGCGGTGCGGAGGTCTTGCCCGCGACGCCGGCGGTGATCACAGCTTGTTGGCGCCGGGGTATCAGAGCGTGTCGATGCCTTTTCGATCTCTGGGTCGGGCTCGGCCCCGCCGGCGATCAGGTTGGTGCGAATGAAGAAGTCGTAAACGCAGGCACCGATCTACTCGGTGGGAGCCATCCGACAGCGAGGCTCAGCGATGACGGCGTGCACGGTGGGCCCGGTAGTGCAAAGTGACGAAGCGACGGGATCGGCGTCTTACGGCCCCGGAGCGTTAGTACGAGCTGGGACTGATCCTCGGTGAGCCAGCCGCGGCTGGGTGCAATTTACGGTCACCTGGTGGCTGCCCCGCCACGCGCGCGGCGCGGGTGCCGCGGTCTGAGCCGCTCGACTCCTGACGGCGATCACCGAGCTGCGCCGGCAGCCAGTTCAAAGGTCGATCGATCCCGGATCGGCGGGCACGTCGACCGCGTACAGCTTGAGCACCGCCAGCGGCACGATCTCCAGCGCCCGCTCGTGGGTGGAGGCGAGGACGACGAAGGCAGCGACACCCGCCTCGTGCGCCCGCAACCAGTTGCGAGCGGTCACGCACCACTGGTCGCCCGGCTTGAGGCCCGGAAAGCCGTACGCGGGAACCGGCGTGCTCAGATCGTTGCCGATGCTCTGCTGATACTCGAGAAATTCGCTGCTCACGGCGGCGCAGATCGTGTGGCTACCGAGATCCTGCGGGCTCGTGCGGCAGCACCCGTCCCGGTAGAACCCCGTCAGAGGGTCGCTGCTGCAGCTCTCCAGCTCGCCGCCCATCACGTTGCGTTCCATGCCCGGCAGTATTCCCCATCTCGGATCAGCCGGCCCGCAGCGCCGCGAGCGCCTGCTCCAGATGGTCATCGCCATAGAAGACGCCCTCACCCACGATGAACGACGGTACGCCTGCGACCCCGCGAGCGTAGGCAGCGACGGTGACCTCCTTCAGCCGCGACTTGAGGCCGGGATCGGCGGTCGCTGCGGGGAGCGCCGCCGCGTCGAGCCCGACCTCGCCGGCGACCTCCTGGAGCACACCCAGATGTGCGAGATCCTCCCCGCGCTGGAAGCCGCGCCGAAACGCGCTCAGCGTAAACTCGCCGCCCCGGGCCGCCTCCCCGGCCCAGAGCGCGGCACGCATCGCCTGCAGGCTGTTCACCGGCCAGCCCTCGGGCCAGCGGAGGGGCGGCAATTCGTCCGCCGCCACGCGACGCTCTATCTCGGCGACGTGAGCGCCGCGGGCCTCGGTCTGGGCCCACGATCCATGGCCTCGCCAGCCGAACATCGCGCCCACGAGGACGGGTTGCCAGTCGACGTCAGCCCGCCCCGCCAGGCGCTCCGCCGAAAGGTACGCGTAGGGCGAGGCGAGGTCGAAGTGAAACACCATCGCACCAGCAGCCATCACGGCGCCACCATCATGTGCAGCAGCAGGTCGACGATGTGCCTCCGCCGGCGGGCCAGGAAGCGGGGATCGTCGTGGACGAAGCCGTGGCGGCGCAGCAGCGTGTGGCGGTGGGCCACGGGCGTGTACCCCAGGGCGACGAGGCAGATCACCGCCTCGCCGACGTCGAAGCTGCCCAGGCCGTGCCTGCGGGCGTGCCGGCGCAGCGCCGCGAAGGCGTCCTCCATCACGGTCGACTCCACTTGAAGCCCGTTCAACCGTTGTCCCCGCGCCAGCGCCTCCCGCTCGATGATGTCGACGTACGTGGGGCGGTGGCTGAGAAAGCTGAGGTAGCTGGCCACCGCGCGTCCCAGCACCGTGCGCAGGGTCTCGGCGGGAGCCTCGGACTCAGCCCACGCCGCCACGGGCGCGAAGGCCGGCTGCAGCGTGGCGGTTCGGTCGCGGTACATCGCCCGAAGCACCGCCTGGTAGAGCTCCTGCTTGGAGCCGAAGAAGTAGCTCGGCGTCGCGCGGGAGACCCCCGCCGCATCACCGATCATGGCCAGGCTGGCGGCGTCGTAGCCCTCGTGCGCGAAGACCCGCTCGGCGCTCTGAAGGATCTGCGCTCGTGAGCGCTCGGCGTCACGGGTCTTGGCCGGCGGCATCACGCGGCGCCACGCTGACCGGAATCATCCGTTCGATCCAGCTCCGGCGGCAGGGCCTGAAGGCCGTCGGGATACAGGTCGGCGAGTTGGGCCGGTGTCAACTGCGTCGTGCTCCCACGTTCAGGAGGCGCGCCCGCCACCAGCCACAGCGCGTCGGCATCGGTGTCGTTGAAGATCTGGCGCACCGTCCGCGGTGCCACCACCACGGCCGACAGCGGCTCCAGGGTGAGGAGCTCCTCGTCGACTCGCATGCGACCGGTGCCCGCGATCACGAGGTACAGCTCGGTCTGGCTCGTGTGCCGGTGGCGGGTCGAGGCCTGTCCCGGCAAGAGGCGCCATAGCCGCGCACCGAGAGGCTCGAGCCCCAGTTGCGCCGCCAGGTCGGTATTGGGGAGACCCATCTGGTTCGACGCTCGCCAGAACGCCTCGGCGGCGGGTAGGACGCGGAAGCTCATGACGGTGCGAGCACAGTCGGCCGGTGGATCGTCGCCGAGCAGGCGGCGGCGAGCAGGCACAGGGCGGCACAGACGATCCAGGCCAGGTGAAAGCGTGCGGCGGGCACATGGACCGCGGAGCCGAGGACCGCTACGCACAGGGCCACGCCGAGGGCCGCCCCGAGCTGGCGGGCGCACTGGTTGATGGCGGTGGCGGCGGCCAGATCGGCCGGCCTCAGCCCGGATACCGCCGCGGCGCCGAGCAGCGGATAGCAGAGACCGATTCCGACCCCGGCGACAGTCACCTGGGCCAGCCACAGGATCCGGAAGGTCTCACCAGCGGCGGTCAGCGCACCGAGGAGCAGCGCCGCGGCGATGAGCGCCGCGCCGGCGGCCAGCGGCGGCCCGAACCCGACGCGGGCCGGCAGACCACCCACGCGCCGGGACAGAACCACGACGATCAAGGTCATCGGCGTGATCCCCAGTCCGGCCTGCACGATCGAAAGCCCCCACACGCTGGTCAGGAACAGGACGAAGGTGAGCAGCAGGCCGAAGAAGCCCGCCGAGTAGGCGAGGGTGGCCAGGGTCACCTTGGCCACGTGGGTCGAGCGCAGCATCTCCAGCTGCAGCACCGGATCGCTGGTGGTGTGGCAGCGCCACACGAACGCGGACCCCAATCCGGCGGCTGCCACCAGCGCCCCCAGGGTCCGTGCATCCCCCGCCCCCCAGCCTGAGAGCTCTGTGATGCCGAGCGTCAGCGCCGCCGCCCCCGCCGCCAGCAGCAGGGCGCCCAACGGGTCCGGGAGGGAGCGACCGGGATGGGGCTCGGTCTCGCGCAGCGCCCGCGGCGTGAAGATCAGCGCCCACACCACCAGCGGCACGTTGATCAGGAAGGCGGCCCGCCAATTCAGCGCGTCGGTGGCCACGCCGCCGACGAGGGGGCCGAGGCCGATGCCCAGGGCACCGGCCCCGAACCAGCGCGCGGTCAGCAGCGCGCGGCGGCTGGAGTCGATGCCGGCCAATAGCAGCCCCAGCGAGGCGGGTTGGGCGGCCGCCGCGCCCGCGCCCTGGAGCAGGCGGCCGGCCAGCAGCATCGGCAGGTTGACGGCGATCCCGCACACGGCCGAGCCCACCGCGAACACGGCCAGGCCCCAGGAGAAGACCCGCCGGCGGCCGGCGCGGTCGGCGAGCCGGCCCCCAGGCACCAGAGCCGCCGCGAAGACGATCGCGTACGCCGTGATGACCCAGGCCAGGTCCTGCCGCTGGGCGGAGGAGAAGCTCCGACCGATGGCCGGGAGCACGGCGTTGGCCACCGAGACGTCGAGCGAGACCAGGAAGGCGCCGAGGCTGGTCAGCGCCACCGCCAGGAGCGGCAGGCGACCCGAGGCACGATCGGGAGGCGTGAAGCTCACGGGCCCGAGCATAACTTGTCGCGCAACAAGTTACTGCTCGGCGGCCAGCGCCTCCAGCCCGCGCAGGAAGACGCCGATCATCGTCGCGTAGAGATCCTCGTCCAGGGACGGCTCAATCATCCGGTCGACCAGGAAGCCGTCAGCCATGCAGTAGATCATCGCGGTGACATCGGGCAGCGGCAGCGGCGGCTCGGTCCCGGTGCCCTCCTTCCAGCGAGCGAAGATCTCCACCAGGCGCTCGCGCATCGCCCGCTGGCGAGTGGCGAGCTCCTGGCGGAAGTCCTCGTCGCGGGCGGCGTGGGCGACGAACTGGAAGTACAGCTGCGGCCACTCCGCGTTCCCCGCGAAGTGGATGAAGTCGATCGCGGCCATCCGCGCCTCCTCGTGAGGCTCGCGCGTGCCCGCCAGTGCCTCGTCGAGGCGCTGCAGCTCCCGGGAGAACTGCTCGTCGAGCATCACCAGGAAGAGCTCCTCCTTGGACTTGAAGTTGGCGTAGAAGGCGCCCTTGGTGAATCCGGCCAGCTGCGCGACCTCCTCGACGGAGGCTCCTTCGAGGCCCCGTTTGCAGAAGAGCTGGGTGGCCGCCCGCAGCAACGAGCTCCGGGTGCGTCTCTGCTTCTCCCGGCGCGTGATCGACCCGGCGCTCATGTGAGGACCACTTCGGCATCGCGGCGCGGGGTCTCGGTGATCGCGCGTCGCAGCACCGGCTCCGCTTCCGGGCGCGAGGGCCGCGGGCGCCACTGCTTGACGAGCTCGCCCAGCACCACCCACATCTCGAACTGCGCGAACGCAGCTCCGAGGCAGCGCCGCACGCCGCCGCCGAAGGGGATCCACGTGTAGGTGCCCGGTGCTCGCTCCAGGAAGCGCTCGGGCAGGAAGGACTCGGGCTCGGGATAGATGTCCGGGCGGCGGTGCACGAGGTGGATCGAGGGTATGACGGTGATCCCCGCCGGCAGCTGCCAGTCGCCGATCTGCACCGGCTCGCGCAGGCGCCGGGCCACGACCGAGATGACCGGGCGCAGCCGCAGGGTCTCGGTGACGACCGCCTCCAGGTACTGGTTCTCCCCGGCCCGCACCTCCTCAGTGAGGCGGTCGAGCTTCTGAGGATGGCGCGCCAACCGCTCCACGGCCCAGGCCAGGGCGGTGGCGGTGGTCTCGTGGCCCGCCACCAGCAGGGTCAGCAGCTCGTCGCGCAGCTCCTGGTCGGTCATCGGGGACCCGTCCTCGCGGCGCGCCTGCAGCAGCAGCGAGAGGATGTCCTGGCGCTGTTCCAGGTCCCCGGCGCGGCGGCGGGCTTCGATCTCGCCGTAGATCAGGCGGTCGACGCCGGTCATCAACCTCTGAAAGGGACCCCAGCGGGCAAGCCGGTCCGGGCCCATCAGCACCGGGAAGACGAGCATCCGGGGATTGGTCAGCAGGTCGAGCAGCCGCCGCAGTGCTAGCCGCAACTGCTCGGATCGCTCTCCCTGCTCCACGCCAAAGACTGCGCGCAGGATGATCTCCAGCGTGATCGCCTGCATCCGCGGCCGCAACGGGTAGGGCTGCTCCCGCGGCCAGCGCGCGATCTCCTCCCGCGCGATCTGGGCCATCAGCTCCCCGTAGGCCTTCATGCGCTCGCCGTGAAACGGCGCCAGCAGCAGCTTGCGCTCACGCAGGTGGGGCTGCTCGTCGAGCAGCAGCACCGACCGCGCCCCGAGCACCGGAAGCAGGATGCGGTTGCCCTCCCCAGCGTGGAACACCCGCGGATCGCCGGTGAAGACCTGCTTGACGTGGTCGGGATTGGAGAGGACGACCCAACTGCCCTCGTGCAGGATCTTCAGCGTGAACGTCTCGCCGAAGCGCCTCGCCCCCTGGCTCAGGAGCCACTGCGCGCTCCGAAACCAGACCGCCGTCTGCACCGCGCTGGGCGCCCGCGGTCCGGGTGGGAGCAACGTGTCTGTGCTCATGCCATCGCCTCCCTGACCGCGCGGGCGGGACAGAGCGTCGCGAGCGCCCGCGCGAGGGCGCGCGGCGAGGAAGCCGGGAGGCGGACGCTCGCCGCGGCACTGGGCTGGCGCTGCGGGCTGGCGAGGTAGGTGCCGACCGGTTGGGAGACGTTGCGCAGCCAGTGAAGCTCGCGCTCACCCCAGTCGGCTGCGACCAGCGCCCCGGCGGCCGCCCGCGCGGTCTCGCTGACCAGCACCTCGCCACCGGGAGCCACAGCGCACAGACGCGCGGCCACGTTGACGGTCCTCCCGTACCAGTCGCCCTGGCTGGAGACCGCGGGACCGGTGTGGATGCCGAATCGCACCGCGGGGAACCCGTCCTCCTCGGCCAGCTCGTCGACCAGCCGCAACGCGAGCGCGATCGCGTCCTCGGCGCGCTCGCAGCGGAGCATCAGGCCGTCGCCGAGCGCCTTCACCTGCTCGGCGCGGTGGTCCTCCAGCAGCTCCTCCACGCGTCGCTGCAGCGCCAGCACCACCTCCAAGGCCCGCTCGTCGCCCTCGGCATCGGCCAGGGCGGTGAAGCCGACCAGGTCGGCGAACACGAAGGTGTGGGTCAGACCGTCCATTGAGATACTGATTGGTATGTAAATCAGATACCGATCGGTATGTCAAGGTCAGAGCGGAACCAGACGGGTGGCGGTGGCCTTCCAGGTGGCGGTGACCTCCTGTCCGACGGCGAGCTCCAACTCGCTCGCTGCGTCGGCGGTGATCTCGGCCACCAGGGGCTGGCCGCCGTCGAGGCCGACCCGGACGCGGTTTCCCAGGCGGGTGATGGATCCGATCCGGGCGCCGAGATGGTTGCGCGGCGACCCCCCCGCGGGGCGCCGTGTCACGGCCGAGAGGCCGATCTCCCAGGGATAGACGCTCAGCGCGACGCGCCCGCCACCGAGGTCTCGGTCGGTGGTGCTCGCGGTGCCGCCCCCGTCGAGCGCCACGACCGTGAGCCCACTGCCGCCGGGGAGGACCGTTCCGCTCAGGACGACCGCGCCGGTGAAATCCGCGACGAACGCGCTCGCCGGCACGCTGGCCAGCTCGCTGGCGCTCCCCAGCTGGACGACCCTTCCGGCGTCGAGGATGCCGACCTCGTCGCCGAGCGAGGCCGCCTCGCCGAAGTCGTGCGTGACCAGCACCGCCGGCACCTGCAGAGAGCGCAGAGCCTCGGCGAGATGGCGCGTGGACTCGACGCGCGAGCGCGAGTCGAGTGCCGAGAGCGGCTCATCGAGCAGCAGCACCGAGGGCTCGCAGGCCAGCGCCCGGGCCAGCGCCACCCGCTGGCGCTCTCCGCCGGAGAGCGTCGCGGGCCTGGCCTGTGCGCGCGACCCCATTCCCAGGCGCTCCAGCAGCTCCAGCGCCCGCGCCCGCCGGGGGCCGCGAGAGCCCGTCCGCATCCCGTAGGCGACGTTGCGCCAAGCGCTCAGGTGCGGGAACAGGGCGTACTCCTGGAACATGTATCCGCAACGCCGGCGCTCGGGCGCCACCCACACACCGGCGTGGGTGTCGACCCAGAGCCGCTCGCCGGCACGGATCTGCCCCGCGACGGGGCGCCGTGTTCCCGCCAGCAGCCTGAGGACGGTGGTCTTGCCCGCCCCCGAGGGTCCGGCCAGCGCCAGGCACCGACCGGGGGCCACGCTCAGCACGACGTGGAGCTCGGCGTCGCCGATCGTGTCCTGAAGCTCAGCGCGCAGCACCGGCGAGCCCGTGCCCGGGGATGAGCTTGACCGCCAGCAGCAGACCGGCGGAGACCGCCACGAGCACCGCGGAGAGGGCGAGCGCGGCGGGAAGGTCGCTGGCGAACTGGTCATAGATCGCCAGGGGGGCGGTCTGGGTGATGCCCTGAAACGAGCCGGCGAACATCAGCGTGGCCCCGAACTCGCCCAGTGCCCGACCCCAGGCCAGCGCCAGCCCGGCAGCGAGTCCCGGCAGAGCCACCGGGATGGCGACCCGCGTGAACGTCGCCGCCTCACCCGAGCCGAGGGTGCGAGCGGCCTCGAGCAGCGCGCGATCGACGGCGTGGAAGGCCGCCAGCGCCTGGCGGATGTAGAGGGGCGCCGCCACGAAGATGAGCGCCACGACCACGCCGGCGGTCTGGAGCACGAGCGCCACGTGGAGGTCCCGGAGCGCGCCGCCGAGCAGTCCCCTGGGACCGAGCGCCGCCAGCAGGCCGATGCCCGCCACCGCCGGCGGCAGCACCAGCGGCAGCTCCACGAGCGTGACCGCCACCGAGCGGCCGGGAAAGTCTCGCGTGGCCAGCAGGTAGGCGGCGGGCGTGCCCGCGAGCACGATCACTGCCGCGGCGAGGACCGTCGTCTCCAGGCTCAGGCCGAGCGCGTCGCGGGCCTCCGGGTCTCCCAGCCTGCCGATCAGCTCGCCCGGCGAGCTGTTGATGAAGATCGCGATCACCGGCAGGGCCAGGAAAGCCAGGACCAGCGCCAGTACCGCCGCCAGCGCCAGGACCCACCCGGTCCTGGCGTTCACTGCCCCCGCGGGGGCAGGAACCCGGCCCCGAGCAGGTCGCCGCGCCCTGCCCCGGTGAGCAGTCCGGCGATGAACTGGCGGGCCGCGGCCGCGTGGGCGCCGCCCTTGACGATCGCCACGGCGTAGCCCACGACAGGCTGCAGCGCCGCCGGCAGCGTGATCGCCCGGAGCTTGCCGGCCGTGGCCTTGACGTCGGTGAGGTAGGTGAAGCCGGCGTCGACCGCGCCCTGGGCGAGCTTGCCGACGATCCCGCTGACGTCAGGCTCCTGCGAGCGCACGTTGGCCAGGATCTGCTTCTCCTGGGACCCGCCGAGGCGCGCCAGCACCTTGCGGGTGTAGGCGCCGACGGGGACCGTGGGCGAGCCGATCGCCACCGTCACGCCCGGCCGCTCCAGATCAGCCAGGCTGCGCAGCCTGGTGGCGCCGGCCGGGACCGCGAGTACGAGCGTGTTGGCGGCAAAGGCGACCGGCTTCTCGGTCAGGCCCTTGGCGTAGAGCATCTGGGGCAGCGTGAGGTTGGCCGAGGCGAACACGTCTGGCTTCACGCCCTGCTCGATCTGGGTGGCGAGGATGTCTGAGCCGCCGAAGGACAGCCGGACCCGGGAGGCCTTGAAGCTGTGGCCGTACTGGGTGAACGCGCGCTTGAGCGATGCCGCCGCCGACACGGTCAGCTCGGCTCTGCCGGAGCCGCTGCCGCCGCAGCCGGCCAGAACGAGCGTGAGGGCCACCACCAGGATCACGCGCCGGGGATACCTCATCCGAGCTCACGTTCGATCATCACCGAGGTCGCCTTGACCGTCGCCGTGGCCTCGACGCCCTCCATCAACCCGAGCTCCTCGATCGAGTCGCGCGTCACCGCGGCGGTGATCAGGAACGGGCCAGCCTCCAGCTCCACCAGCGCCATCACCCCATCGGCCTCGACCGAGCGCACGATGCCGGTCAGGCGGTTGCGCGCCGAGAGCCGCGCGCCGGTCTCGTGACGCTGGTGGCGGTGGCTGAGCCGCCGGACCTCCTCGGCGGGAACGATGCGGTGGTTGCGCTCGTCGCGCTCGGTGCGCAGCTTGCCGGCACGGTCCCAGCGCCGGAGCGTGTCGAGGCTGACTCCGATCGCCTGTGCCGCCTCGCCAAGGGTGAAATCCTCCGCCATCTGCCGAAGCATTGCATATGCAGGGGGCGGCGTGCACCAAATGATCTCAGTCGTTGGCGGTGACAGCCTCCAGCAGCGCCGAAAACTGCTCCCGCGCCGCCTCACGCCGCGTCGGCACGTGCTCGCTGGGAATCCCATCGGCGGGCGGCTCGTAGCCACGCAGCACCTGCCGCGCGACCGAGGCCCGATGGACCTCGTCGGGGCCGTCGTAGATTCGCGCCGCGCGCGCGTAGCGGTACATCGCCTCCAGCGGCAGATCGGTGGAGTACCCCAGCGCCCCGTGGGCTTGAAGCGCCCGATCGACGACGTCGTGCAGGACCCGGGCGCCGTAGAACTTGATCAGCCCGATCTCGGTGCGCGCCGCGGCCGCCCCCTCGCTGTCCATCTTCCACGCCGCGTGCAGCGTCATCAGCCGTGCCGCCTGCATCTCGGCCGCCGAGTCGGCGATCCAGTTCTGCACGCTCTGGTGCCCGGAGAGCACCGACCCGTGGGCGTGGCGGTAGAGCGAGCGCTCACACAGCATGTCGAAGGCCCGGCGCGCCACCCCCAGCCAGCGCATGCAGTGGTGGATCCGCCCGGGATAGAGCCGCTGCTGGGCGATGAGAAATCCCGCCCCCTCGGCTCCCAGCAGCGCGTCCGCGGGCACGCGCACGTCTTCGTAGAGCACCTCGGCGTGGTTGCCGTAGCGCCCGAAGCTCTCCTCGGGATGCTCCATGGTGGCTACATCCCGAACGATCCGCACGCCCGGAGTGTCGGCGTCGACGAGGAACATCGACGCTCGCTGGTGGCGTCGGGCATCGGGATCGGTCACCGCCATCACGATCAGGAAGTCGGCGATCGAGGCGTTGGAGGAGAACCACTTGTGGCCGCTGATGACCCAGTCCCCGCCATCGCGTACCGCACGGGTGGCCAGCAGGGTCGGATCCGAGCCCGCGGTGTGCGGCTCGGTCATGCTGAAGGCCGACTTCAGCTCGCCGGCCAGCAGCGGGTGCAGGTAGCGCTCCTTCTGCGCGGGACTGCCGGCCATGGCCAGGATCTCCGAGTTGCCGGAGTCCGGAGCGGCGTTGCCGAACGCCAGCGGGGCGATCGGGCTGGTGCCGAGGATCTCGTGCATCAGGCCGAGCTTCACCTGACCGAAGCCCTGACCCCCCAGCTCCGGATCCAGATGTGCCGCCCACAGCCCCTGCGCCCTGACCTCCTCCTGCATCGGCGACAGCGCGCGGCGGAGCCCGTCGTAGCTGAGCTCGTCGATCAGCGTCTCCAGCGGCCAGATCTGCTGACGCACGAAGTCGCGCATCCAGTCCAGCTGGCGCTGGAAGTCCGGATCGGTGGAGAAGTCCCAGGCCATCGCTTTCGTCTGACAGGCTACCCAGATGAGCTACTCATCGGCCGACGCGCGGGTGCAACTGCTGGAGGAGCTGCACCGTGCCGCCGAGGGGATCGGGAGCGCGGTGGCGGCGCTGGGGGAGGCCTACGAATGGCTCGACGACCAGAGCGCCGATCGGCTGGAGGAGGAGCTGTTCCGCCCCGCCCAGGCGGCCTTCGGCCGGGCTCAGCGCACGCACCTCGAGTTTGCCGGGCGCCACGGTCTGCCGGCGGCGGCGTTCTCAGCGCCCAGCCTCGGCGGACGCCCCGGTGATGCCCGGGGCGCGATCGAGCGGGCCGCCGGGGCCCTCGCCGGCGCCGACCAGACGCTGGCCACGTTGCAGGACTCGATGCTCCCGGTCGACGTCGGGGACCCGGAGCTCCGGGCCGGCCTGAGCAACGTGCGCGAGGTGATCTCGCCGCTGCCGGCGCGTACGCGCGGGCTCCTGCGACTGCTCGGGCGGTAGCGCTCAGTCGCAGGTCGCGATGAACGGGATCCCGATGAGCACGGTGCGGTGCTTGCGCACGCTCACGCCGAACTGCAGCCGGCCGCCCTCGCTGCGGGGGACCTTCACGAACGTCGTCTGGAACGCACGGTCGGTGGAGTGGTCGACGACTGCCTTGGGATAGGCCCGCTTGATCTGCGCGATCGTTGCGCCGATGCCGATGCCGCGGTCGGTGACACCACCCCTGGCCACGGTGATGTCTGTGACCCGGCGTGACGAGCTCATGGTGAAGTCGACCACGCCACGGAGCGGGCCGCTGAGCGTGGCCGAGCGCGATTGTGGACCAGCCAGCTGGCAGCCGGCCCTCAGTCGCCCGACCAGGCCACGAGCCCGAAGCTGGGTGAACGCCACGCCCAGCTTGACCGGGCCGACCCCGGTCCGGGAGATACGCGCCGGCGTGGCCGCCAGGCCGAGTGTCTGCGCAGTTGCGGCGGCGCCCGCGACGATCAGCAGGACCACGGCCAGCAGCAGCACGCCTGCGCCCGCGGGGCGTGACCTTCGGGAGGCGGCGACGAAGCGAATCGACATGCGTGGTCACCCTACAGCGTGCGCTGGACGTCCGCGGCCGCACCCCCGTCCTGGTGACGGCGCGCCACCTCCGAGAGCACCCCGATCATTGCCTCCGCCGCCGGCGCCACCCCCGGGCCGGGCACCGTGGCCGCCACCACCTTGCGCGCCGGGCTGCGCGGCGAGAGCTCCCGCACGACGATTCCGGGGTGGAGCCGCGTGAGCGCCAGACGCGGGATCAAGGCGACGCCGACGCCCGCCGCCACCAGGCCCTGCACCGTCTCGTAGTCGTCGCTCTCGAAGGTCACGCGGGGCTCGAAGCCCGCCGTCAGGCAGGAGCGGACCACGTGCCGCGCGCAGGGACTGGCGGCGGAGGTCTGCACCCACTGCTGGTCGCGCAGATCGGCCAGCCTGATCGCGTTGCGGGAGGTCAGCTCGTGATCGGCGGGCAGCGCCACGTACATCGGATCCTCCAGCAGCGCCACCGTGCGCAGTCCCGCCACGGCGCGCTCCCGGGTGCCCGGGAACGCGAACAGCAGCGCCAGGTCCAGCTCGCCGGCACGCAGCCGCGGTGCGATCTCGTCGGGCTCACCCTCAGCGAGCGTCAGCGCCACCTCCGGATGGCCGGCGCGGAACCTGGCCACGGCCTCGGCGATCAGGGTGCCGCCCGCGGAGGGAAACGACGCCACCCGCAGCACCCCGCCCCGGAGGCCGAGCAGCGCCGCCAGCTCGGCCTCGGCGGCCTCCACCGAAGCAAAGATCGCCTCCGCGTGCACCACCAGCGTGGCGCCGGCCGCGGTGGCGCGGATCCGCCGCCGGTCTCGTACCACCAGCGTCGTGCCGGCTTCGGCCTCCAGCCGCGCGATCGCCTGCGAGACCGCCGACTGGGTGTAGGAGAGGGCTTCTGCCGCGGCGGAGAACGATCCCCGTTCCACCACCTCCTGCAGCACCTTCAACCGGGTGAGGTTGAGCATAAGCTCATCTTATCTTGCCGAGAAGCGACATCACTAGTGCTGATGGCAGGGAGGTGCCAAGCTGCGACGAAACAGAGAACCGAACAAGCAACGAGGGAGGGCACGATGTCCTTTAACGCAATCGTCTCCTACGACGACACCGCCAACGATCACGACGCGCTGATGCTGGGTCGGGTGCTGGCCGATGCCGGGGCCGAGCTGACGCTCGCCTACGTGCGTCACAGCCTGCGCTCCGAGCTCCGGCGCGAGCAGCTGGAGGACGACGAGGCGCGCGCGCTGCTGGAGCGCGGCGCCCGCTGGCTCGGAGACCCCGACACGCCCCAGCGCGTGGTCCTCAGTCCGTCCACGAGCGAGGGCCTGCGGCAGCTGGCCGCCCAGGAGGACGCGCAGCTGATCGTCTTCGGCTCGGACTACCGCACGGCTCCGGGCCACGTCGCCCCCGGTCGATCGGCGCAGAGGCTGTTTGAGGGTGGTCCGACCGCGCTGGCGATCGCACCCGCTGGTTACCGCGGCGGCGCCAGCGCCCAGATCACAACCCTCGGAGTGCTGGCCACCGCCGACGACGGCGCCGCGCGCCTGACCGGCGAGGCGCTGGCAGAGGCCTTCGGCGCCACCATCACGGCCGACCTCCGACGCGCTGACCTGCTGATCGTCGGCTCCCGCCCCGAGGCCGCCGACGGACAGGTGCTGGTGAGCGCGCAGGCCCAGAACGCAATCGAGAACAGCACCGCTCCCGTACTGGTGCTGGCGCGCGGGGTGGCGCTGGAGCGCGCCGCACTGGCCACCGCCTGAGACCCGCCGGGCCGCATCCGGCCGCCGCGGTTATCGTGGCGCCGCGTGCGGACCCTGATCATCTCCGACCTGCACCTGGGCACCCGGCTTCGCCACGACGTGCTGCGGCGCCCGGTGGCCCTGGAGCGGCTGCTGGAGGCACTTCAGGGCGTCGAGCGGCTGGTGCTGCTGGGCGACGCCGTGGAGCTGATGGAGGGACGGGCGCAGCGTGCGCTTGCGGTCGCCGAGCCGGTGCTGCGGGCGATCGGCGCCGGCTTGGGCGCCGGGGCCGAGGTGATCGTGGTGCCGGGCAATCACGACGGCCCGCTGATACGGGCGTGGGTGCGAGCGAACCTGAGCCGCCTGCAGGCGGAGACGCGCGTGCCCGCGGATGCTTCTCCGGCTCTGGCGCGGTTGTGCCAGTGGCTCTCTCCCGCCCGTACCGAGATCCGCTACCCCGGGGTGTGGCTGACCCCGCGCGTCTGGGCCACCCACGGGCACTACGTCGATCTGCACCTCTTCCCCCGGTCCTCCTACGGGATCAGTCGCGGGCTGGTCGGAGGCCTGCCGCAGGCGCCGACCTCGCCGGCCGCCTACGAACGGGGGCGCCGAGCATCGGCGAGCGCCGTGTCCCGCTGGCTGCCGCGTTCGCTGGCGGCCGTGGTGGAGGACGCCGCGGATCTCCTGCGGGCGGCGATGATGCCGCAGGTGCGACGGCGGCTGCTGAATCCGCGGATCGCGCCACTGACCTCCTCGCTGCTGGCCCTCCAGCTGCGCTTGGCCGGGGTGCCGACGCTCGCCCACATCGCCCAGCGCCTGGGGGTGGACGCCGACTGGCTGGTGTTCGGCCACGTGCACCGACTGGGGCCCATAGCCGACGACGAGCCGGCGCAGTGGCGCGGACCGGGGGGGCGGCCGAGGATCCTCAACACCGGCTCCTGGCTCTACGAGCCGCTGCTCGTCCACCGCGCCACCGCGCCACATCCCTACTGGCCGGGCGGCGCCGTCCTGCTGGAGGACGGCGAGGACCCACGTGCTGTCGGCCTGCTCGACGACCTCGGTCCCACTGCGCTGCGCTGATTTCCGGACGCACACGAGTCCGGCTCGCTACCGTCGGGGCATGCCTCGACTCTGGTTCTGGACCCAGGCGGCGATTGTGGTGTTCGTGCTGGCGGGGATCGTGATCGCGATCACGCGCCTGGCCTGACCTGCAGTGACCCGTGCCAGCTCCGCTGCGCTCCTGTCGGCGGTGCGCGGCGGGTAGAGTGAGCTCGTGTTCGCCTCCATCGTCGTGGGCACCGACGGCTCACAGACGGCCAAGACGGCGGTCCGCTATGCCATCGATCTTGCCCGTGAGCTCGGCGCCCGTCTGCAGATCGTCAGCGCCTACGAGCCCGTATCCGCACAGCGTCTGCGCGGCGAGCAGTTGGACGTGCCCAAGGACCTGCAATGGATCGTCAACCCGCACGAGGACGTGCTGGCGATGCTCGCCGAGGCCCGAGAGGAGGCGGCTGGCGCCGGCGTGGAGCAGGTGGAGAGCTTCGCCCGCCAGGGTGACGCCGCCGATGCCATCCTGGACGTCGCCGAGGAGCAGCGCTCGGACCTGATCGTGGTCGGCAATCGCGGCATGACGGGCGCCAAGCGGTTCCTGCTCGGCTCGGTGCCGAACAAGGTCTCCCATCACGCGCCCTGCTCGGTGCTGATCGTGCGTACGACCTAGCGGCGACCGGCTATCGGCGCCGTGTGGCGACCGCGGACACGGGGGCCGTGGCGGCGCCGGCGTTGACCAGGCCGTGGCCGTAGTACTGGTTGGGCTGGCCGCGTCCCAGGGGCTGCGCCGTCGTCTCCAGCCGGTTGCGGACGGCTTCGGGGCTCGGGTGGGGACCGAGCACCCCGCTGGCGATCACCAGTGCCGCGGCAGCGGCGACGTGGGGGGCGGCCATCGAGGTTCCGTACCACCCGCCCGGAAAGCCGAAGCGGCCCGGCTTGGCGGGATCGAAGAAGGTCATCTGGGAGATGTCGGGTAGCGCTCGTGCGTAGTGGCAGTTGGGATCGTCCAGGAGCGAAGTGTCGTCGTTGCCGCCCGGGGCGACCAGATCCAGGTGAGCGCCGACGTTGGAGTAGTTGGCCAGGCACCGGTCCTTGGTGGAGGCGCCGACCGAGATCACGTCGGGCGCCGCGGCGGGATAGGCGACCTGCTGCACCCCCTCGTTGCCCGAGGCGGCGACGACGATCACCCCCCGGCGGTGGGCGAAGCGGATGGCGGAGAAGATGTCGGGAATGTCCTGAGGCGTCACGTCGAGCGAGAACTCCAGGCTCAGGTTGATCACCTGGGCCCCACGGGTCGCGGCGTAGCGGATGCCGCGCGCGATCGTGGCGGCGTCGCCGGTGCCGTCGGCGCCGAGGACCCGCACCGGCATGACCGAGGCGCCGTAGGCGAGCCCCGTGAGGCCGAAGCCGTTGTTGGTGGCCTCGGCCACAATGCCGGCCACAAAGGTCCCGTGGCCGTCGTGATCCAACGGGTAGCGGTTGCCGGCCACGAAGTCGTAGGGCTTGACGAACCGCGTCCCGACAAAGTCCGGAGACTCCCTGAAGTTGCGCCAGTGGCGATAGGCGACGCCGGTGTCGAGGATCGCCAGCGTTACACCGCGTCCGCCGGGGCGGTGGTCGGCAAGCAGGTTCGCCCACGCCTGGGGGGCGTTGACGCCTGTGCCCGGGAGGAAGTTCCACTGCATCGCCTCCCAGCCCTTTGGGGTATGGGAGCGGCCCGGGTCGTTGGGGTACCAAGCCGGCGTGGCGGGCGATGTGCCGGCGGTGTGCGCGATGTAGTCCGGTACCGCGTAGGCCACCCCGGCCTGCCGGCGCAGCTGCGCCAGGGCGCCAGGGACGCTCTGGCCCCTGCGCAGCCGCAGAATCCGCTCGGTCGGCGAGGCCAGCGGCGCGGCGGGCAAGGTGCGAACGCCCAGGTTCCGCTGGAGATCGGCGGTGATCGCTCGCGGGCTCGGTGCGGGAGGCGGTCGGTAGCCGACGATCACCTCGCCTGGCACGTAGGGGGCGGTACGCGCCGGGGCGGCCGTGGCGTTTCCCGCGCCGACCCCGAGGAGGGTGCCGGCGACGGCACAGCTCGCCAGCAGCGAGCGGGTCAGGCAGCGGATCAGGGTGGTGTTCATGGATTCAGAGGAGCCGCGGCACAGCACGCGGTGGTCGGGCAGGGTTAAGACATCATGGGAACCCCGAAAGTTTCCCTCGCCCAAAGCTACAGATCGCCAATTGCGACGTTGAGCACCCATTTCTTTCCCAAAGACGAGTACTTCATGCGTCTGGCGATCCGCGAGGCGACCCGTGCACTCGACCACGGCGACGTGCCGATCGGGACGGTGATCGTCAAGGACGGGGAGGTTATCGGCGCCGGACACAACGAACGTGAGGTGCGGGCGGATCCCACAGCTCACGCCGAGATGATCGCACTGCGGGAGGCGGCTCGCGCCGTATCGAGCTGGCGCGTGCTCGATGCGGTCATGTACGTGACCCTGGAGCCGTGCGCGATGTGCGCGGGGGCGATCGTGCTGGCGCGCCTGCCCCGGGTGGTCTTCGGCGCCTGGGACCCCAAAGCCGGTGCTGGCGGCAGCGTGTTGGACGTGCTGGGCCAGCCGCAGCTCAACCACCGCCCGCAGGTCCAGGGCGGCCTGCTGGAGGAGGACTGCGGGGATCTCCTGCGGGCGTTCTTCCTGGATCGGCGGCGCTGAAGGCGCGGACGTGGCGCGACGTCCCTCGCGGCACGGCCTCGTCTAACGTTGTGGCTCTGTCCGGAGAGGTGGCAGAGCGGTTGAATGCGCCGGTCTCGAAAACCGGTATGGGCTATCAGTCCATCGGGGGTTCGAATCCCCCCCTCTCCGTTAGATACCAGCGGACTCCGCAGGTACGCAGGAAAATGGGAGGAGTTACGGGCCGGTTTGGGAGGCGGTCCCCTTGTTGTCAACGCGGGCAGCGGAGGCCTCCGTCCCTGGCTCGTCGTTTCCTCCCCCGTTCCCCAAGCGCCTCCGTTGGCGTGCGAGAACTGCTGGTCTTCGCGCAACCGGTGCGGGCGCGTTACGGATGGCCTCGGCCAGTCGGAGATCCGTGCCGCGCTGGCTCGGAGCGGCGCCATCGACCGCACCCCCGAACCCAGATCGATGCGGGCGTCCTACACCCTGCCAGCCGGCAGCACTCGCGTAAAGCCGGGCTCGGCCGGCTGGGCGTAGCACCGCGTCCCGAGCCGCCGGAACCCCGCCAACATCAGGGTGACACCCTGACGTAAACCCGCCGTGGTTGTGCAACGCTTGCTCCCATGACTCGAAGCGGGGGAGAGGCTCGGCTGCGCACGGACCGGACAACTTTGAGCGCGGGTCGGAAGGCCGCCGCCGCTGTCATCTTGACGTGCGTGCTGGTGATGCTCGCCGGCGCGGCCACGGCGCACGCCTCGAGCACGCCGGTCGGTACAGGAGACCTCCCGAGTGCCGTCACCGACCGCGACGGCACGACCCACGTCGTGTGGCTCGAAGCCAACGCCGGCAACACGGCAGACACCGTCACCTACTGCCAGATCCCGAGGGGCAGCGTCACGTGTGCGAGCACCCAGCATCTCGTGCCGAAGTGCGGGGACGGAACCACTCTGGCCCCGTCGCGGCACCGCCTCGCGGGCGGGAACCTCGACGGCGACGGCCCTAAGGTGAGCGTGTCGCCGTTCGGCGATGTGTACGTGGTGACCCACGGGACCTGCCCGATCGATTGGAATACATCCATCGACCCGTGGCATTCCGAGCACGGCATCGACCGCGAAGTCGTCTTTCACTCCACCGACGCCGGCGCCACCTTTGCCGTCGAGGGCGGCGAGGCCCGGGCCCGGGGCTCACGGCAGTCCGCCAGCTACGCCGACCCCAGCGACACGTCGACCAGCTCGACGGTTTACGACGCCGCCGACACTCGACTGGTGACCGCGATGATCCCGGACAGCTCGGGGTATCACTGCTGCGACGGTGTCGACACCGGCGTATACGTGCTCGGGCGGCAGGACCGACTCATCGTCCAGGATCCGTCCCCTCCGTCGACTGCCGAGATGCAGAAGGGGCTCCTGGCTCCGACCTATATCGGCAACCAGGCGCACCTTCAGGGCGGCGCGCCTTCGTTGGTCCAGCGCGCGCGGGGATCGTTCGCGGTCGCCTACGCCGGATACGGCTCCAACGGAGGCGGGACCGTGTTCATCCGCACCTTCGACTGCGCCGCGTGCGCGCTGAATGCGATCTCCGACGCAGCCAACTGGGGGCCGGAGATCGCGTTCCCCGCCGAGGACGGCTCCAGCGCCATGCAGGCGGGCCCACGTTCTCCCCAGCTGGTGTCCGGGCCGGCGGGCACGTTTGTGCTCTACGAGGACGACTCGTTCAACGGCCCGAACGGAAGCACGATCCACCAGTTCTGGATCCGCAAGCTCGACGGGAACACGCTCGGCCCGCGTCACCTGGTGATCTCGCGGCCGTCCGAGGCCAACCACCAGGGTCCCACCGGCCAGCTCGTCGAGGACGGCGCGACCGGCCGTCTGCACGTCATCTACACGACCCACCCCCAGAGCGCCCAGGTGGCAACCACCGAGTACGTGGCCTCTGACGATGCCGGGGCGTCGTGGGCTTCACCGGTGCAGCTCGGCACCCTGCCCGCGGTGCAGAGCTCGAACTACTTCTCTGAGGGTACGGAGGCGTTGTCCCTGTCCACCGGCGATCAGGGCTTCACTGGTCTGGTGGTCCGCAGCGGACTTCCGACCACCGACAACTCGGGCCACGAGGCGCGGGGGATCTACGTCGATGCACTACCCGGCTCGGGGCAGGGGGGTGGTGGGG
>JALYYW010000046.1 GCA_030946085.1 Actinomycetota bacterium
CCGCCAGCGCTCCCGCCCCCACCGCCACCGCCTCCTGCGCCGGCACCGCCTCCGCCGCCGGTGGCGCCGCTTGTGCCACCACCGCCGCCGCCGGTGCTCCCTCTGCCACCTCCGGTGCCAGCGCCCGTGCCGCCACCTCCGGTGCCGGCGCCGGACCCGGTGCCGGCGGCCGCGGAGCCACCCGTCCCCGAGGCGCTCGAGGATCCGCTACCGGCCCCCGTGCTCGCCGACGAGCCGGCGGAGGATCCTGAGCCGCCGGATGAGCCCGCGGTCATCGTGGCCGTGGTGGCGCTGCCCTGGCTGCTCTTGCTTGCGCTCTGGGTCTTCTCGGTGGCCAGGATCTGCAGCGCCTGGGTCATGAAGCTCTGCCAGATGATGGCGGGGTAGGTTCCGCCCTCCACGGGGCCTCCGTTGTAAGCGGTGGCCATCGACACCAGCTTGGTCGGGAACCCGACCCACACGGCGGTGGTCATCTGCGGTGTCCAGCCCACGAACCAGGCGTCGCCGTAGTTGGTGGTGGTGCCGGTCTTGCCCACGACGTCGACGCCGGAGATGGCGGCCTGCTTGCCGGTGCCGCTCTGCACCACGCCGGTGAGCAGGTCATGCACCTGCTGGGCGATCTGCGGCGGAAGGATCCGCTCCAGGGTGGGGTTGTCGGTGATGTCCCGGGAGCCGTTGCAGGTCACGACGTAGCAGCGGATCTGCGCGATCCCGGTGGGCCCCCGGTCGGGCGCGCCGAGCTGCGGGTTGTAGACCCGGTTGCCGCCGGTGGCGAAGGTCTCGTAGGCGTGGGCCATGTCCAGCGGCGTGACCCCTTCTCGGAGCCCGCCCAGGATCATCGCCGGGTTGCTCGACACCGGCGAGCGAATCCCCATCCGCTTTGCCAGCCTGGCGATCCGGTGCGGGCCGACGTCGATCCCGACCTGGGCGAAGACCGAGTTGTCGGAGATCGCGGTGGCGTTGGCCAGGGAGATCGGCCCGGAGTACGTGTTGCCGAAGTTGTGCACGATGAAGTGCTCCTGGCCACGGCTGTTGGGCACGATGAAGTTCTGCGGCGCGGAGTTGATCACCGAGTCGGCCGAGTACTTGCCGGACTCCAGGGCCACTGCGAGCGTAAAGGGCTTGAACGAGGACCCCGGCTGGCGATGGCCCTCGGTGGCGAGGTTGAACGGGTGGTGGCTGTAGTCCTCCTGACCGCCTGCGATCGGGCCTCCGACCATCGCCCGCACCTCTCCGGTGTGGTTGTCGATCGCCACCACGGAGGCGGTTGGAAGCCCCGATCCCGACGGCAGCGCCGCGCTCACGGCCTGCTCGGCGGCCTTCTGCATCTGCAGGTCCAGCGACGTGCGGATCTGCAGCCCGCCGTAGTAGGCGCGGTACTCGGCCACGTTGGCCGGGACTCCGCGGCCTAGACCCATGGCCGCGAGGATCTGGGGGCGCAGCCAGCTCGTGAAGTACGGCGCCGCAGTCGGCTCGCTCGGCTGTTGGATGTCCCGCGCGGTGGGCGGCTGCGTTCCGATGCCCTGGTCGTACTGCTGGCGGCTGATGTAGTGCTGCTCCCACATGTTGTGCAGCACGAGGTTGCGTCGGTTCCGGGCCGCCCGGGGGTGCGCAACGGGGTCGAACGCCGTGGGCGAGGCCACCATCCCCGCCAGCAGCGCCGCGTCCCACGGGGCCAGCAGCGAGGCGCACTTCGGGCGCTTGATGGTCGCGGTGGCATCCCCGCATCCCGAAGCTGACTGGCTGGCCTGGTCAGCCGCGACCGTGGCGTCGAAGCCGTACTTCTTGCCGAAGTAGACCCGGGCCGCCGACTCCACCCCGTAGGCGCCGTTGCCGAAGTAGATCGAATTGAGGTACTCCTGGAGGATCTTCGGCTTGGTCCACTTGCGGGTCAGGTGGTAGGCGAGCGCGGCCTCGCGGAGCTTCTCCAGGACCGTGCGGTTGTTCTGCTCGGAGAGCGCGTTCTTGACGAACTGCTGGGCGATCGTCGATGCCCCCTGCCGGGAGCCGCCGCCGATGTCGGCGACGAAGGCCCGCGCGACGCCGCGGATGTCGACCCCGGGATTGCTGAAGAAGCGCCGGTCCTCGATCGCGACGATCGCGTCCTGCATCGATGCAGATATTTCCTGCTTGCCGCCGGTGATCTGATCGATCACCACGTTGTTGGGCGGCGCGAAGATCCCGATCGGGCGCCAGTGGTCGTCGTAGAGAAAGGAGTTGGCTTCCCTCTTATATTGCTGCTTGTTCTCCAGCTGGGGCAGGTCCGAGGCGACAGCCATCATCATCCCGAACACGGTCGAGACCGCCGCCAGGGCGCCCAGTCCCACGAGGATCAGGATCAGGCGCAGCTTGCGCACCCGCGGCCGCGGGGGACGCTCGCCCTCGGACTTCCCCCGCCAGCGGCGCGGCGGAGGGGCAAAGGCCAGGGGAGCGGGCTCCCCGTCGGCTCCGGGAATGTGATCGTCGTCGCTCATGCGATCCGAGGATGATCCTCTCGGCCTGAGGGCCGCCGCGCATAGGGAGAGCCTCGAAGTCCGACGGCAGGGACGGAGGCGCTCGCTGGGGGCGGAAGTCTAGCATTGGCCGTGATGGACTCAGACGCCCCTGGGAACGGCGCGCCGAGCCCGCC
>JALYYW010000013.1 GCA_030946085.1 Actinomycetota bacterium
GTGCCGCTGCGCTACTTCCCCCAGCTCCGCCGCATGGCAGCGCGTGCTGCCGCCCAGGCGCCCCGGCTGCAGGCTGCGCCCGTCCGCACCCGGGGCAGCTCCCCCGGGCAACCCGCCCTGCTGCGACGGATCCCGACGCTGGCCATCGGCGCCCTGGACCACCGGGGGCTGGCCCCGGACTCGCACACCGAGGCCGACACGCCCGAGCGGCTCGATCCGGACAGCATCGACCGAGTTGTGCAGTTCGCATTGCTGCTGGTGGATGAGCTCGACGGTCACCTGGCCGAGCGCGCGGCGACACGCAGCCAGGCCACGACGCCCAGGGACGCGGCACCGCTGGCTGCCTCTGGGGCCGCTACACCGGTGTGACGGGACCCCGCTTGGCCGGCCACTGCCGGTCCTTGCCGGCCGCCTGAGCAAAGCGTCGGATCAGCTCCGCGCGCAGCTGCTCGGGATCTATCACCGCATCGATGACCAGCTCGGAGGCCAGGTGCAGGACATCGATGTCGGCGGCGTACGCCGCCTGCAGCCGCTCGGTCTCCGCCGCGCGCTCGTGCGAATCCTCGATCGCCCGGAGCTGGTTGAAGTACACGGCGTTGATCGCCGCCTGCGGACCCATGACCGCAATCGAGGCGCTCGGCAACGCCAGGCAGCAGTCGGGATCGAACGCCGGACCCGCCATCGCGTAGAGCCCCGCGCCATAGGCCTTGCGCACGATCACGGAGATCTTCGGCACTGTGGCCTCGGACACCGCGCTGATCATCTTGGCGCCGTGGCGGATGATCCCCTCCCGCTCCACCTGCGTCCCGATCATGAACCCGGGCACGTCCGCGAGGAACAGCAGGGGGACGTTGAAGGCGTTGCAGGTGGCGATGAAGCGCGCGCACTTGTCCGAGGAGTCGACGAACAGGACGCCGCCCTTGACCTTCGGCTGGTTGGCCACGATGCCCACGGCCTGGCCGTTCAAGCGGGCGTAGGCGACGATCACCTCGCGCGCCCAGCGGGCGTGGATCTCCAGCAGCGAATCAGCATCGACGAGCCGCTCGATCAGCTCCCGCATGTCGAAGGGCTTGTTCTCGTCGGCCGGGATCAGCTCACCGATCCGCCCCGAGACGGCCGGCTCCCGCGAGAGCGCCACCGGCGGCGGTTGCTCGAAGTTCGAGCCGAAGAAGGCGAGGTAGCGCTGGGCGAACTCGATCGCCTCCTCGTCACTGGCCACCAGCGCGTGGCCGCAGCCGCTGCGTGAGGTGTGCATCCGGGCGCCACCCATCTCCTCCAGGGTGACCTTCTCCCCGATCACCATCTCGGCCATCCGCGGGGAGCCGAGGTACATCGAGGCGTTGCCGTCGCGCATGATCACGATGTCGCAGAACGCCGGGATGTAGGCGCCGCCGGCGGCGCTCGGGCCGAACAGGACACACACCTGCGGCACCACCCCTGAGAGCCTGACCTGGTTGAAGAAGATCCTTCCCGCGTGGCGGGGGCCCGGGAACATCTGCACCTGCTGGTCGATCCGGGCGCCCGCGGAGTCGACTAGGTAGACGATCGGCGCCCGCACCGCCAGGGCGCGCTCCTGGATGCGCAGGATCTTCTCGACCGTGCGTGGGGCCCAGGAACCGGCTTTGACGGTGGGGTCGTTGGCCATCACCGCCACCGGGGAGCCCGCGATCGTGCCCATGCCCGTGAGCACGCCCTCGGCCCCCAGGCCCTCCTCCTCACTGCCGGCCAGCAGCCCGTCCTCGGTCAAGGAGTCGGCGTCGAGCAGGCGAGCGACCCGCTCGCGCACGGGCAGCTTGCCCTGCTCGGCGGCCTTGTGCCGGTGGCGCTCGGGCCCCCCGGATTCGGCGCGCTCCACGGCGCCGCGCCAGGCGGCCTGGCGATCGATTCCGCTCACCCGTCGATCAGCTCCACGCCACCGGGCCGGCCGAGAGGACGTGGCCGCCCAGCTGCCGTCCCAGCACGTCCTGCGCCGCCGCGGCGGCCCGCAGCAGCGCCTGGAGGTCGACGCCGGTCTCTATCCCCATCTCGTGGAGCATCGAGACGAGGTCCTCGGTGGCGATGTTGCCGGTGGCCCCGGCGGGCACCGGGCAGCCGCCGAGCTCGCCGAAGCTGCACTCGAAGCTCTCCACCCCGCACTCCAGCGCGGCAAGCACGTTGGCCAGACCCTGACCGCGCGTGTTGTGGAAGTGCGCGGTCAGCTCGACCCCCTGATCCAGCCGCGTCCGGGCGGCATCGAAGAAGCGCCGGACGGCGAGCGGATTGGCCATGCCGGTGGTGTCGCCGAACCCCACCTCCTGGGCTCCCGCGGCGATCAGCTCGCCGGCGATCGCCAGCACCCGCTGCACCAGCACCGGCCCCTCGTACGGGCAGCCGAAGGACGTCGAGATCACGCCCTCGCAGCGCAGTCCTTCCGCGCGGGCGCGCGCAAAGGTGGCAGCCAAGCCGGAGAGCGAGTCGGACACCGAGCGGCCGACGTTACGGCGGTTGTGGGTCTCCGAGGCCGACAGGAAGCCATTGATCTCGTGGAAGCGATCGCGGTGGCGCAGGGCGCGCTGCAGGCCCCGCTCGTTGGGAACGAGCACGCTCACCGAGACCGACTCTGGCAGCCGCGCCGCTGCCAGCACCTCCTCGGCGTCGGCCAGCTGCGGGACCACGTCGGCGCGAACGAAGCTCGTGAGCTCCAGGCGCTCCAGGCCGCCGGCCCCGAGCAGCTCGATCAGGCGCACCTTCTCCCGCGTCGGGATCACCTCGGGCTCGTTCTGGAACCCGTCACGCGGGCCCACCTCGCGGATCCGGACCCGCTGGGGGAAGGGGGTGCTCATCGACTACTTATAGATCACGCGGAGCCCGAGCAGCTTCGGGACCGTGACAAACCGCAAGCCGCGGGCCCGCAGCCTATGGATCTCCCCGGGCAGCGCCGCCAGCGTCTGCGAGCGCTCACCGCCGCCGTCGTGCTGGATGACGATCGAGCCGCGCCGGACGTTGCCGGTGACGGTGCGCAGGATCGAGGCGGTTCCGGGGCGCGACCAGTCGCGCGGGTCGACGTCCCACCCGATGGTGAGAAAGCCCATCGCGCGGGCCTCGGCGATCAGCGCGTGGCTGACGGCACCGCCCGGAGCGCGGAACAGGCACGGCCTGTAGCCGGTCAGCCGGAGGATCGCCGCCCGCGTCGAGGACAGCTCCCGGGCCGCGAACCGCCCGGCGCCGGCGACATCGGCATGATCGAAGGTGTGGTCGCCGATGACGTCACCGTCGGAGAGCATCCGGCGGTCGACCCCGTGGCCAAAGGCCGAGACCTGCCTGCCGATCTGGAAGAAGGTGGCGGGAACGTGCTCGCGCTCCAGCAGGTCCAGGAACCGCGGGGTGTCGGGCCAGGGGCCGTCGTCGAAGGTCAGCGCCACCAGGTGGTTCGCGCGCGGGCCGTGGCTGACGTACGAGGGCCCGGCGGGGACGCAGCCCACCGGCTGGGCCGCGTGGAGCCGGGTCAGGCGCGGGCGGCTCTTCCAGACGAGCTGCCGGCCCGCCTGGGAGACCGACGCCCGCCTCACAGGAAGCGGCCGTACCAGGGGGCCCTGGCCGAGCGCCGGAGCCGCCCACAGCGAGGCCAGTGACAGCAGGAGGATCGCCGCACGCAGGCGGCTCATCGTGCGCACGTCGCGGCCGTCCAGAGCACCGGGGCGGCAGCCTAGCTGACGGCCCCGGCCCATACACTCACCGCCGTGAGCACCTCTGTCTGCATCGTCGGCGGCACCGGCGCGCTCGGCTTCGGCCTGGCCCAGCGGCTCGGGCGGGCGGGCGTCCCGATCGTCATCGGCTCCCGCGAGGGCGGGCGGGCAGAGGAGGCGGCGGAGCGAGCGGCGGAGTCGGTTCCCGAGGGCCGCTTCATCGCGGCCGAGAACGCCGACGCGGTGCGTGGCGCTGAGATCGTGATCCTCAGCGTGCCGTTTCGCAGCCAGTCCGAGACGCTTACCAACCTGAAGCCCGCGCTGTCGGAGGGCCAGCTGCTGGTTGACGCCACCGTCCCGCTGGCGGCGGCGGTGAGCGGCAGGGCCACGCGCCTGCTCGGCGTGCCGCAGGGGTCCGCCGCCCAGCAGGCCCAGGAAATGGTCCCCCCGGGCGTCCGAGTGGTGTCGGCCTTTCACACCGTCAGCGCAGCGCTCCTGCACGACCTGGAGCACCGGCTCGACGAGGACGTGCTGCTGTGCGGCGACAAGCCGGCCGACAAGGCCCAGGTGGCCGAGCTCGTGGAGCGGATCGAGGGACTGCGTAGCGTCGACTGCGGGCCGCTGGAGATGGCCCGGATCGTCGAGGGCATGACGCCGCTCTTGATCTCGATCAACATCCGGCACAAGACCCGCGCCGGCATCCGGATCACCGGCCTCCCGAGCGCTTGACCGGTTCCGTCGTGGTGCTCGCCGGGGGGACCGGCGGGGCCAAGCTCGCGCGGGGGATGCTCGAGGTCACCGGGGCCGAGGATCTGGTCGTGGTGGCCAACATCGGCGACGACGTCGAGATCTACGGGGCCTACGTCTCACCGGACCCCGACCTCGTCGCCTTCTGGCTGGCCGACCGGATCGATGCGCGCGGCTGGGGGCTGGCCGGTGACACCTTCGCGGTCATGGACGGCCTCCGGGAGCTCGGGGCGCAAGCGTGGTTCAGGCTCGGGGACCGGGACCTGGCGATCGGGATCGAGCGCGCCCGCGCCCTGGCCGGGGGCGCCACGCTGACAGAGGCCCACGCCGCCATCTGCCGGGCGCTGGGGGTGGGCGCACGCGTGCTGCCCGCCAGTGACCTGCCGGTGCGTACACGGGTGATGGCCCACAACCGCTGGTGGCCGTTCCAGGAGTTCATGATCCGGGCCCGCGGCGCCGGCCCGGTGCAGGAGGTCGACTTCCGCGGCGCCTCCGCGGCACCCGCCACCGCGGCGGTCCTGGAGGCGATCGCCACCGCGCGGGCGATCGTGATCGGACCTTCGAACCCGGTGGTCTCGATCGAGCCGATCCTGCGGGTGCGCGGGATGCGTGCCGCCCTGCTGGAGTCCACCGCGCCGGTCGTGGCCGTCAGCCCGCTGGTCAACGGGCAGGTGCTCAAGGGCCCGACGGCGGCCTTCATGCGGTGGGCCGGCCATCCGCTTGACAGCGGCGGGGTCGCGGCCGCCTACGCCGGCCTGCTCGACGGGCTGGTGGCCGACGAGGAGACCGACGGACTGCCCGTGCTGGCGACGTCGGTGCTGATGGACAGCCCGGCGGCCCGGCGCCGCCTGGCACAGGAGACGCTGGAGTTCGCCCTCGCCCTCGGAGCCCAGGCGCGGCCATGAGCGTGTTCGCGATCCTGCCGGTCAAGGGCCTGGCCGCGGCCAAGCAGCGCCTGGCCCACGAGCTGGGCCCGGGTCACCGCCAGGCGCTGGTGGAGGCGATGCTGTGCGACGTGCTGGTGGCGCTGCGACGCTCGCAGGCGATTGACCACGTGCTGGTCCTGAGTGGCGATCGCACCGCCCAGCAGATCGCCGCCAGCTACGGGATGGAGGTGGTCGACGAGGAGGACCGGGGTCACAACGCCGCCGCCCGGCAGGGGATAGAGCACGCCCTGGCCGCCGGGGCGACGCGGGTGCTGCTCGTGCCGGGCGACTGCCCGCTGCTGGATGCGGCCGAGCTCGATGCGCTGGTGAAGTGGCCCGCGGGCGCCCGCAGCGCGCTGGTCGTTCCCGATCGGCACGGCACCGGCACCAACGCGCTGCTGCTGACCCCGCCTGACGCGCTGGAGCCGGCGTTCGGACCGGGGAGCTGCGAGCGCCACACCGCTGCCGCGGCGGCGCAGGAGGCCGAGGTCAAGGTGATGACCGTGCCCACGCTAGCCCTCGACATCGATACGCCCGAGGACATCACGGCACTGGAGCAAGAGTTCGCCACCCGCCACGGCGGCGCCGCGCGCACCCGCGGCGCCCTGGGTCAGCTCCGGCGCAGCCTCGGCGGCTGAGGAACTGAAATAGTGGGGATCAGCGCCACGGCGATCGAGCCCTTCCGTCAGGTGCAGGCCGGCACGGACCTCGCCGCGGTCATCGTCGCCGCACTGCGCGGTGCCGGTGAGGAGCTCCGAGCGGGGGACGTGCTCGCCGTCGCGCACAAGGTGGTGTCCAAGGCCGAAGGACGGACGATCTCGCTGGCGGATGTCGTCCCCGGCGTACGGGCCCGGGAGCTGGCCCAGGAGCAGGGCAAGGATCCCCGCCACGTGCAGGTGGTGCTGCAGGAGAGCCGCGCCCTGCTCCGCGCCGAGCGCGGCGTGCTGATCTGCGTCACCCACCACGGCTTCGTCTGCGCCAACGCGGGTGTGGAC
>JALYYW010000019.1 GCA_030946085.1 Actinomycetota bacterium
AAGTGGAGGTTCCCGCGTGAGCCTCTCGCCGCCAGAGCTCGAGCGCTTCGTGGCCGGGCTGGTGGCCGAACGGGAGCGCTGGGCGCACCTGGTGCGCCACTGCGACGATGTCCGCGTGTACGAGCAGATCTGGGACGACGAGCACGTCAACGCCTGGGTGATCTGCTGGAGCGAGGATCAGGACACTGGCTTCCATGATCACGACGAGTCCGCGGCGGCGATCGCGGTCATCTCCGGGCGCGTGCGCGAGGAACGCTTTCGCATCGGCAGCGATCCGCTGTCCCATGAGCTCGGCGCCGGTTCGGTCTTCACCGTGCCGCCGGTGGCGATCCACCGCGTGCTGCACGCCGGCGCGGAGCCGGCAGCCACGATCCACGCCTATTCGCCACCGTTGGTGCGCACCGGCGCCTACGGCCTCGGCGACGACGGCCAGCTGGAGCGCGAGGCGCTCCCGTTTCAGGCCGAGCTGCGTGCGGAGCCGGTTCTCAGCTGAGCGATCAGACTACGAACGCGATGGCGCGTTCTTGGGTCAAGGTTCGCCACGACGGCCGCGACGACGTTGTGGCCGTCGAGGAGCCGCTGGAGATCCGGGTGGATGGAGAGCCGCTGGCGGTGACGATGCGCACGCCCGATCACGACGAGGAGCTGGCGCTCGGATTCCTGCTCACCGAGGGCCTGATCGATGGCCCGAGGGTCGCCGGCCCGAGCCAGGACCTGGCCGCGAACACGATCGACGTAGCCGGTCCGCTGCTGCGCGATCCGGTGCGGCGCCGGTTCTACACCGCCTCCTCGTGCGGGGTGTGCGGGAAGGGCGCCCTGGAGGAGGTCGCGGTGAACAGCCGGCCGCTGCCCCGCGGTCCCGTCGTCGACCGTGGGCTGCTCGCCGGGCTTCCTGAACGCCTGGAGCAGCCCACCTTCCAGCAGACGGGAGGCCTGCATGCCACCGGCCTCTTCGACGCCAGCGGAGCGCTGCTGTGCGCGCGGGAGGACGTCGGGCGCCACAACGCGATGGACAAGGTCATCGGGCGGGCCCTGCTCGATGGGCTGGTCCCGCTCAGCGAGCGGATCCTGTGCGTCAGCGGCCGGCTGTCCTTTGAGCTCGTGCAGAAGGCGGCGGTGGCGGGGGCGCCGCTGCTGGTGGGAGTGGGAGCACCGAGCTCCCTGGCGATCGCCGTCGCGCAGGACCGCGGGCTGACCCTGTGCGGCTTTGCCCGCGGCGACCGGGTCAACGTCTACACCCACCCGCACCGCGTCTGCGACGCGTGAGGCGCGCGCTCAGCGGACAGCCAGCTCCACGAGCCGCTCCAGCTCCTCCTCGGAGGACCAGGCGCCCACCGAGACCCGGAGCAGGTCCCGCTGCGGGATCGTGCGCACCACGATGCCCTCGCCGAGAAGCCGCTCCAGGTCGCCCTGTGGGTCCTGCGACTTCCACGAGACGAGCGTCGAGTCTCCCCGCGGAGCCACCGGCAGCCCGCGTTCACGCAGACGCTGCGCAAGGCCAGCCGCCAGCGAGGCCGCCCGCTGCTGCACCCAGGACCAGCCCGCCTGCTGAAAGACGCGCAACGAGGCCAGCGCCCAGGCGCTGCGCAACCCCACGGGGAACCCGTGGTCCAGGCGCGTGGCCCCGGTCGCGGGCACGAGCTCCAGCGCACGCTCGGGGTCCTTGAGCGAGCCGTATCCGGGCCAGGGGACGAGCAGCTCGTCGAGGCGCTCAGGGCGCACCCACAGGCATCCGCTGCCTTCCGGGCCGCACAGCCACTTCTGGCCCGAGGCGGCGTAGAAGTCGCACCCCAGCCGATGGATGTTCACCGGTACGGCCCCGATCGACTGCGCCGCATCGAGGAGGATCGGGACACCGGTGCTCTGCAGCGCGGCCACGTCCGCGACCCTGCCGCTGACAAAGGAGACGTGCGAGCACGCGACCAGCCTCGTCGCGGCGCTGACCTCGCCCGCCAGCTCGGCGAAGGGGACGATCCGCACCGTCACGCCCGGTGCAAGCTGCGCGCGCCCCAGCGGCGCCAGCAGTCCGGGATGCTCCTCGTCGCTGGTGAGGATCTCCTCGCCGGCACTCAGGGGCAGCCCCGAGATCACCGTGTTGACCCCGTCGGTGGTGGAGCCCGTCAGCGCCACCTCGGAGGGGTCACAGCCGAGCACCCCGGCATACCCGCCTCTGAGGTGGTCGGCGAGCTCCATCACGCCGTCGATGTACTCGCGTCCGGCGCGCCCGCGCGTCACCTCTAGCTCCAGCCGTTCCCGGGCGGCCGCGGCGGCCTGGCGTGGCAACGGCCCCTCGGTGCCGGCGTTCAGGTAGGAGACCCGCTCGCAGACGGGAAACTGCGCGCGGAAGTCCGCCGGGTCAGTCACGACTACCCCTGGCCCCCGGGGCGCAGGCCGGCCTTGCGGCACTGCGTGGCCACGGCCTGCTCGGCGGCCCCGGTGAAGCCTCCGGCCGGGCCCGCGGACGCGCACAGAGCCTTGGCGGAGCTGCCGCACCGGTAGAGCTCCTGCCCGCCCATGGAGAAGGGCAGGTTGACATCGACGCAGCCGTTACCGCTGGCGTGGCCGGCAGTGGCCAGGGAGATGACCAGGACCACCGCCAGGCCCGCCACGACGCTCAGCACCGCCCCGACCATCCACCGCTCCCGCAGCGAGAAGCGACGGCCGGCCGCCACCTGCTGGGCGTGGCCGGGGGGCAGGATCAGCACGGGAGGCGAGTCTACGCCTCGGACTCCTGCTTGCCGTGGGCCTCCTGCTTGCCCTCGGAGTCCCGCTCGTCGTCTGACTCCTGCTCGTCTGCGGAGCCATCGCCGCCATCCTGGTCCTCCAGCTCCCCCTTGAGGACCTTGCCGGTCGGGTTGCGGGGCAGCTCGTCGATGAACACCACCTCGCGCGGGACCTTGTAGTTGGCGAGGTTCTCCTTGACGAAGCCCTTGACGTCCTCCTCGCTCAGCTCACCACCGCCGTGCTGGACGACGTAGGCCTTGAGCCGCTGTCCGAACTTCTTGTCCTGCACCCCGAGCACGGCCGCCTCCTCGATCTTCTCGTGGGACGCGAGCAGCTCCTCGACCTCCGCGGGGAACACGTTCTCGCCGCCCGAGACGATCATCTCGTCGTCACGACCGTCGATGAAGAGCCTTCCGTCCTCGCCGAAATGGCCGACGTCGCCCGAGGCCATCAGGCCCTTGATCGTGTCCTTGCCGCCGCCGCCGGTGTAGCCCTCGAACTGCGAGAAGTTGCCCACGAAGATCCGTCCGCTCTCACCCTCGGGAAGCTCCTCGTCGTCGTCGCCGAAGATCTTCACCATCGAGCCTCGCACCACCTTGCCCACCGAGGACGAGTCGGCCTGAAGGTCCTCCGGCGTGGCGATCGTGGCGTAGGCCACCTCGGTCGAGCCGTACAGGTTGTAGACCACCGGCCCGAAGGCCTCCATCGCGCGCTCGGCCAGATCCGTGCCCAGGGCGGAGCCGCTGACGAAGATGATCCTCAGCTGAGAAAGGTCATGTTCACGTGTCTCGTCGGCGCCGAGGTCGACCATCCGCCGGAGCATCACCGGCACCACGATCATCGCGCTGGCGCGATGCTCCTGGAGGCTGTCGAGCGTCTGCTCCGGATCGAAGCGCCGCCGCACGACGAGCGTCGAGCCGAGCGCGACCCCGATCAGCGTCTGCGCGAAGCCCAGGGCGTGGAACATGGGCACGCACATCTCGGTGGTTTCTCGCGCGCGAAACGGGACCTTGCTGAGCAGGCCACCGATCAGTGCCAGCGACCGGGGCTCCGAGCGGGGCGCTCCCTTGGGCGTACCGGTGGTGCCGCTGGTCAGGATCGTGATCCGAGGGGCCTCCCCCGGCTTGGGCGGCGCGTCGTCGGAGCCGCTGCGGATCAGCCCCTTAAGCGTGCCCTCGCCCGCATCGTCGTCTTCGGTCCACGCGCGCCAGGTGCCGTGGTCCACCTCCACGCCGTCGAGCATGTCGCCGTACTCGTCGTCGTGAACGAGCAGGTGAGTGCCTTCGCGCTCGGCCACCTCACGGATCTGCGGCCCGGCGAAGGAGGTGTTGAGAAGGATGATGCGGGCACCGCACTTGGCCGCCGCGAACATCGACTCCAGGAACCCACGGTGGTTGCGCGCCAGGATCGCCACCCCCTCGCCGGGTTCCAGCCCCTGCTCGCGCCAGGCGTTGGCCAGGGCATTGGTGCGCCGATCGAGCTCCTTGTAGGTGAGCTGGCCGCGCTCGTCGACGATCGCCACGCGATCGCCATGACGGATGGACGCCGCGACGACCGCCCCGCCCAGCATCCCGAAGCGCTCGAAGCCCAGCACCAGCTTGGCAGCGCGGTGCGGGAGCTCGGGGCCGATGACGCCGCTGCGAATGCACAGGGCGGCGAAATAGGCCTCGTCGCCGAAGCGCTCGACGAGCTTGGTCGCACCGCCCAGAACCGACTTGGGATCTAGGTCCACGATCGCGTTCTCCTCCCCTTGAACTTGACCCTCATGCTGCGTTGCCCGACAGCGTACCCGCGCGGCGCCTCTGCGCGCCTCGTCCCTGCCCGCAGCGCGGAAGATCAAACGCTGCACCGCTCGGTTGAGTTTCGAAGCTCGGGGTATTACGCCTGGCATGCCCGGCGACCTCTTCACCCTGCCGATCCGTCTCGGCCTGCGTGTCGCGCGGCTGACTGTGCGGGGCGGCGTGCAGGTCTCCGAACGCGCCGTCGGGCTGGCGGCGTTCGCCGTGCAGGCGGTGCGGCCGGGCCGGGACGCGCAGGCACCTGAGCCGGAGGAGCCGAGCGACCACGTGCGGGCGGGCACCGAGGACGCAGAGGCGCGCGCCGAGGACGGGGGCCCTGAGGCGCGTCCGGATGCGGATCCGCGATCGATCGCCGAGCCCGTGCAGGACTCGCCTGAGGTCGCGGCCCAGGAGGCAATCGCCAGAGTGCCCGACCCTCCGGCAGCCTCAGCCTCAGCGACAGCGGCGGTGGAGGAGCCCGCCCACGTCTCCGAGGAGCCGGTCCTCGTGGAGTCCTTCGCGGAGCCGGGCGTCGAGGACGGCGCCGGAGCGCAGGTGACAGTGGATGAGCCCTGGGAGGGGTACGCACAGCTGAACGCCGAGGACGTGATCGCCCGCATCGGCGAAGCATCCGCGGCGGAGCTGGCGGCGGTGGATCTCTTCGAGCGCGTCAACCGGAACCGCTCGACCGTCATCGCAGCGGTGGAGCGAGGTATGTACAGCGACAGTGGCAACCGACCGGCGGCAGCCGATCCCACGAACTAAGGAGCAAGCCAATGGCCGATGACAAGACACTCAACGAACGTGACACGAAGCTGGTGCAGTGGCTGAGCGAGGCCTACACCAAGGAGGCCGAGCTCGAGGCCGACCTCACCGCCCACATCTCCCTGACCCAGAAGCAGCCCTACAAGAAGCGCCTCCGCGCGCACCTGACCGAGACCAAGGACCACAAGCGCCGGGTCGCCGCGCGGATCAAGGCCCTCGGTGGAAGCCCGAGCTCGGGATCGAGCCTGCCGGGCGTTCCGGCCGCCGTCGGTGAGGTCGCCGGTAAGGCCGTGGCCGCCGTCAAGGGGCAGGTCGGGACCGCACGCGCCACGGTCACCAATCAATTCGAGACGCATATGCGCAACGCTCAGGAGGAGCTCCGCGAGGAGCACGTCGAGATCGCCATCTACAACCGTCTGGAGACCTTCGCCGCCGCGGTCGGCGACAAGGAGACCGCGCAGCTGGCCAAGAGCATTCGCCGTGACGAGGAGCGGATGGCGAAGTTCCTGGACGCCGAGCTCCAGCGGCTGGTCAAGGAGCTCGTGCGGGCCGAGGTTCCGCGGGACCAGCGCACCACGACGCGGCGCAGCAGCAGCCGCTCCAGCACCAGCCGTTCCCGCAGCACCTCTTCGGGCTCGGGCAGCTCGCGGCGGTCGAGCTCGTCCTCGAGCGGATCGCGCAGCTCGAGCTCAGGCTCCTCGTCGGGTCGATCGCGTAGCTCCTCACGCGCGTCGGGCAGTCGCAGTCGGTCGGGCGGGGGCAGCGGCTCGTCCTCGGGCGGGAGCAGCAGCTCGGGTGGCAGCAGCGGCTCCTCAGGCGGGAGCGGCTCCTCGGGTGGCGGCAGCGGCTCCTCGGGTGGCGGCGGCAGCTCCTCGGGCGGCAGCTGAGGCGCGTCGGCGCCGGGCTCAGCGCTTCGGGCTGAGCTTCTCCACCAGTAGCTCCACCGACCGCTGCAGGTCGGCGAGCGTTGCCTGTTCGACGCCTGAGATCCCCAGCTTGCGGTTCAGCCAGGCGTTGATCTCCCGGTGGCTGGCGCCGTCGCGACGCCGTACCTCCGAGACCAGTCGGTGGCGCTCGTCGCGCAGCATGGCGCGCCGCTCAAAGGCGGGGATCACGGGGGCGGCGAGGTCCGGGGCCGCGGGGATGCTCAGGCCGCCGGCCGGCAGCGCACTGAAGGCGACCGCCGCAGCGCCGGGGGGCGGCCCGAACAGGCTCATCTGCGGCGCGACATCAGCGCTCAGGGGCACGAACGCCGGGGTCTCACCGCACTGGGTCTCCGCCCGCTGCAGCCGGTCCAGCTCTGGCTCCTCGCCGCCGCCCAGATCCCGCCTGAGGGCGTGGATGAGCTCCTGCTCGACCGTGGCGGCGTGATCCCTCAGCACCGGGTCCGCGGGCACGTACAGCCAGCTCGGGTCCACTGTCCTTCCTGGCAGCGTGCGCACGAACCGCCCGACGATCTGCCGGAACACGAGCGGCGTCTTGGCCGCGGTGGCGTACACGCCGACGCGTAGACGAGGGATGTCAACCCCCTCGGAGACCATGTTCACGGCGACGATCCACGGATCCCTGGAGTGGGTGAAGGCGGCCAGCTTTGCCGCCGCCCGGGACTCGGCGTGCAGCACCACCACCGGTGCCCGTCCGGTCACCTCGCGCAGCAGCGCCGCGACCCGCCGGGCGTGTCCGGAGTCGGCGGCGATCACCAGCCCGCCGGCGTCAGCGTGGCCGGCGGCGCGCACCGTACGGAGCTTCGCATCCGCCTCCCGCAGGATGCGCAGGAGTCCGTCCGGCAGCTCGGTCGAGATCGCCGTGCGGTAGCGACGGCTCGCCTCACGCGTGCTCAGCACCGTCTCAAAGCTCGACTCGATCACGTCGTCGCCGCTGCGCCAGGACAGCGCACCGTCGTAGGCCACGAAGCAGACCGGGCGACAGACGCCGTCCTGCACCGCCTCGGCATAGGTGTAGGAGACGTCGGGCTCGGCCAACCCCTCGCGGTCGTAGCTCACCCCCGGGATCGGTTCGGCGTCGGAACGGAACGGGGTCCCGGAGAGCAGCAGCCACCGCCGGCTGGAGGCGAAGGCCCGGCTGAAGCTCTGACCCCAGGCCAGCTCCTCGCCCAGGTGGTGGGCTTCGTCGGCGATCACCAGCGTCCCGGGGCGCAGCGCGGCCGCCCACCGTGCGGGCGCCTTGGCGATGCGGGCGTAGGTGACCGCCACCCCGTGAAAGCCCCGCGGGGCGCACGGAGTGCCGGCATCTGGGGCCAGCTCCACGCCCAGCGCGCTGGCTGCCCGCGCCCACTGGCGCGTCAGCGGAGCGGTCGGGCACGCGACCACCACCCCGGCGACATTGCCGGCCTCGAGCTCACAGCGGGCGATCTCCACCGCGGGGCGCGTCTTCCCCGCCCCGGGGGCCGCCGAGACCAGGAACGAGCCCTCGCTCCAGGACTGCATCTCGGCCAGCGCCCGCAGCTGCCAGGCGCGCAGCGAGGAGGTGTCCTCAGAGGCCGGAGTGGAGGTCACGGGCCGGCCATCCTGCACGACGCACCGGACGCCACGCGCGGGCCATGCGCCGATCCGCGTTTGCCGCCAGGCGGTGCGGGTACCGATCTGGCGTGCCCGATTTCGGCTACACGATGATGACCGAGCAGGCACGCCCGGACCAGCTCGTGCGTGACCTCCAGCTCGCCGAGCAGGCCGGCTTCGACTTCTCCGTCATCAGCGACCACTACCAGCCGTGGCTGTCCGAGCAGGGGCATTCGGGCTACGCATGGTCGATCCTGGGCGCGGCGGCGCAGGCGACGGAGCGGATCGGCCTGATGACCTACGTGACCTGCCCCACCCTGCGCTACCACCCGGCGGTGGTGGCCCAGAAGGCGGCCACCGTTCAGATTCTCTCCGGCAACCGCTTCCGGTTGGGTCTCGGCTCCGGGGAGAACCTCAACGAGCACGTGGTCGGTCAGCGCTGGCCCGCCGTCGGGATTCGCCACGAGATGCTGAGCGAGGCGATCGACATCATCCGCGCACTGCTGGAGGGCGAGCAGAGCCTGAACTTCCGCGGGCGGTACTTCGACGTCGAGCAGGCCAAGCTGTGGGACCCGCCCGAGCAGCCGGTGCCGATCGGCGTCGCGGTCTCGGGACCGGCCTCGTGCCGGCTGGCGGGCGAGAAGGGCGACGTGATGGTGGCCGTGGAGCCGAAGGCCGAGCTCGGCGAGATGTTCGATCAGGCCGGAGGCGCCGGCAAGCCCCGCGTGGGTCAGATCGCCGTCTCCTACGACCCCGACCGCGATACCGCTGTCAAGCGCGCCCACGAGCAGTTCCGCTGGTTTGGACTCGGCTGGAAGGTAAACGCCGACCTGCCCAACCCGGAGAGCTTCGAGTCCGCCACGGCGTTCGTGAGGCCCGAGGACGTGGCCGAGAGCCTGCCCTGCGGGCCCGACGTGGAGGAGCACGCGGAGAAGATCAGGCCCTTCGTCGACGCCGGCTTCACCGAGATCGCCCTGGTCCAGATCGGCGCCGCGCAGCAGGAGCAGTTCATTGCGTGGGCGCAGCGCGAGCTGCTGCCCGCGCTGCGCTCGTTGTAGGCCCTCGCGCGGCGCGCCGCGGTCGGGCGCCCGGTTCCAACAACGTGCACAACACGTCACGCGTGCTGCTCGCAGACCCTCCGTGTCGTGTGACGCACCTATACGGGGTACAACGCGTCACCGAGGTGCTGAATAGTCGCCGGTTGTCGACTTATGCACCCGCGCGGAACCGGACCCGGACTCCGGCTGCCGTCTGGCCTCGGCCAGCGGTCGGCCATCGGCATCGGTGACGAGGCTGGGGGGCCAGCCACCCAACCAGTTGTCGCGCGCACCGTCGAGGGTCAGCACCGTGCCGGAGAGGAAGTCCGCCGCCGGCGAGGCCAGGTAGGCGACCATCCAGGCGATCTCCTCGGGACGTCCGAGGCGGCCGGCTGGGATCGTGTCGGCGAGCGAGTCCACGATCGGCTGGGGGTACTTGACCAGCAGCGTGTCGGTGGCGAACTGCCCGGCCGCGATCGAGTTGAGCTTGATCCCGAACCGAGCCCACTCGATCGACAGCACCCGCATCAGGTTCTCCACCGCCGCCCGGGCCGCGGAGGAATGGGCCATCCCTGGCAGGCCGTGGTGGGGCGAGATCGTGACGCTCACGACCCTGCCGCCGCCGGCGGGGATCATCGCCCTGGTGGCGACCGCGTGGGTCATGAGCCAGGTTCCCTCCACGTTCAGCCGCAGCACCGTTCTGAACCCCTTGGGAGTGATCTGCTCGGCCGGCGCCAGGAACTGGCCCCCGGCGTTGTTCACGAGCAGGTCGACCCGCCCGAACCGCTCAAGCACGCCGTCGACCAGGCGCTCGACCTGATCCTCGTCCCGGATGTCGCACACACGGTGGTGGATCCGTCCCCCGCGGTGAAGCGCAGCCGTCTCCTGGAGCGGCTCCTCCCGGCGCCCGCAGACCACTACCTCGGCGCCGAGCGTGGCCAGCTCCAGTGCGGTGACTCGCCCGATCCCCGTACCGCCGCCGCTGACCAGCGCGACCTGACCCTGGAGCAGATCCTCCCGGAAGATCGTAGACGCCACGGCGCGGCAGTCTGCCATAAGCCGGTCCCCGCATCCGTCCGCGCCGATTGGGAACATACGTTCGTGTTACAGGACAGCACCATCCTCCACGCCGACCTCGATGCCTTCTACGCCTCGGTCGAGAAGCGCGACGACCCCCGGCTCTATCGGCGACCGGTGATCGTCGGCGCCGGCGTGGTGCTGGCGGCCAGCTACGAGGCCAAGCGCTGCGGCGTCCGCACCGCGATGGGGGTCGCGCGGGCCAAGCGGCTGTGCCCGTACTCCGTGGTGGTGGCGCCGCGCTTCTCGGCCTACGTGGAGGCCAGCCGGGCGGTGTTCGCCGTGTTCGAGCAGATCTCCCCGGTGGTGGAGGGACTCTCGATCGATGAGGCATTCCTCGACGTGCGCGGCCTGGAGCGGATCTCGGGATCACCGACCGCGACCGCGCAACGGCTGCGATCCCAGGTGCGGATGCAGGTGGGCCTGCCGATCACCGTCGGCGTAGCCAGGACAAAGTTCCTGGCCAAGGTGGCCAGTGCCGTGGCCAAGCCGGACGGGCTGCTGGTGGTGGCGCCCGACGAGGAGCTCTCCTTCTTGCAACCGCTGCCCGTGGAGCGGCTGTGGGGGGTCGGCTCGGTGACCGCGGCCAAGCTGCACAAAGAGGGGATCAGGACGGTGGCGCAGGTGGCCGAGCGTGACGAGGCGGAGCTGACGGCGCTGCTCGGCCGAGCGTCAGGGCGGCATCTGCATGCGCTGGCCCACAACCGGGATCCGCGTCCGGTGCAGGCCCGCCGCCGCCGGCGCTCGATCGGCAGCCAGCGTGCGCTGGGGCGACGGCCGCGCTCCGCAGAGGAGCTGGCCGTGGTGCTGACGGGGCTCGTAGATCGGGTGACGCGCCGGCTGCGCCGCGCGGAGCGGAGCTGCCGCACGGTGATCCTGCGGTTGCGCTTTGGCGACTTCTCCCGGGCCACCCGCTCCCGTACCCTGGCGGAGCCGACGGCGCGCACCTACGCGATCCTGTCGCTGACGATCGAGCTGCTGGAAGAGGCCGGGCCGATGATCACGCGGCGAGGCATCACCTTGATCGGCGTGGCCCTGACCAACCTGACCGAGGCGCGCCACCGTCAACTCGCCCTGGACCTCGACCGTCGGGGCGAGCTGGATGCGGTCCTCGACCGGCTGCGGGATCGCTTCGGCGCGGAGGTCATCACCCGCGCAGCTCTGGTCGGCCGTGACCCGGGACTCAGTGCACCGCTGCTGCCCGACTGATGTCGCGAGCCCCGCAGCGCTCAACGCCCGTGCAGCGTGAGGCCGAAGCGCTCCTCGCAGGCCTCGATCAGCTTCAGCCACAGCTCGCTGCGGGTGGGAAAGGCAGCCACCGCGTGGGCCAGGCGGTGCAGCGGCACCTCGGCGGTCACGGCGATCGTGGCCGCCTGGAGGAAGTCCGCGACCTCGAAGCCGACGAACGTCACTCCCAGGAGCACGTGGCGCTGGGTGTCGATGACGAAGCGGGAGGTGCCTGGGGTGTCTCGCCCGTAAAAGCTCGCGCCGGCGGTGCCGGCCGTGTGAAGATCGATGGCCTCGGCGGGCAGGGAAGCCTGCTGGGCGCCCTCCAGGGTCATCCCCACCGCGGCGACCTGCGGGTCGGTGAAGATCACCCGCGGGGCCCCGGCATCGTCGGCCACCGCCACGGCGTCCTCGCCGAGGATGTTGTCGGTTGCGATCCGCCCCTGGTACTTGCCCGAGTGGGTCAGCAGCGAGCGCCCGTTGACGTCGCCGATCGCGTACAGCCAGTCGTGGCCGGGAACGCGCATGTGGTCGTCGACCTCGATGTACCCGCCACGGCCAAGGCCGGCCCCCTCTTCCAACCCGATCGTCTCCAGGCCGAGGTCCTTGGTGTGGGGTTGACGCCCGATCGCCACCAGCAGCCGGTCGCCGCTGACGGCGTCACCGTCCTCCAGGTGGACGGTGACCTGCTCCCCTTCGCGGCTGATCTCGCCGGCACTCACACCGGTACGAACCTCCACGCCGCGAGCCTCCAGGGCCTCCCGCACCTCCTGGGCGGCCCCGGGCTCCTCACGCCCGAGCAGCCGCTCCATCGCCTCCACCACCGTCACCTGCGCGCCCAGCGAAGCCCACGCCTGCGCCATCTCGACTCCCACCACTCCGCCGCCAAGCACGACCAGGCGCTCGGGCACCGCAGATGCGGTGGTGATCTCACGGTTGGACCAGGCGTGGGCCTGCGCCAGGCCGGGGATCGGCGGTAACAGGGCACCGCTGCCCACCGCCAGCACCACCGCCTCCCGGGCCACCAGCACCTCCTCGCCCCCGCGCACCCGTCGCTCTCCGTCCAGTCGCGCGGGGAGGCGCACAAGCTCTATCCCGCGATCGCTGAGCCACGGCAACTGTCCGGAGTCATCGAGGTCGTGGATCACCTCGTCGCGACGCTTCAGCACCGCGCTGGGAGAGAGCGCGCCCGTAACCGCCTCCGCGGCCCCGGGAGTGCGGCGGGTCTCCTGCAACGTCTCCCCCGGTCGCAGCAGCGCCTTGGATGGCATGCAGGCGTAGAACGAGCATTCACCGCCCACGAGCTCCCGCTCCACCAGCGCCACCCGCTTGCCACCGCGGTCAACCAGGCGGCCGGCGATCACCTCGCCGGCCGGCCCGGCGCCGACCACGATCACATCGAACTCTCGCTCCACGCTCACGCCTTCTGCCTCTGATCTGCCTCCGCGTCCTCGGAGTCCGGCAGCTCGATCTCACGCTTGAGGATCTTGCCGGTCGGCCCCTTGGGCAGCTCCTCGACGAGCCAGACCCTGCGCGGGTACTTGTAGGCAGCGACCTTCTCCTTCATGTAGTCGCGCAGCTCGTCGGGCTCGACGCTCTCGCCGTCCTTGAGCGCGATGGCGGCGCCGACCTCCTCCCCGAGCTTGTCGTCCGGCAACCCGACGACAGCCGCCTCCAGCACCGCGGGATGTTCGTAGAGGACCTCCTCCAGCTCCCGGGGATAGACGTTGTAGCCACCGCGGATGATGAGGTCCTTCTTGCGGTCGACGATGAAGAGGTAGCCGTCCTCGTCCCGGGTGGCGATGTCGCCGGTGTGGAACCAGCCACCCTTCATCACCTCCTCGGTGGCATCCTCCTTGTTCCAGTAGCCCGTCATCACGAATGGCCCGCGCATCGTCAGCTCCCCGGACTCTCCCTCGT
>JALYYW010000049.1 GCA_030946085.1 Actinomycetota bacterium
CAGTGCGCCGCCAGCTCGGCGGCGGTTGCGGCCGCGAGCACCCGGACCCCCGCGGGCGGCGCGAGCGTGAGGTTGGCGGCCACGAGCGTGACCTCGGCCCCGCGGTGGGCGGCCTCGGCGGCCAGCGCCAGACCCATCCTGCCCGAGGAGCGATTGCCGATGTAGCGCACGCTGTCGATCGGCTCACGCGTGCCCCCGGCGGTGACCAGCACCCGCAGCCCGCGCAGCGACCCCGGGCCCAGCAGGGCCAGGGCGGCGCGCAGGAGCTCCGCAGGCTCGGCCAGGCGACCGATGCCGTGCTCCCCGTGGGAGGCCAGCTCACCCTCGTGGGGCGCGATCACGCTAACCCCCCGCGCGGCCAGCAACCGGAGGTTGTCCTGGGTGGCCGGATGCAGGTACATGCGGTTGTTCATCGCCGGGGCCACCGCCACCGGGCACGTCGCCGCCAGCGCCGCGGTGCTCACCAGGTCCTCGGCCGAGCCGCGGGCGAGCTTGGCGATGGTGTTGGCGCTGGCGGGGGCGATCAGGTACAGATCGGCGCGCTGCACCAGCGCCAGGTGGCTGATGGGCGCGCGCTCGGGCACCGGCTCACCGGGATAGCTCCCGCGAGAGGTGTCGGTCTCGAACTCGTCGCCGAGCACGGGGGCCCCGGTGATGGCGGCAAACGAGGCTCGCCCGACGAAGCGCTCGCTGTCGGGCGTCTGGATCACCCGCACAGCGTGTCCGCCCCTGATCGCCAGCCGCGCCGTCTCGATCGCCTTGTAGGCCGCGATCCCGCCGCTCACGCCGAGGAGCAACCGGGCCATGACGCGTCGGACCCACTACCGGTAGTGGTACTTGAGCTTGCCCTGGGCGACTTCCTCCAGCGCGATGGTCAGGTAGTTCTTGGAGCGCGTCTGCACCATCGGCGGCGGGAACTCGTCGAAGGTGCCCTCCCCGAGGTTGTGGTAGTAGGAGTTGATCTGGCGCGCGCGCTTGGCGGCGACGATCACGCTGGCGTAGTCGGAGTCGACGTGGTCCAGCAGCTTGTCGATGCGGGGAGAGATCAAGGGTGTCAGTGATCCTTTGCCGAGGTGGCGTGCTCAAATGGGTGTCGCTCAGAGGTTAGCGCTCGTCCGCGAGCGCCCGGCGCACGATCCGTTCGAGCCCCTCGGTCGCATCCTCCAGCCGGTCGTTGACGATCACGTGGGCGAACTCCCGGCGGGCCTCCAGCTCACCCTCCGCGGTCCGCAGGCGCTCGTCCACCTGGGCCGGGGTGTCGGTGCCGCGCTCGGTCAACCGCGCCCGCAGCGCGTCCCGGGTGGGCGGGGCGACGAACACGGCCACCGCCTCCGGCATCGCCTCCCGGACCTGGCGGGCGCCCTGCACCTCGATCTCCAGCACCACCGGCCTCCCCGCCCGCAAGCGCTGCGCCAGCTCGGATCGCAGCGTGCCGTAGCGGTTGCCGGAGTAGGTGGCGTGCTCGACGAAGTCCCCGCTGCTCACGCGCCGCGCGAACTCCTCATCGGTGAGGAAATGGTAGTCGTGGCCGTCCCGCTCGCCCGGGCGCGGGGCGCGGGTGGTCGCGGAGATCGAGAGCTCCAGCTCGGGAACACGCTTGCGCAGGCCGCGGATCAGCGTCCCCTTGCCCACCCCTGAGGGACCGGTGATGACGAACACCGTGGCCACGGCCTTAAATGTGGCTCCTGATTTCCTGGCGCGGCGCTAGCGGCGGCGCATCAAGGCGACCAGCTCGGTCCGCTGGCGCTGTGAGAGTCCGCCGATCGTCTTGCTCGGCGAGATCCTGCACTGGGTCAGGATCTTGTTGACCTTCACGCGGCCGTACTTCGGCACCGCGAGCAGCAGGTCGAACACCTTGGCCGTCTCGAGGTATTCGGGCGGCGCCAGCAAGAGCTCGTGAATCGGCTGGCGTCCGGCTTTGAGGTCACGTTTGAGCTGGGCGCGGCGGCTGCGGATATCGTTGGCCCGCTGCAGGGCCTCCATGCGCTGCACCAGCGAGCGCTCGGGCGCAGCGACTGGTTTTGGTAGCGATTCGCTAACCGGCGGCATGGGCGGCGACTATACATCGTGCACCCCCGCGATCAAGGTCAATCGTGGCAATTCGACTGAAGCTCAACTTGAGGTAGAGCAATGTCGAGGATGCTTTGGGGAATCTCCAACGTTTGCAGGAGCTTTTGTGCTATAGAACCCGCGCAGTTAGGGGTTCGCACCCGTCCGGTCAAAGCAGCCCGAGAGGGGGCTCACCTCGATCCCAGCGGGGAGATCTCAGCCAGCTCGGCTGCGATCCTGAGCCCGGCGCCCGGATCCCGGAAGCTCTCAGTCCCCACCGCCACCAGCTCGGCACCGGCGCTCAGCAGCTCGGCCGCGTCGCGACCTCGCTCGACGCCGCCCATGGCCACGATCGGCAGCCCCACCGCCGCCCGCACGGCCTGCACCTGGGCCAGGGCC
>JALYYW010000039.1 GCA_030946085.1 Actinomycetota bacterium
GCCAGTCGCACTACCACACCTTCGCGGTCGTCGACGAGGTCGACAACATCCTCATCGACGAGGCCCGCACGCCGCTGATCATCTCCGGCGCCCCCGAGCAGGCGGCCGACTTCTACGTCAAGTTCGCGCGGCTGGCCCCGCGCCTGACAGCGGGCAAGACACCCGAGGGCATGGATCCTCGTCAGCGCAAGGGCTTCCTCGCCGACTTCGACTACGAGTTCGAAGAGAAGCACAAGACCGTGTCGGTCACCGAGCAGGGCGTGGCCAAGGCCGAGCGCTTCCTGGGCATCGACCACCTCTATCGCGCCGAGAATGGCCATCTCGTCAACCACCTGATCCAGGCGCTGAAGGCCGAGTCGCTGTACAGGCGTGACGTCGACTACGCCGTGATCGACGACGAGGTCAGGATCATCGACGAGCACACCGGGCGAATCCTGGAGGGGAGGCGCTGGTCTGAGGGCCTGCACCAGGCGATCGAGGCCAAGGAGGGCGTTCGCGTCCAGGAGGAGAACCAGACCCTGGCCACGATCACGCTGCAGAACTACTTCCGCATGTACGACAAGCTCGCGGGGATGACGGGCACGGCCCTCACCGAGGCCACGGAGTTCATGAAGATCTACAAGCTCCCCGTGGTGCAGGTGCCCACCAACCAGCCGATGATCCGCGGCGATCGCAACGATCAGGTCTACAAGACCCAGGAGGGCAAGTTCGCCGCCGTGGCCAAGGAGATCGTCACGCGCCACGAGGACGGTCAGCCGGTGCTGGTGGGCACGATCTCGGTGGAGGTCTCCGAGCTGCTCTCCGAGCAGCTGAGGCGCCGGGACGTCAAGCACACGGTGCTGAACGCCAAGCCCGAGTACGCCGAGCGTGAGGGTGAGATCATCGCCGAAGCCGGCGCTCCGGGCGCGGTCACGATCGCCACCAACATGGCCGGCCGCGGCGTCGACATCAAGCTCGGGGGCAACCCCGAGCATCTGGCCTCGCTGGAGCTGACCAAGCTGGGGCTCGCACCAGGCCTGCCGGACTACGAGGAGCATCTGGCGAGGGTGCTGCCCGAGATCGAGCGCCGGGTGCAGTCCCAGCGGGAGCAGGTCCTGGAGGCCGGAGGCCTCTTCATCCTCGGGACCGAGCGTCACGAGTCGCGCCGGATCGACAATCAGCTACGCGGCCGGGCCGGCCGCCAGGGAGATCCGGGCGAGTCCCGCTTCTTCCTCTCCGCCCAGGACAACCTCGTGCGGCTGTTCGCCGGGGAGCGGATCTACAAGATCCTCGACCGGCTGGGCTCCGTCGACGAGGAGGGCAACGAGGAGCCGATCGAGGCGGGAATGCTCTCCAAGCAGATCGAGAAGGCGCAGAAGAAGGTGGAGGAGCAGCACTTCCTGGCGCGCAAGCAGACGCTGGAGTACGACGACGTGCTCAACCAGCAGCGTGAGGTGGTCTACCGCTACCGCGACGAGATCCTCGAGGGCCGCGACATGAGCGCCGCCTCCCGCGAGGAGGTGGCAAACCTGATCGAGCGCCTGGTGGAGGAGTACACCTCCGGGGACTTCGTGGAGGACTGGGATGTCGACGGCCTGCTCCGGCAGGTGCAGGAGATCTTCAGCCCCAGCGAGGAGGTCGCCGCCCTCGACGCGCGGCAGATCGATCGCGAGGAGCTGGTCTCGCGCCTCCAGGAGGAGGCCCTGGACCAGTACGGCGCGCGTGAGACGGAGCTCGGCGAAGAGTTGATGCGGGCGCTGGAGCGCTTCCTGCTGCTACAGATCATCGACCAGCGCTGGCGCGAGCACCTGTACGACATGGACTACCTCCAGCAGGGCATCGGCCTGCGGAGCTTTGCCCAGATCGAGCCGCTGGTGGCCTATAAGAACGAGGCCTTCGAGCTGTTCCGAGACCTCATGAACAGCATCTGGGGCGATTTCGCCCGGATGATCTTCCACGTCGAGGTGACGGTCGAGGGTGAGGAGGGCGCTCTGCCTCCGCCGCCCCCCTCCCGCCGGCCCAGTTCCCGCTCGAGCTCCTCGACCGGGGGCGGGGACGTCACCTACTCGGGCGGAATCGCTACCCAGGGCGCCCTGGCGATGGCTGCCGCGGCCGGCGGTGGCGCCGCGGAGGCGTACGCCGGAGGGGAGGAGATGGCACTCCCCACGGTGGAGCAGCGGCGAGTCGAGGACACCGACCAGATCGGTCGCAACGATCCGTGCTGGTGCGGGTCGGGCAAGAAGTTCAAGAAGTGCCACGGCGCCTAGGCCGACGGGGTCCCCGCTAGATTGCCGCTATGGGCGAGCCACCGGGACAGCGTGCCTCAGACGAAGAGCGGGAGCGCTGACCCAGCAGATCCGCGAGCACTACGCCGCCGGGCGGTTGACCGCCGAGGAGCTGGACGAGCGCGTGCAGGCGGCCTATAGCGCTCGCACCACGGCGGAGCTGGCCTCGCTACGCGCCGACCTGCCGGAGCTGCCGCCCTCGCCGGCAGAGGTGCGGGCCGAGCTCCAGTCGCGACGCGCACGACTCCAGCGCCAGCTGCTCCAGCAGACCGGCGGAGCGCTGAGCCTGTTCGTGCTGTTCGTCGTGATCTGGCTTGCCGCTGGCGCGCACGACGGCTTCTGGCCGGTGTGGTTCCTGATCTTCCCGGTGCTGTCGCTGTTGCGTAACGGCTGGCGTCTGTATGGGCCCGCGCCGGAGCTCGAGCAGGTAGAGCGCGAACTGGGGCGGCGTAACCGCCGTGACCGACACCGCCGGGAGCGGAACTGGGGCGGCGTAACCGCCGTGACCGACACCGCCGGGAGCGGCGCCGGGACCGCCTTCCGCCAGGAGGCTGAGCCGCGGCTCAGCCCTGCTTCTGGTAGCGGACCTTCGCCGGCTTGATGATGAACTTCAGCCGTTCCTCGCCGGGCTGGCGGAACGGGTACTCATCCTGGTCGATGTACTTCTTGCTCAGGCGGTTGATGTGGTCGTCGGCGTCCTCCCGCGTGCCGGTGGCCTGGCCGCGAACCTCCACGTACTCATAAGGGTTCTGAGCCGGGTAGACGACCACGGTGATGCGCGGGTCACGCTCCAGGTTGGTGGGCCAGACGCGTCCGCGCGCGCTGTTGACGGACAGCTCCCCGTCCTCCAGGGCGATCCACGCGACGGCGCTGTGCACCGAGCCGTCCTCGTTGAGCGTTGAGACTGTGGCGTAGTTGGGCTGCTCCAGCAGCTCCCGTACGTTCTGATCGTGAAGGTTTGCCATAGGTTGCCACTCTACCCGCACCGCCCGCGGGGGCCAAACGGGGTCGCTGCTAGGGTTCCCGGCGATGGCCAGCGCCCCCTCAGAGCCGCTTTCGCAGCGACTCGCGTCGATCCGCGACCAGCTCAAGCTGCTTGCGGACTATCTTTGACCCCGCAGGCCTGAGCGCGCGCACCACCGCCCTGGAGGCGGAGATGGGAGCTCCGGGCTTCTGGGAGGACCAGGAGCAGGCGACGCGCGCCACCGCCGAGCACGCCCGCGCCAGTCGCAAGCTGGCGGTCTTCGGAGAGCTGGAGCGTGACGTGGAGGATCTGGAGCCGTTGGCGGAGCTCGCCGAGGAGGACCCGGAGCTGGCCGGGGAGCTGGAGGAGCAGATCGGCGTCGTCGCGCAGCGGCTCGCCGAACTGGAGGAGCAGCGGCTCTTCTCGGGTCGCTACGACGCCGGCGATGCGCTTGTCACCGTCAACGCCGGCGCCGGTGGCACCGACGCCCAGGACTGGGCCGAGATGGTCCTGCGCATGGAGATGCGCTGGGCCGAGCAGCGCGGCTTCCGGGTGGAGCTCCTGGAGGCCTCCCCCGGGGAGGAGGCCGGCATCAAATCGGCCACCTTCCGCGCCAGCGGCGAGAACGCCTACGGGCTCTACAGCGGCGAGAAGGGCGTGCATCGGCTCGTGCGGCTCTCCCCCTTCGACGCCGCCCACCGGCGCCAGACCAGCTTCGCCGGCCTGGAGGTCTCGCCGGTGGTGGAGGAGGAGACTGCGCCTTTGACCATCGACGACGACGATTTGCAAATCGACACCTATCGCGCCAGCGGCGCCGGCGGCCAGCACGTCAACAAGACCGACTCCGCCGTACGGATCACCCACCGGCCGAGCGGCATCGTGGTGCAGTGTCAGAACGAGCGCTCCCAGTCCTCCAACCGAGCCACCGCGATGGCGATGCTCCGTTCCCGGCTGATCGAGCTCCAGGAGCGCCAGCGCCGCGAGGAGATAGCGCGGGAGCGCGGCGAGGCACAGGACGTCAACTTCGGGTCGCAGATCCGCTCCTACGTGCTGCACCCCTACACGATGGTCAAGGACCACCGCACCGACTACGAGATGGGCGACGCCAACCGGGTGCTGGACGGCGACCTCGACGGCTTCATTCGGGCCTACCTGCTGAAGCTCGCCGCCTCTTCCCGCTGAGACACCCGCTCCTGCAGAGCGCCCGGGAGGACCTCGGCGGGTATTGCCCGCTCCATACCCTCGGCCACTTCCACGTCCGCCGGTTGCGCCAGATACTTCGCCTGCGTCGTTCGGTGCGGCGTCTTTGGAAATCACATCGGAGGTCTTTCATGAGTCTCATCAAGGTCACTGCGGAGGAGCTGCATTCGCTTTCTTCGAATGTG
>JALYYW010000042.1 GCA_030946085.1 Actinomycetota bacterium
GGCGGCGCCACCGGAGGTGAGCTGCGGGTGCTCTGGCGCGCGGCCACGCGGGTGGCGGCGGTTGGCGTCTGCTGACCGCCGAGGAGCTGGGTGGCGGCACCGGTCCCCAGACGTGAAGTGGGCGCACTCGCGGCGACGGGGGCGATGCCCTGGGCGCCGCTTTGCAGCGCGTCGGCGAAGATCAGGGCGTCGGCGGGGCGCAGCTCCGGGTCGAGGCCCAGCGCCAGGGCCACCGCCTGCGCCAGCTCCCGCGGGACCCGCGGGTTGAGCCGGTCCAGCGGGTTCGGCGATTCGCGCTGCTGCTTGAGGGCGAGCTCCGACAGCGACCCGGCCTCGTAGGGCAGCCGCCCCGACATCAGCTGATAGGTCACGACCCCCAGCGAGTACAGGTCGGCTCGGGGACCCGCCTCCTCCCCGCGGGCCTGCTCGGGAGCGAGATACGCGGCGGTTCCCAGCACCGAGCCCACCTGCGTGATGCTCGACTGGTCGGTGGCGCGGGCGATGCCGAAATCAGCCAGCTTGACCACGTCGGAGTCGGAGACGAGCAGGTTGCCCGGCTTGACGTCACGGTGCACCACGCCGTTGCGGTGGGCGTAGTCGAGGCCCCGGCAAGCCTGGGAGACTATCTCCACGGCCTGATCCACGTCCAGATGGCCACGGTCACGCAGCAGCTCGGCGCAGGAGTTGCCGGTGACGTGCTCCATCACGATGAAGTGCTGGTGGTGCCCCTCGTCGAAGCCGAAGTCGAACACCTGCACGATGTTGGGGTGCACGAGGCGCGCCGCGGCCAGCGCCTCGCGACGGAAGCGAGAGATGAACGCGGGGTCCTCGGCGAGGTGCTCGGCCAGCAGCTTGAGGGCCACGTGGCGCTCGAGCCGCTGATCGAAGGCCAGGTGCACGGTCGACATGCCGCCAACGCCCAGACGGCCCTCGATGCGGTAGCGCCCCGCGATTGTCGTCGTGCCTGTCATTTTCGGTTGCCGCTCCCGGGGCCGGTGCCGGCACCGCCGCTTGGCGAGCCGCCGCCCCCGCCGCTCGGGGCCCCGCCGCTGCCCGTGGAGCTGGTAGCCGGTGGAGCGGAGCTCGTTGGCGTGCTCGTGCTGGTGGAAGTCGACGTCGCCGTGCTCGTGCTCGTGGGCGTGCTGGAGCTGGTGCTGGTGTCGGTGCTGGTCGGGGAGCTGCTGCTGGTGGAGGAGGTCGTGGAGCTGGTCGTGGAGCTCCGGCACTGCCGGGCGCTGACGCGGCTGAGGACAGCGGCACCCTGCTTGAGCCGCTTGGTCAGCTTCGGGTCGACTCCGTTGAGGTTGTCGACCGCGTTGGCGAAGCTCCCAGCGGCATTGCCGGCGGCGCCGCACTGACCGGAGCTGACCGCGCCCGAGACCTGGTCCAGCTGCGTGCTCAGCGTGCTGGCCTGGTTGCCTGCGAGCAGGCCAGAGCCGCCGCCACAGGCGACGAGGGCAGACGCGGCGAGGCCGAGGCCGCCGGCCAGGAGTGCGCGGGGCAGGTGGCGCATCCGGTTCGTGACTTTAGAGAAGGCTTCGGTTGACGGCAGGTTAGGCCGGCGATGGCGCCGACTCCTACTGCCCGTAGAACAGGCGCTCGCCCAGGGAGTCGGGCAGGCGAGCGGCGCGGATCGCGGCGGCGGCAGCCTCGATGTCGTACTCGGTGCGGTGATACACCGCCCTCCAGCCGGCGGCGTCCAGCTCCAGCCACGCCGCCCGGGGATCGCCGTCGCGGGGCTGGCCGACGCTGCCGGGGTTGATCAGCCACTCGCCCTCGCTCAGGTCGAGCTCCTCATCCGCCTCCTGGGTTTCGCCGGTGGCGGGCGCTCCCGGTACCCGGCAGAACGACAGGGCGACGTGCGAGTGGCCGATCAGAGCGACCCGGTGGGTCTGACTGTCGAGGCACAGCTCGGCCTGCAGCGGTGAGAGCACGTACTCCCAGACGGGGTCCCGGGGGCTGGCGTGGTAGAGCCCGACGACCTCCTCCAGATTGCTGGGCAGCAGCGACTCCAGGTACTCGCGCGTCTGCGGGGTGATCGTCTCCTGCGTCCACCGCGCCGCCAGTGCGGCACCGCGGGAGAACTGCTCCAACGCCAGGGCCCCACACACGCCGAGGTCGTGGTTGCCCGCCAGGCAGATCGCCGCGTGCCGACGGGCCAGCTCCACGCAGGCATCGGGGCGGGCGCCGTAGCCGACCAGATCCCCCAGGCACCACAGCTCCTGGCACTCGGAGGCGTCGATCTCGTCGAGCACCGCCTCCAACGCGTGGGAGTTCCCGTGGATGTCGGAGATGACGGCGATCTTCATGCGAACCAGGGGCCTACACGCATAGGCCGTAAGGTCTATCCGATGGGTCGGTCCTTGCGCGTAGGGGCAATCGTCCCACTGGGCCTCACGCTCGGCGCTGCCGAGGCGGCGGTCAGGCTGTTGGCACCTCGGGAGCGGCCGCCGGTCCCGGCGCCGGTGGCGCTCAGCGAGGTCTTCAGCCACGAGGAGATCCGTCGCGGCCGCGCCTTCGCCCGCCCTCAGCGGGTCCTGGCGCTCGCCCGCGGCGCGGTGGAGACGGCGGTCCTGGTGGCGCTGATCCGCCGTCCGCCTCGGGGCCTGGACCGGATCGCCCCCGGCGCTGCGG
>JALYYW010000006.1 GCA_030946085.1 Actinomycetota bacterium
GCGGACTGTGGACGAGGCGGCTCTGGAGCAGGCGGTCCGGCGTCGGGTGCAGGCCGGGGACCGTCGCTCCTTCTTGGAGGCGCTGCGCCGGCCCGGGTTGTCGCTGATCGCCGAGCACAAGCGCCGCTCGCCCTCGGCGGGGGCCATCAGAGAGGACGCGGCGCTGGAGGAAGTCGTCGGCGCCTACGAGCGCGCGGGAGCCTGCGCACTGTCGATCCTCACCGAGCCCCACAGCTTCGGCGGCTCCCTGGAGGACCTCCGCCGGGCGCGCGAGCGCACCTCGCTGCCGATTCTGCGCAAGGACTTCATCATCGATCCCTACCAGGTCACAGAGGCCTTTGCGGGCGGGGCCGACGCTGTCCTGCTGATCGTCGCGGCGCTGCCGGAGCGCCAGCTCGCCGACCTCCAGGCCCAGGCGCTGGACCTCGGCCTGCCCGCACTGGTGGAGGTCCACGACCGCGGGGAGCTGGAGGTCGCGCTCGCCACCGGCGCGGCGCTGATCGGGATCAACAACCGTGACCTGACCACGCTCAGGGTCGACACCGGACGCACGCAGGATCTGCTCGCTGAGATCCCGTGCGGCACCACCGTCGTGGCCGAGTCCGGGTTCAGCGCACCGGAGCAGCTTGACCAGCTGGAGCAGGCCGGCGTCGACGCCGTGCTGATCGGCGAGGCGCTGATGCGCGCGGTGGACATCGAGGCCGCCTGCCGGGCGCTAACAGCGCGGCGGTGAGGCGGTCGGCACCTCCTACAGTGTGAGCCGTGGACCCCGCACCTCCCCGGATCAAGTTCTGCGGCATCACGACTCCCACCGACGCTGTGCTGGCGGCTGATGCCGGCGCCTGGGCGATCGGGATGATCTTCTGGCGGGGCTCCCGGCGCCGCTGCAAGCTCTCCGATGCGGTGGGGATCGCCGCGGCGGTCCGTCGACAGGTGGAGCTGACTGGAGTGTTCGTCAACGCCCACCTGGACGAGGTCGCCCGCGTGGCAGAGGACGCCGGTCTGACGCTGATCCAGCTCCACGGCAAGGAGGGGCCCGCCTACTGCGCCGAGGTGGCGCGGCGCACCGGTGCCCGCGTGATCAAGGCCGCGCGCGTGCGTGGCCGTGCCGACATCCAGGCGCTCGCACCCTTCCACACCGACTTTCACCTGCTGGACAGCTTCATTGAGAACGTTCCCGGCGGCACCGGTGAGACCTTCGCCTGGGAGCTGGCCCGTGGTCGGGCCGCGGGCGCCCCCGTGATCCTCTCCGGCGGCCTTGCGCCCGACAACGTCGCCGCCGCGATCGAGGCGGTGTCGCCGTTCGCGGTCGACGTCGCCAGCGGGGTGGAGCTGGGCCCCGGGCGCAAGGATCCCGAGAAGCTCCGGGCCTTCGCCGACGCCGTCAGGGCGGCGAGCCCGGAAGTCAGCGCGGCATGACCATCGTCGAGCACCGCTTCGGCCCCTACGGCGGCCAGTACGTACCGGAGACGCTGATGCCGGCGCTGGCAGAGCTCGAGCAGGCCTGGCTCCAGGCCAGCGAGGATGCCGGCTTCCGCGCCGAGCTGGACGCCCTGCTGCGCGACTACGTAGGCCGCCCCACGCCGCTGTATCTCGCCTCCCGGCTGAGCGAGGCCGCCGGCCACCCGGTCCTGCTCAAGCGCGAGGACCTCAACCACACCGGCGCGCACAAGATCAACAACGCCCTCGGCCAGGCGCTGCTGGCCGCACGCATGGGTAAGCACCGCATCATCGCCGAGACCGGCGCCGGCCAGCACGGCGTCGCTTCGGCGACCGCCTGCGCGCTGCTCGGCCTGGAGTGCGTGGTCTATATGGGGACCGAGGACATGCGTCGCCAGCGACCGAACGTCGAGCGGATGCGGCTGCTCGGCGCCAGCGTCGCGCCGGTGGAGGTCGGCGCCCGCACCCTCAAGGAGGCGGTTTCAGCGGCGATTCGCGACTGGGTGGCCAACGTGGACACCACCCACTACATCATCGGCTCGTGCGTCGGGCCGGCACCGTTCCCGGCGCTCGTGCGCGATCTCCAGCGCGTGATCGGTGACGAGGCGCGGGCCCAGGTCCTGGCCGCCGCCGGCCGGCTGCCGCAGCGAGTCGTGGCCTGCGTGGGCGGTGGGTCGAACGCCATCGGGATGTTCACCGCCTTCGCGCAAGACCACGACGTGGCGCTGATCGGCGTCGAGGCCGCCGGCGAGGGCATCGACAGCGGGCGTCACGGGGCGCCGCTCACCGCCGCCGGCCTCCCCGGGGTTCTCCACGGCGCCTTCTCGGCGATCATGCAGGACGAGGACGGGCAGATCCAGGAGGCGCACTCCATCTCGGCCGGCCTGGACTACCCCGGCACCGGACCCGAGCACGCCTTCCTGCGGGACTCCGGTCGGGCGCACTACGTCGCTGTCACGGACGACCAGGCGCTGGAGGCCTTTGCCCTCACCTCCCGTCTGGAGGGCATCATCCCCGCGCTGGAGAGCTCCCACGCCCTCGCCTGGGTGCTGGCCCACCGCGACAGCGAGCTCGACCTGGTGTGCCTGTCGGGCCGAGGTGACAAGGACCTGGCGGAGGCGCTGGAGGCACTCGAGCAGCAGGGCGAGATGTGAGCGGGGCGGCGAGCATCGCGGCGGGCTTTGCCGCCGCCCGCCAGGAGCGCCGCGCGGCATTGATGCCCTACATGATGGGCGGGTTCCCGGACTTGCAGCGCTCGCAGGCGATCGCGCAGGCCTACGCTGATGCGGGCGCCGACCTGGTGGAGCTGGGGGTGCCGTACTCCGACCCGCTCGCCGACGGACCGGTGATCCACGCCGCCGCCGGCCGGGCTCTCGCAGCGGGGGCACGGCTCTCCTCCGTGCTCGATCTGGGAGCGGCGTTGGCCGCCCAGGTTCCGGTGGTGGTGATGTGCTACTTCAACCTTGTCCTGGCCCAGGGGCTCGAGCGCTTCCTCGACGAGCTGCGCGGGCGGGGGATCAGCGGCGTGATCGTCCCCGACCTGCCGCTGGAGGAGGCGCCCGAGGCGCTGGCGGCCTGCGACGAGCGCGACCTGGCGCTGGTGCCGCTGGTGGCACCGACGACCCCCCCAGAGCGCCTGCAGCGGATCGGCGCCCGCGCCCGGGGCTTCCTCTACACCGTCTCGGTCACCGGGACAACCGGGGAGCGCAGCACGCTGGGTGACGGCCTGGGAGCGATTCTCCAGAGCGCCCGCGCCAGCACCGAGGTTCCGGTGGCCGTCGGCTTTGGCATCGGCACTCCGGAGCAGGCCCGCGAGGCCGCCGCGGCAGGAGCCGACGGGGTGATCGTGGGGACCCGCCTGGTCCGCGCCGCCGGCGAGGCGGAGGATCCGGCGGCGGCGGTGCGTGCGCTCGTGGGTGAGTTCGCCACGGCGCTGCACGGGCAGCCCGTCGGTTAGCATGCCTGCGCGATGGGCCTGATCCTCACCGCCACCGCGGGCCTGAGCCTGTGGATCGTCCTGTGGGCGGTGGGCGTCTCCGGCTTTGACGCGATCCTCATCGTCGTCGTGATGGTGCTGGTCGCGATCGCGGTACGGCAGCTGACTCCGTTCCTGCCGGGTCGGCGGGACTAGCCGAGCGGGCCTCGGTGCGTCGCATCGCGCTCGTCTGGGGCTGTGCGCGCCTCCGTGCCCGAGGTCCCCTCCTGACGGCATGCGTGGTGGCGGTGCTGAGCGCCGGATGCGCGGGCGCCGCGGGCACCTCGAGCGTTACCGCGACCGGTCGGAACCTGACGATCTATATCAGTGCGCCCGCAGGCGCCGGAGCTGATCGGCTCGTCCAGGATGTGCTCGACGCCGAGAGCCTGGCCTTCAGCCAGAGGGCGACGGAAGTCACGAACTTCAAGCTCTCGCTGCAACGGCTGGCGGCGACCAAGCCCTCCGACAATGCCCGCGCCGCGATCCAGAACACTGCGGCGATCGCCTACCTCGGCGAGATCGTGCCCGGGAGCTCCGCCGACACGATCGGCATCACCAACGCCCAGCAGCTGCTGCAGGTCTCACCGACCGACACCGCCGCCGCCCTGACCCGGGCCACCGCCGCGGTACCGGGCGCGCCGGCCAGCTACCTCGAGTCCCAGAAGACCTACGGGCGGACGTTCGCCCGGGTGGTGCCGAGCACCGCCCAGGAGGCGCGGGCCCAGGTCTCACAGATGCAAGCGCAGGGGGTTCGGAGCCTCTACCTGACCGATGACGGCACCGTCTACGGCCGGACCCTCTCGGCAGCGGTCAAGGCCGGCGCAGGTGGAATCAGCGTGCGCACCGGACCGCCGCAGGCCACCCAGTTCGCCAGCGCCGGCGCGGACGGGCTGTTCTTCGCCACCGCCTCGCAGCCGGCTGCCCGCGCCCTCTTCACCGCGGTCGCCGCGGGCCACCCCGCCGCCAAGCTGTTCGGCCCCTCCGCGCTGGCCGATCCCAGCTTTGCCGCCTCGCTGGGCTCTGCCCGGCTGAGCCTGGTTGTCTCGGCTCCCGGGCTCTCCTCCGCAGGCGCCGCCAACACGCGCCAGTTCCTGCACGCCTTTCAGAGCACCTACCACCACGTCCCGGTGCCACAGGCGGTCTTCGGCTACGAGGCGATGTCGGCGGTGATCGATGTCCTCAAGGAGAGCGGCCCGGCGGCCGGCAACCGCGCCGCTGTGGTGCACAACTTCTTCGCCATCCGCAATCGCCAGTCGGCGATCGGGAGCTACTCGATCGATGTCAACGGGGACACGAGCCAAGCGTCGTTCGTATTCGAGCGCCTGCGCGGAGGGCTGTTTCACCCCATCGGGCAGCACTAGCGCGTGCGCATCGGTGGTGCCAGGGTGGCCGGGGCTCTCGCCGTCGGCGCCCTTGCCTGCGCCGGTGCGATCGGGGGATGCGGTGCGGGTTCGCCGCCTGGGGACCGGATCACCGCGCACGAGCTCACGATCTACGCCAGCCTCCCGCTTCAGGGCACCTCGGCGGACAGTGGCGAGGCGGTGCTCGCCGGCGCCAGCCTGGCGCTCACCCAACAGGGAGGACGCATCGGTCGCCTGCCGGTCACGCTGCGGCCGCTGGACGACGCGACCGCGACGCGCGGCGGATGGGATCCCGGGCAGACGAGCGCCAATGCCCGGCTGGCCGCGGCCGATCCCAGCACGGTGGCTTACCTTGGAGACCTGGACTCCGGCGCCAGCGCGGTCTCGATTCCGGTGCTCGAGCGCACCGGGATCCCGCAGGTCAGCCCCACCAGCATCGCCGTCGGGCTCACCTCCGCCGGCCCCGGCGCCTCGCCGGGCGAGCCCCAGAAGTACTACCCCACCGGCGAGCGCACGTTCGTGCGTATCGTGCCCGACGATGCGGTGCAGGCGCAGGCTCAGGTGGCGCTTCAGCGCGGCGCCGGGTGCACCTCCACCTATGCGCTCGACGACAATGGTGTGGACGGCGGGGCGGCCGCCGAGAGCTTCGCGCAGATCGCGCCCAGCGCGGGTCTGCGACTGGCTGCCGTGGGGACCTTCGACCCAGCCGCGAGCGACTTCAGCCCGGCCGTGGCCGCCGTGGCCGCCACCGGCGCCGATTGCGTGCTGCTGAGCGCCAGCGCGCGACCCGCGGCAGTGGCGCTCACCGAGCAGCTCGCCGCCGCGCTACCGCACGCCAGGCTGTTCGCCACCGCGAGCCTCGCCCACGACGCCTATACCGACCCCCGGCAGGGAGGGCTGCCGGTGGCGCTCGATCCGCGCGTCGTGATCACCTCGCCGGCCCTGGGATTGCGGGCCTACCCGGCGGCGGCGACGCGCTTCCTGGCCGGGTACCAGGTCCGCGCGCAGTCGCTGCGGTTCCCCTCGCTGACGACGGGACCGCGTCCAGGAGTGCGGCGACCGGGGTCGCTTCAGGTTCGCTCGGGGTCGCCTCCGCCGGACGCGATCCTCGGCTACGAGGCCATGAGCCTGCTGCTCGACAAGATCGATCGCGCCAGCGACAAAGGCCGGCGCGCGGTCCGTCGCACGCGGGTGCTGGCGGCACTGTTCTCCACCCGTGATCGCCCCAGCGTCCTGGGCACCTACAGCCTGACCTCCGTCGGGAATACGACCGCGCGGCGCTTCGGTGCCTACCGCCTCGCCAGGGGGCGCCGGTACTTCTGGCGGGTGCTCGATGGCTGAGATGCTCCGCCCCAGAGCCATGTCCGCATGTCTGCTGGCAGCGCTCGCGCTCGCGCTCGCGGTGGCCGGCTGTGGCGGTGCCGGCCGGCGCAGCGACGACAGCGGCGGCCGCCACGGAACAGCCAGCTTGGTGGAGGTCTACTCCAGCCTGCCCCTGCGTGGCCCGGCCGGTGCGCACGGTCGCGCGATCCTGGGCGGCATCCGCCTGGCGCTTCAGCAAGCCGGTGGCCGCGCGGGCCAGTACACCGTGAGCCTCCGGTCGCTCGACGACTCCGAACCAGCCGCTGGCGCTTTCGGTCGGGCGCGAGTGACGGCGAACGCCAGAACCGCTGCCGCGGACACCAGAACCGACCTGTACATCGGCGACTTCGATTCGCAGGCGAGCGCGACGTCGATCCCGATCCTCAACGAGGCAGGGGTTGCGCAGATCAGCCCCGGAAGCACGTATGCCGGCCTGACGGTCGCGGCCCGGGGTACCCGCACCGGCGAGCCGCAGGAGTATTACCCCGGCGGCCGCCGCACCTTCTTCCGCGTCGTTCCCCGAGACGCGATGCAGGCGGTGGCAGGCCTGGCGACGATGAAGCGCGACGGCTGCACGAGAGTGGCGGTGGCCAACGACGAGCGGCCCTACGGCAGCGGCCTGGCCGCGACCCTGGAGCTCGACAGGTCCAGATACGGCGTCGACATCGTCGCCGACACCGGCATCCCCTCCAGAGCGCGCCTGCACGCCTACGCCCAGTCGCTCAAGCGCCTTGGCGTCGACTGCTTCTACTTCGCCGGGATCGCCTCGCCCCGCGCCGTCCAGATCGCCAAGGGCGTGAACGCCGAACTTCCGAAAGCCAGGATCGTTGGGGGGGACGGGATCTGCACGAGGTCGTACACCAACCCGGCGGACGGGGGCGTTCCCGCCACCGTGGCCCGGAGGATCGAGTGCACGATGGTCGTTCAGAGCGTGGCCTCCTACCCCGGTGGTAGGCGGTTCCTGTTCGCCTACAGAGCCCGGTACGGCGCCGGCGACCCGGATCCGTACGCGATCTACGGCTACGAGGCGATGAAGCTCGCGCTGGACACGATCGCCTCCCTCGGGGCCAGAGGCAACGACAAGGCGGCCGTGCTGGCGGCGCTGCGGTCGACAAGGAGCCGCCAATCCGTGCTGGGTAGCTACGGGTTCGACGCCAACGGCGACACCACGCTGCGGGCCGTCGGCCTCTACCGCGTCGACGGGAGCGGCAGCTTGCGGTTCGAGCGGGCGGTGGGCTGAGCCGGTGGCCTGATCGGCGTCTTTTGGCGCAACTCGTCCTTCGGCGGGGCTGGGGAGGAGGTACAAGTGCACGACAAACGAGCACCCTGACCATGTCTGCGCGTTCTTGCCCCTCTGGGGCGCTCCCAGCGTCACGCGCCTCCGGGAGGGCTGCTCGTCGTGCACTTGTACCCCCCGCGCGTGGTGCCCACGTCAGTGCAGAGGCCAGGGGTCAACGGCTTCATCGGCGCAGCTCGATCTGCGCCTGCGCCCAAGCCAGCGCCTGCGCCAGCCGTGCGATCACCGCGTGGGGCTCGCCCGTCATCTGCCTGACGGTGATCCGCACCACCCCGTAGCCGGCGGCGCTCAGGGCGGCACCCTTGGCGCGGTCGTCCTCGAAGGCGCGCCGGCTGCCGTGGTAGAGGTGGCCGTCGACCTCCACCACGACCCGCAGCGCCGGCCACAGCGCATCGACGAGGTAACCCTGGCAGCGGACGTTCAGCTGAGGCTCCGGCAGGCCCGCCCGGCGAATCAGCGCCAGCAGCATCTCCTCGGCCTCGGAGCGGGTGACGGTCTCGCAACCCGCTCGACCGAGCAACGCCGCCAACGCAGGGGCTCCCGCGCGGTGTGGCGCGCGAGCCACCATATCGGCGACCTGGGCGGGGGTGAGGAGCTTGTGTCGCAGCGCCTCGTCGAGGGCGAGCTCCAGGTCACGCGCATCTACCACGCCGGCGAGATCCAGGAGGGTGCGTGCCGGCGAGGTGACCGGCAGCCACCGGCGGATGCGGAGGTCGTGGGGGAGGAGGGTGGTACTGCGGTGAACGCAGACGCCGGCGCGTCGCGGGAACCGGCATTCGGCGACGGTCACGTGGATGCGGGGGTCGCGGGGATGGCGGAGGATCTCCCACAAGCTCCCGGCGCTCGCGTGGCTCAGGACGGCGCCGTCGCCGGCGGCCAGCAGGGCGGCGGTCTCGTCCCCGAGCTCCACCGCGGCCGCATGCCCGACCGCGTAGACGCCCCGGTGCTTCGAGTGGAGCCGCCCGCTCGCGAGCCGGCCCTCGATCATCTTCGCGCTCAGCCCGGCGGCCAGCAGCTGCCGGCGCGAGACTCGGCCGCGCTGGGCTGAGGCGATCGTCGCCACCCGCTGGTCGGCGGGGCCGCTCACCGGCACAAGTGCACGACGGCCGAGCACCCTGACCGCGTACGCGCGTTCTTGCCCCTCTGGGGCGCTCCCAGCGTCACGGGCCTCCGGGAGGGCTGCTCGTCGTGCACTTGTACCCCCGCCCGTGGTGCTCACATGAGTCCAGAGCCCGGCGGCGCATCAGTTCGCCCCCCCGGCCGGGGGAATTCGCGCGGCCGCCAGTCCGCCCAGCCAGTTCGCGCCCCCGAGCCGACCCTACCGTCCCGGCATCAGGCGCAGCTCCTCGGTGGAGGCGAAGCCCATTTCCGCCCCCGCCTCGGCGGCGCCGCTGGCTCGCGCCTGCACCGCCACCGCCGTGGCCACCGCCGCCGCCACCTCGCGATTGAACACCGACGGGATGATGTAGTCCTCGCGCAGCTCCTCCTCGGTGACGATCTCCGCGATCGCACGGGCAGCGGCCGTCTTCATCGGCTCGGTGATCTGCCCGGCCCGCACGTCCAGCGCGCCACGGAAGATGCCGGGAAAGGCCAGGACGTTGTTGATCTGGTTGGGATAGTCCGAGCGGCCGGTGGCCACCACGCGGGCATAGCGAATAGCCTCCTCGGGCGAGACCTCCGGGTCGGGGTTGGCCATCGCGAACACGATCGGGTCGGAGCTCATCACCGCCAGTGCCGGCCCCGGAAGGACCCGTGCGCCGGAGAGCCCGATGAACAGGTCGGCGCCATCGAGGACCTCGGTGACGGGGCCCGAGCGGCGCTCCAGGTTGGTCGACGCGCACAGGTCGCGCTTGACGCCGTGCATCGAGCCGTCCAGAAAGTCCTCTCGCCCGGCGTGGAGCGCCCCCCGCGAGTCGCAGCCGACGATGTGCCGGGCGCCGGCGGCCAGCAGGATGCGGGTCACCGCCACCCCCGCCGCACCCATGCCAACGACGACGATCCGGATGTCCTGGATCCGCTGGCCGGTCAGCTTCAGGGCGTTCAGTAGGGCCGCCAGCACCACGATCGCGGTGCCGTGCTGATCATCGTGGAAGACTGGAATGTCCAGGGCCGCCTTCAGCCGGTCCTCGATCCCGAAGCACCGGGGCGAGGAGATGTCCTCCAGGTTGATGCCCCCGAACCCGGGCGCGATCGCCGTGACCGCGGCGACGATCTCGTCAGGATCCCGCGTGTCCAGGCAGATCGGAAAGGCGTCGATGCCCGCGAACTCCTTGAACAGCATCGCTTTACCCTCCATCACCGGCATCGCCGCCCGCGGGCCGATGTCGCCGAGGCCGAGCACGGCGGTGCCGTCGGAGACGACCGCCACCGTGTTGCGCTTGATCGTGTACTGGAAGGCGCGATCGGGATCGTCCCGGATCGCGCCGCACACCCGAGCCACGCCCGGGGTGTAGGCCATCGACAGGTCGTCGCGGGTCTTCAGGGGGCTCTTGTTCTGCACCTCGATCTTGCCGCCCACGTGCAGCAGGAAGGTGCGGTCGGTGGTGTCGAGTACCCGTGCCCCCGCCACGCCGTTGACGGCGTCGGTCAGTCGCGGCCATTCGCCGGCATCGGCGGTGTCGACGGTGATGTCACGGACCGTGTGGTTCCCCTCGACCTGCACCAGGTCGACGGCACCAATCGTGCCGCCGGCCTCACCGATGGCGCTGGCCACCTTCCCGAGCATGCCGGGCCGGTGATCGATTTCGACTCTGAGGGTGAGGCTGTACTGGGCGCTGGGGCTGCTGGTCACGGGGCCGGATAGCCTGACAGACGATGCCCGACGAGCTATTCCTGATCGACGGAAACAGCCTCGCCTACCGCGCCTTCTTCGCGCTGCCGGAGTCGATCGCCACCTCCACCGGCATGCCCACGAATGCCATCTTCGGCTTCGCCTCGATGCTGGTGAAGATCCTCACCGACTTTGGCCCCAAGGCCACGGTGGTGGTCTGGGATGCCGGTGACACAGGGCGCAAGCAGGTGTACGCCGAGTACAAGGCGCAGCGCTCCAGCCGGCCGGACCTGCTCAAGGAGCAGTGGCCGCATCTGGAGCCGCTGGTGGACGCCTTCGGGTACCGCAACCTCGCGATCGCCGGCTACGAGGCCGACGACGTGATCGCCTCGATTGCGCAGCGCGCCAGGTTGGCAGAGCCCCAGATCCCGGTGATGGTCGTGACCGGCGACCGCGACGCCTACCAGCTGGTCGATGACGGCGTACGGATCATGACCACCTCCCGTGGTATCACCGATACGCGGGTCTACGACCGCGAGGGAGTGATCGAGCGCTACGGGATCCCGCCGGAGCTGGTCCCGGACTTCATCGGCCTCAAGGGCGACACCAGCGACAACATCCCGGGGGTCCCCGGGATCGGAGACAAGACGGCCTCCGATCTGCTCCAGCGCTTCGGCTCGCTGGAGAACGTCCTGGCCAGCATCGACCAGATCAGCGGAGCCAAGCGCAAGCAGAACCTGGTCGAGCACTCCGACGACGCCCGCATCTCCAAGCAGCTGGCCACCGCCAAGCGGGACATCCCGATGGAGCTGGACGTGGCCGACTACGCGTCCGCGGCACCGGATCGCTCGCGCTTGCGCGATGTCTTTCGGCAGTTCGAGCTGCGCGAGCCGCTGCGGCGGCTGGAGGAGGCCCTGGGATCCGCTGACGCCGCCGCCCCGCCCCCGGCCGCGGAGGCCGCGATCACCGCGAAGCTGCGCCGCGCCGCGCTCACGCACCTCAGAAGCCTCCCGCACACCGAGACATCAGTGGCGATTCAGCAGCCCGAGGCTCCGCAGGGCGCCCTCTTCGCCGCCGATTCGGGCATCGGCTTCGGCCTGTATGCCGATGGTGCCGGCGAGGTGCTGGCCGGCACGGCCCCCTCGTCTGAGGCGCTGGTGGCGGCGCTGGGCACACGGCCGGTGATCGCCTACGACGCCAAGTCCCTCGGCGAGGTGCCCTCGCGCCTGGCCCACGACACCGAGATCGGCGCCTACCTGCTCGAGCCCTCCCGGCGCGCCTACCCCTTCCGCGAGCTGTGCGAGGAGCGCGGGCTGGCCGCCGAGGTGGAGG
>JALYYW010000051.1 GCA_030946085.1 Actinomycetota bacterium
GTCTAGAGCAGGCCGTTGGCGGCCAGGAACTGGTGCGCGACTGTCGCCGGGGGCTGCTGCTGGACCGCCACCGCGGCGTTCATCTTGGTAATCGCCGGCAGCGTCAGCAGCGAGCTGACCTTGTTGATGGTCTCGGCAAACGCCGGACCCTCGGCCTTGACCACGCTCTGCTTGACCAGCATCGCCGCGTTCTGGAAGCCGAACAGCTTCTTGCTGTCCTCCAGCACGGCGTACTTGCCGCTCAGGAGCTGCGGATCGGTGGTGAAGACCGTGGCCACGTCGACCTGCCCGCTGTCCAGCGCCTTGTAGTTGAGGCCCTCGGCGAGGGGCGTGAACGCCAGGTTGTTGAGGCCGTAGACCTGCTGGAGGCCGAGCAGGCCGAGGTGGCGGGTGCGGTTCTCCGCCGGGCCGCCGAACTTGACCGCGCCCGCTCCCTTGAGATCCGCGTAGGTCTTCAGGTGGTGCTTCTGAGCGTAGGCCTTCAGCGTGGCCAGCCCGTCGGCATCGTAGAACGGGGTCTGGTCCAGCAGCACGAAGCCGTTCTTCTTCACGAACGCGTTGGCCAGCTTGTAGGTCGCCTGCGCGCTCGCCGGTGGCTGGTTGTTGCCGGCGATCGTGGATAGGAACGTCCCGGTGTACTCCGGGTACATGTCGATCTGGCCGCTCTGGAGCGCTTTGTAGATGATCTCCGTGCTGCCGACGTTGCCCTTCAGCGTGACCTTGTAGCCCTTGGCCTCCAGCGCCTGCTGGTAGAGCGCTCCGAGCAGGAACTCCTCCGCGAAGTCCTTGTCGCCCAGAGTCACCGGCGGCTTCCCGACGCCGGGCCCGCTCTTGGCCGGCGTACCGGACGAGCCCGACGCGGCCGCAGACGACGATCCGGAGCTGCTCGACGAGCTGCCGCAGGCCGCCAGCAGCAGCACCGCCGCCAGCATCAGCACCGCCGCCGCCAATCGCTTCAACTGAACCACTCTCATGCTTCCTCCTCCTTTGGTGTTTGCACGATGCCCCGCCGCGGCGGGGCTCCTACGCCTCTGCCCCCACCGGCACGAGCACCGCCGACGCGTCCCCTCCGCCGGCGGCCTTCACGCCCTTGGGGGTCAGCACCAACTGCACCCCGGCCAGCGTGAACTCCACCGCCAGCGCCAGCGCCGCGATCGCGATCGCCGCACCGAGCACGCCCGAGAGGTGGTAGCTCGCCTCGTTGTTGATGATGTCTCCCAGGCTGCCGCTGAAGCCGGTCAGCGACGCGATCGTCGTGGTGGAGACCACGAACAGGGCGGCGGTGCGGATCCCGGCGAAGATCAGCGGCACCCCCAGCGGCAGCTCCACCTGCCGCAGGATCTGCCATTCGGTCAGGCCCATGCCGCGCGCGGCGTCGACGATGTCCCCCTCGACGCCGTCGATCGCCACGTAGGCGTTGGTGATCACCGGGGGGACCGCCAGCACCACCAGCGCCAGCTCGACGTTGCCCAGCCCCAGGCCGAGGAACGCCACGCCGATCGCCAGCACGGCCAGGCTCGGGAGCGCGCGCCAGACGTTGCCCAGGTTGATGGCCAGGAACGAGCCGCGGTGGATGTGGCCGAGCCACATCCCGATCGGCAGCGCGATCACCAGCGCCACCCCGATCCCGATGCCGGCGATCTTCAGCGTCTGCAGGGTCAGGCTCAGGAGCGTCGGTCCCGGTACGCCGGGGATCTGGCCGTTGTCACCGATGAACTTCAGCGCTTGGCCGAACAGCGAGGCGCTCAGCAGCGTCACGGTCATCAGGTCGCCCTGCTCCTGGCCCACGGTGTGACCAGCCGCTGCGCCACCACCAGCAGCCCGTCGGCGGCCAGCGCCATCAGCACCGCCATCCCGCCGGCGGCGATCAGCTCGGTCTTGAACACCGCGTTCTTGATGGCCGTCAGGATCGGCACGCCCAGCCCCTCGTTGTCGACGATCGCCGCCACCGTGGCCAACGAGATCACGGTCACCGTGGCGATCCTCACGCCGGCGATGATCGCCGGCAGCGCGAGCGGAATCTCCACGCGCAGCAGCGACTGCAGCGGCTTCATCCCCATCCCCTGGGCCGCCTCGCGCACCTCACCGGGCACCTCCCGCAGGCCGGTGAGCGTGTTGCGGAACATGATCAGGAGCGTGTAGGAGATCAGCGCCACCAGGGCGGTGGTGCGGGACAGGCCGAAGCCTGGCACCGGGGTCAGCAGCTCGAACAGCGCCAGCGAGGGGATCGTGTACAGGACCGAGGTCACCACGAGCACCGGCCGTTCCACCCATCGGCGCCGGTAGGCGATCAGCGCCGCCGCGGTGGAGATCACGAACCCGAGCGCCACCGCGATCACGGTCAGCAGCACGTGCTGGCGGAGCGCCGGCCACAGCACCGAGCCCCAGTTCAGCGATACCCAGTCAGAGCAGAACAGCCGGTTGGCCGCCTCGCAGGCGTGCGCCTGCGCGCCGCCGCCGAAGGACGGGATCACGGGCCCGCCGGCTGCCAGCGGCAGGATCACTTCTGCGGGGAGTGCTCGTGCAGCGAGCCGTTGCCCAGCAGCCCACCCAGCAGCTCCAGCGTCACCGTGCCCGCGGGGCTGCCATCGTCGCCGGCCACCGCCAGCGGCTGCCCGCCATGGGCCAGCAGGATCGACAGCGCGTCCCGCACGGAGGTGTGGAGACCCACCGGCTCACCGTGGTGGCCATTGGGCGCCAGCAGCTCGACGTCGGCCAGCGTGGAGAGCCCCAGTCGCTTGAGCGCGCGATCGGTGCCGACGAACTCGGCCACGAAGTCATCCTCGGGGTTGGTGAGAATCGCCCGCGGCGTATCGTATTGCGCCAGCGTGCCGCCCTCGCGGAGGATCGCGATCTTGTCGCCCATCTTGATCGCCTCGTCGATGTCGTGGGTGACGAACACCACCGTCTTGCGCACGCGCTCCTGCAGCCGGAGGAACTCGTCCTGGAGGCGGGCGCGGTTGATGGGGTCGATCGCGCCGAAGGGCTCATCCATCAGCATCAACGGCGGATCGGCGGCCAGCGCCCGCGCCACCCCAACCCGCTGGCGCTGTCCGCCGGACAGGTGGGCGGGGTAGCGGGAACCGATCTCCTCGGGGTCCATCCCGATCAGCTCCAGCAGCTCGCTCACGCGCTCGCCCGTCCGCTGGCGCTCCCAGCCCAGCAGGCGGGGAACGGTGGCGATGTTGTCTGCCACTGTCTGGTGCGGGAACAGCCCGATCTGCTGGATCACGTAGCCGATCTCGCGGCGCAGCTCGTTGGGCGGGCGCGACAGCACGCTCTCGCCGCCCAGCAGGATGTCGCCGCCCGAGAGGGCGATCATCCGGTTGATGAGGCGCATCGCGGTGGTCTTGCCCGACCCCGACGGCCCGACCAGCACGCACACCTCCCCGGCTTCGACGCTCAGGCTCAAGCCGTCGATGGCTGGCCCCCGCGCGCCCGCGTAGCGCTTGGAAACGTCCCGCAGCTCCAGTGTCGCCGCCTGCGGGAACGCAGACAGCCCCTCGTCTTGGGCAGTGTTGGGAGTGTTCACGAGAAGACCCGGGCCGGTTGTGGTGCAGGTTACCCGTTCTGGGGGACGGACGGCGGCGCCAGACTCCTCCAGCGTCGGGCCGGAAGGTCCCCACCCCGGTGCGGCGGCGGGGCCCCGAGCGCGGCGAAGCCCGGGGATACCCGTGGCTAGGATCGACCATCGTGTCCGTCACCGACCCCCGCCCTCCGTCCCGGCCCCGCCGGCTGCTGATCCTCGGCATCTGCTGCTTGAGCCTGCTGATCGTCCACGCATCGCTGCACGCCTCCTCGGGCCTGCAGTGGACGATCGACGCCTACACGCTGGTGCTGGCCAGCCTGCTGATGCTGGCCGGGCAACAGCGAAACCGAATCGGGCGGCGCCGCGTGATCCAGATCGGCCCGATCACCAACACCGCGGTCTCGAGCGTGGCCCGTGGCGCGGTGCCGGCCTAGGGGGAGCGGGCGATGTCACCGCCACCCTTTCCCTTCACTGAGCTCGTGGATCCGCCGGCAGGGGGGCGGCTGTACGCGCTGCCGATGCGGCCCGGATTGGGCGACTGCGCGCCCAGCGGGCGGATCCGCCTGGATGCCCTGGCGTGCTGGCTCCAGGACGTGGCCTACGCCGATGTCGAGGACGCCGGCGTGGCCGAGGGTACCTACTGGGTCGTGCGTCGCACGCGCATCCTCGTAGGGCGCTGGCCGCGCTTCGCCGAGCGGTTCACGGTCAGCACGTTCTGCAGCGGCCTGGGCCGGATGTGGGCCGAGCGGCGCACCGTCATCGCGGCCGCCGACGCGCCGGAGGCGGAAGGCCCAGCAGTGGAGGCAGTGGCGCTGTGGGTCCATCTGGATCCCGCCAGCCGGCGCCCGGTCCCGTTCTCCCCCAGGGAGCTCGAGACCTACGGAGCCGCGGCCGCCGCACGACGCGTGAGCGCGCGGTTGCGCCACCCGCCCCCTGAGCCCGGCGCGCTGCGGCGCACCTGGACCTTCCGCGCCACCGAATGCGACATCGCCGAGCACGTCAACAACGCCGCCTACTGGCAGCCGCTGGAGGAGGAGTTGCTGGAGTCCCCCGGTGAGCCCTCGGGAATGGATGTGGAGATGGAGTTTCGCGCCGGCGCCCAGCCAGGAGAGAAGCTCGTTCTCGGCGACGGAGCCCTGCGCTGGATCACCGATCCCGCCGGCGAGGTACACGCCTCCCTGATGGTGACCTCGCCGCCGCAGGCAGCCTCTCAGGTTCCGGCTCCGAACCTGCCGATCAGCGCCCGGAAGGTGCCAAAGGCCGGCTTGGAGGAGTAGTCGGCGCGCAGCAGCCCGTCAACGATTCGATCACGCCCCCGCCGGGGACGACGCCTCCGCTCTTCCCCAGCGCGCGGCGGAAGCGGCTCCCTCCCGAGAGTTCGCATGCGGGCGAAGAAGGCGGCGTCGGAGGCGGGGCCGAAGCGGTAGGCGTACGTGAAGCCAAAGAACGCGACATTGACCTCGTTGGTGATCGTCATCGCGAACACGTGCGGGTTGGCGCCGAGCGCGTGGACCACGCGGCGCAGGTATCGCGTCCACGTGCTCAGGTTGCCCGCCTGGGCCGGGCACGGCCTGCAACTGCGCTCCTCCCGCCGTTCCCGCCAGGCCGGGATCGATCCCGAACCGCAGCGCCACCGAGCGGCGCGGACGAGCGTGCGAGTAGCTCTGCCGCGTCGAAGCCATCGTGTTTCGCAGGGGGTGACTAAATGGCTTCGACGCTCAGCCCCGCAGGGCCTGGAACCCGACGCGCGCTAGCCTGGGGCCGATGCGAACGCTGAGGCGAGCCACGCTGCTGCTCCTGGCCGTTCTGGCCCTGGCACTTCCGGCGCTGGCCGCCACCGGCTGCGGCTCGGGCGGGCACTACATCGGCGGCGTGGCCGCCCACCACCTGGCCAATCACTTCGCCCGCAGCACGACCGCGCGGCGGCGGGTCAACAAGGTCTTCTGCCTCTACCACGGCCACCGCGTGCTGGTCGATCTGCGTACGCACCACTTGTTCGCCGCCGGCCTGAACGCCTACTCGGCCTTCCACGCCTGCCGCGGCGGCTTCGGCCGTCGCCGCTGACCCCGGGCGACGCGCGTGCGCCCTTTACGCCGCGGCGGGGCGGAGCGCCTCCAGCTCCCGGCTGGCCGCGAGCTCTGAGAGCGCCTTGCGCTCCAGCCGGCGCACGGCGTCCTGGGAGATGCCCAGGCGGCGGCCCGTCTCGGTCAGCGGGGTGGGCTCGCCGCCGCCCACGCCGTAGCGCAGCTTTACGACCTCACGCTCGCGCTCGGGCAGCCGCTCGAGCGCCCGGCTGAGCGCGTCGACCCGCAGGGCGATGTCGACCTCCTCCTCAGGGCCGCGCTCCGCGCTCGGCAGCAGCGCCCCCAGCGTGGTCTCGTCCTCCTCGCCCACGGGCCGGTCGAGGCTCGTCACCACGCGCGCGGCCGCCAGCGTCTCACGCACCTCCTCCACGGTCAGCTCTGAGGCCTCGGCGATCTCCTCCTCGGTGGGCTCACGGCCCAGGCGCGTGGCCAGGTCCCGTCCCGCCCGTGCGATGCGGCGCTCCCGCTGGCCCAGGTGGACCGGTATCCGGATTGTCCGGGCGCGGTTGTCTAGCGCCCGCTGGATCGCCTGCCGAACCCAGAAGGTGGCGTAGGTGGAGAACTTGAAGCCCTTGCGATAGTCGAACTTCTCCGCGGCGCGGATCAGCCCCAGGATGCCCTCTTGGATCAGGTCGAGCAGCGGGAGCTCGTGGCCCTGGTACTTGCGCGCGTTGGAGATCACCAGGCGGAGATTGGAGTTGACCAGTCGCTCCTTGGCGGCGAGATCGCCACGCTCGATTCGCTGCGCCAGCTCCACCTCCTCTTCCTTGGTCAGCAGCGGATGGCGCCTGACCTCCTGCAGGAACAGCGCCATCGCGTCGGTCGTGCGCAGCGCCAGGTCACCGTTCAAATAAGTTGTGCGCTCGACCTGACCGCGGCCACAGTCGTCGCGGACCTCCAGCCCCCGCTGCTCCAGCAGGTCCTGGAGCAGATGCGCCTCCTCGTCGTCGAGCTCCGCGCTCTGCACCGCCTCGCTCATCTCGGAGAGGTCCACGCAGCGAGCGCCACGCACTTCGCTGCGAGCGGCGAGCTCCTCGGCGAGATCGGACACGCCATCGCGCGATCGGGCAGAATCCAGCTCCCTATCCATGAAGCGTGTTTACCCGCTCAGGACGGGATCGGCACAAAATTGACCTCCCCTCTCCCCACCAGGTGAACGACTTCGACTCGCTCTACGCGCACGGTTTCGCCCGTGTCGCCGCCGCCGTTCCCGGGTTGAAGGTGGCCGAGCCGGCCTTCAACGCCGCCCGTACGATCGAGCTCGCGCAGCGCGGATCGGAGCAGAACGCGGCGCTGGTGGCCTTTCCCGAGCTCGGGCTCTCGGCCTATTCGGTCGAGGACCTCTTTCACCAGCAGGCGCTGCTCGACGCGGTCCTGCGCGCCATCGCTGAGCTGACCACGGCCAGCGCCGACCTTCGCCCGGTGATCGTCGTCGGAGCGCCGCTGATGATCGGTGCCGCCCTCTTCAACACGGCGGTTGTGATCCACCGCGGCCGGATCCTGGGGGTAGTGCCCAAGAGCTACCTGCCGGAGTACCGCGAGTACTACGAGAAGCGCCAGTTCCGAGCGGCCCGGGACGCTGTTCAGGACCACATCGAGCTGCTGGGAGAGGAGGTGCCGTTCGGCGCGAAGCTCCTGTTCGACTGCGAGGACGTTCCGAGCTTCACCCTCGGCGTCGAGATCTGCGAGGACGTGTGGGCGCCGATACCGCCCAGCAGCTACCTGGCCATGGCCGGGGCCACCGTGGTCGCAAACCTCTCGGCCAGCAACATCACGGTTGGCAAGGCCGACTGGCGGCGGGTGCTGTGCGAGGCGCACTCGGGCCGGACGATCACCGCCTATATCTACACCGCAGCCGGCGAGGGCGAGTCGACCACCGATCTGGCCTGGGATGGCCAGGCGCTGATCTGTGAGAACGGCGACCTGCTCGTCGAAGCCGAGCGCTTCGCCAAGGAGGAGCAGATGATCTTCGCCGACGTCGACCTCGACCGGATCGTCGCCGACCGTGCCAGCGCCAGCGCTTTCGCCGACGGGGTGCACGACCATCGCCATCAGCTGGAAGGGGTGCGACGGATCTCCTTCAGGCTGGAGGCGGGCGTCGAGACCTCGCCGCTGCGGCGCGAGGTGGAGCGCTTCCCCTACGTTCCCGCCGACCCCCTCAGTCGCACCGAGCGCTGTGAGGAGGTCTATAACATCCAGGTTCGCGGCCTGGAGACGCGGCTGCGCGCCACCGGAATTCAGAAGCTCGTGATCGGCGTCTCCGGAGGGCTCGACTCCACGCACGCGCTGATCGTTGCCATCCGCGCGATGGACCGGCTCGGCCTGCCGCGAGAGAACGTGCTGGGGTACTCGATGCCGGGCTTTGCCACCAGTGCTACCACGCTGCGCAACTCACACCGCCTGATGGAGTCCCTTGGCGTAAGCCGCGCCGAGATCGACATCCGGCCCTCGGCCTCGCAGATGCTGAAGGACCTGGATCATCCCGCCGCTCACGGGGAGGCCCAGTACGACGTGACCTACGAGAACGTCCAGGCCGGGGAGCGGACCTCGCACCTGTTCCGCCTGGCCAACTTCCACCGGGCGCTCGTGCTGGGCACCGGCGACCTCTCTGAGTTGGCGCTCGGGTGGGCCACCTATGGGGTCGGCGACCAGATGTCGCACTACAACGTCAACGCCTCGGTGCCCAAGACGCTGATCCAGTTCCTGCTGCGCTGGGCGATCGACACGGCGCAGTTCGACGAGGTCGCCAGCGAGGTGCTCGGCTCGGTCGTGGAGCTCGAGATCTCACCGGAGCTGATCCCCTCAGACGATGCCGATCGGGATTCGCCTGGCGCGGACACCGAGAGCGTCGTCGGTCCCTACGAGCTTCAGGACTTCTTCCTCTACTACATCCTGCGCTTCGGCTACCGCCCGAGCAAGGTGGCGTTCCTGGCCCGCCACGCCTGGGGCAAGCGGGGTCGCGGGTCGTGGCCGGACCTGATCCCCGGGGAGCGGCGCAACGAGTACTCGCTGGCGGAGATCAAGCACTGGCTGGAGGTGTTCCTACAGCGCTTCTTCGGCTTCAGCCAGTTCAAGCGCTCGGCGCTGCCCAACGCTCCCAAGGTCGGCTCAGGAGGCTCGCTGTCGCCGCGGGGGGATTGGCGGGCGCCCAGCGACAGCTCCGCCGCCACCTGGCTGGCGGAGCTGCGCGAGCGGGTGCCGGACGAGGATTAGGGCTCAGGCGGCGACCAGCTGGTCGCGCTTGCCGGCCACTCCCTCCAGCAGCCCCTTGAAGCTGTCGCTGAACTTCTCGACGCCCTCTCGCTCTAATACCTGGGTGACCTCGTCGTACTCGATGCCGGCGGAGGCGAAGCGCTCGAGTGTCTCCTGCGCGCCATCGACGTCCTCTTCCAGCGCGTTGCGGCACTTGCCGTGGTCCTCGAAGGCCTTGATCGTCTCCGGCGGCATCGTGTTCACCGTCGCCGGCCCGATCAGCTCCTCGACGTAGACGACGTCCCGGTAGTCGGGGTTCTTGGTGGAGGTCGAGGCCCAGAGGCAGCGCTGCGGCGAGGCGCCGGCCTTCACCAGGTCCTCCCACTCCGATCCGGAGAAGAGCTCCCTGTATGTCTGGTAGGCGAGCTTGGCGTTGGCGATCGCCAGCGTGCCCTTGAGCTCGTCGTGGCCACCGATCTCGTCCAAGCGCTTGTCAGCTTCGCTGTCGACCCGGGAAATGAAGAACGAGGCCACCGACGCCACGGTGCTGAGGTCGCCGCCGGACTCATGCAGCCGGCGCAGCCCCCGCAGGTAGGCCTCGGCCGCCTCACGGTGGCGCTGCAGCGAGAACAGCAGCGTCACGTTGATCGGGATTCCGGCGGCGATCGCCTCCTCGATCGCCTCCAGGCCGGGTTCGGTCCCCGGGATCTTCACGAACAGGTTCGGCTTGTCGATCATCGCCTGGAGCCGCTTGGCCTCCTTGAGCGTCGCCTGGGCGTCGAAGGCGAAGTTGGGATCGACCTCCATCGAGACCCAGCCGTCGCGGGTCTCCTCGCCGCGCTCGAACACCGGGGCCAGGAGGTCGCACGCATCGCAGATGTCCTCGCGGGCCAGCGCCAGGAAGACCTCCTTGGGTTCCTCCTGGTCGCGCAGCACCTCGCGCAGCTGCTCGTCGTAGGCGTCCCCGTCGGCGATGGCCTTCTGGAAGATCGAGGGGTTTGAGGTGACGCCCACGATTCCGCGCCGCACGAGATCCTCCAGCTCGCCCTCACGCACGAACGCCCGTGAGACGTAGTCGATCCACGGGCTCTGGCCGTGGGCGAGGAGGCGCTGCAGCGGTGTGGACATCTCTTGCTCCTGTCATTGGTCGGCGCCTCTCATCCTATGCCGCTGAGATTTGGAGCCGCTGCAGTGAACGCCGGAGCAGACGCGAGACGTGCATCTGGGAGTAGCCGATCCGCTGCCCGATCTGGCGCTGGGTCATGTCATGGACCATCCGCAGCTCCACCACGCGGCGCTCCAGGTCCGAGAGCGAGCTCCACCGCGCAGCCATCAACTGACGGTTCTCGGCCAGTTCGTAGCCGCTCTCGTAGCTGGGCAGCATCTCCCCCAGCGGCACCGACTCCTGGTCCTCGGAGAGCACGGGCGCGTCCAGCGAGGCGGTGTCATAGCTGCGCAGCGCCTGGGTGGCCTCGATCACGTCGACGAACTCGCAGTTCATCGCCTCGGCAAGCTCGGTCGGCGTCGGGGAACGTCCGAGCTTGGTGGAGAGCCGCTCGGTGTGGCGGCTCACGGCCAGGGCCCGCTCCTGGAGGTCCCGCGGCACATGGACCGCCCAACCCTTGTCACGGAAGTGGCGCTTGAGCTCCCCGAGGATTGTCGGGGCGGCGAAGCTCGTGAACTTGCTGGCGCGATCGGGCTGGAAGCGCTCGAGTGCCTTGAGCAGCCCGACCGAGGCGACCTGGATGAGGTCATCGACCGGCTCACGCGTATAGCTGTAGCGTAGGGCGAGCTTGCGCGCCAGCGGCAGGAAGCGTTCCACCAACTGCTCCCGGATCGCCGGGTCCCGTCGCAGGTGGTAGTCCAGCAGAAGCTGCTGGTCGGTGGCGGGGGAATGAGCGCAGCGGGTCAAGTTTTTCGTGGCTCCACGAAGGTCCTCCGCCGGATAGGAGCTTCAACGGCTAGTTGAAGTATCCTCCAAATAGGGATGCGGTAAACCTGTCACGCGGAGAATTGACGCCCGCCGCTTTCGTTTGACGGTATATCGGCTTCCGGTATATACTCCGCATCGTGTCCCGGGATGAGCGTCCGCCGACCGATCAGACCCGCCCTGCTCTGCCCTCGCTGGAGCGGCTCGGGCGCTATGCCGGGCCCGCCACCCTGATCCTCTCCAGCCTGGCCGGGGGCGCCAAGCACGGCTACGCCCTGACCAAGGACATCGAGGTCTTCGCCGGCATCCGGCTGGCGCCCGGCACCCTGTACGAAGCCCTCGGGCGCCTGGAGGGCCAGGGCTTGATCGAGGCCCTGGAGAGCGAGGACCGCCGCCGGCCCTACCGGCTCACGGGGGCCGGAGCCTCGGCCTTGGAAGTCCATCTCGACGGTCAGCGTCGCGTGGTCGAGGTCGGCCAGCGTCGGCTGCGTGAGGGTTGGGGCGCGGCGTGAGCGCGTATGAGACCGCCGGTCGCCGCGCCGCCCGCCTCGTTCGTCTGTATCCCCGCAGCTGGCGCCGGCGCCACGAGGAGGAGTTCGTGGAGCTGCTCCGGGCCGACCTGTTGGAGCGGGGGCGTTACGCGTCATCAGCCCTTGATGTAGGCCGCGGCGCCTGGATGGCAAGACTCGCAGCGGCGGGAGTCGGAGGCGGTCGACCCTGCACGACGAGCCCGGGCGCGGCCGCGCTGGCCACCGCCGGCTGCGCGGTGGCGCTGTTTCTGGCCTTTGGGATGGCGATGTGGTCACAGCTGACGATCGGCTGGCAGTGGGCGGCGCCCGACGGGCCGGCGGTCGCCGCCTCCGTCGAGGTGATGTCGGTGGCGCTGCTCGTGCTGGTGCCGTTGGGACTGGCCGCTGCCGCGCCGCTGGTCTGGTGGACGCTCAGAGCCCTGGTCTCCGGCCGCTCGGAGCGACTGCGCGGACCGGTGAGCGCCTTTACGCTCGGGGCGCTGGCGCTGGCGCTCGGAACCGTCCACTTCTCGCACGGGTGGCCGGGCACGGGCGGCCACCCCTGGTCGGAGCGGGGACTCGTGCCAGGGGGACTGGCCTCGCTGGCCTGGTCGGCGACCCGCCCGATCACCGCCTACTGGGCCCATCCCACCAGGCTGGAGACCTTCCCCGCCGCCCAGCTGGGCTGGATGGCGTTGGCGCCGTTGGCGATGGGCTCGATGCTCGCCGGCGCTACGACGGCGATCCGCCGCCTGAGCCTGCCTCGCCGGTTGCTGCGCTGGGAGGCGCGCGTCGCCCGCGTCGGTGCCGTCGTGCTGCTGGCCTTTCTCGGGGCCGGGATCTGCCGGGTGCTGGCCTCGGATCCCGGGCCCCGGCACCTGTTCACGCGGGGGTCGATCGACATCCTCGACGTGATCGGGATGGGCGGGTCGCTGCTGGTGGCCGTGCTCGGCGGGCGGAAGATCCGTGAGAGCTGCGCATGACGCTCCGGGTGGTGCTCGCGCTGGCCGCGGCTGCGATCACGATCTTCCTGACCGCCGCGTCACAGTCGCCTCCGAACCGCCACGGCGCCGAGATCCTGCGCTTTGACATCGCCAGCCGCCTCGTGCCCGGACGGCGGCACGAGGTGTCGGTGGTCCCCCCGAACAGCACCGGCCGCAACCGGCCGCTGCTCGTCTTCCTGCACGGCCGGGGCTCAGGTGGGGAGAACTCCAACCTCAGCTCGGAGATGTTCGCCGCGCTGGCCCGGCAGGGCCGGGAGGCACCGGACATCGTCTTTGCCGACGGGGGCGAGGCTTCGTACTGGCATGACCGCGCCGGCGGCCGGTGGGGCAGCTACGTGCTGCGGGAGGTCATTCCGGCGAGCCTGCGCCGGCTCGGAGCCGACCCCCGGCGAGTGGCCATCGGAGGGCTGTCGATGGGGGGCTTCGGCGCGCTGGACCTGGCCAGGCTTTCCCCCGGACGCTTCTGCGCGGTCGGCGCCGACTCCGCGGCGCTGTGGGAGCGGGCCGCGGACACCGCACCGGGTGCCTTCGACGACGCCGCCGACTTCGCCCGCCACGATCTCATCGCGCTGGGCCGCCGGGGCAACCCGTACGGGCGGACCCCCCTGTGGCTCGACGTCGGCACGGATGACCCCTTCCGCGCCGCTGACACGGCGCTGGCGGGCGAGCTGCGCGCCCGCGGCGCCGACCTGCGCTTCCACGTCTGGCCGGGAGACCACAGCGGTGATTACTGGCGTGCCCACTGGGGTCGGTACCTGAGCTTCTACGCCCGGGCTCTCTCCCGCTGCACGGGCTGATCCCAGTCGCTTGACAGCGCCTCCACCCGCACGGGCAGGGCGTTGAAGGCGGCGTTGCCGGTGAGGCGGTCGACCAGGGAGGGGTCGGTGATGTCGTTGACGCTCGCACCGGGCCGCGACGCGGCCCGCCGCCATCCGACCCCCGGCCGGTGGTGTCCGAAGCCGTGGGGAACCGAAACCACCCCCGGGCGCATCTCGTCGGAGAGCTGGAGCGGCAGCTCGATCGCTCCGGTGGCCGAGGCCACCCTGACGGGCTCGCCGTCGTGCAAACCCCTGGCCTCGGCGTCATCGGGATGGAGCAGCGCCGTGCAGCGGTCGGGTCCCTTCATCAGCCGGGCGCTGTTGTGCATCCAGGAGTTGTTGGAGCGCAGCTGACGCCGTCCGATCAGCACGAGGTCAAAGCCCCCCTTCCGCGCCCGATCGTGCTGATCCGCCAAATGCTCCAGCTGCTCGGCTTCGACCAGCAGCGCCCCCGGCGCCAGGGCGATGCGGTGGTCCTCGGTGCGCAGAATCCCGGGCAGCCGGGGCTTCAGCGGACCCAGGTCGAGGCCATGGCGCGCGCGCTTGACCTTGCCAATGTCCAGGCCGCGCAGCGGCCCTCGCCGCAGGAAGCCGTACGGTCCCGCGCGCAGACCCATGTCGACGACCCGCTCTGGGGTGATCACGGGCGAGAGCCACCGCAGCGCCTGACTGCGCGCGCGTCCGCTCCGGCCCCGGCCGATCCGCTGAGCCAGCGCCATCAGGATCTGCCAGTCGGTGCGTCCCCCCGCCGGGGCGGACAGCGCCGCGGGGTTGTGGCGGATGTGGTTGCGCACGGCAAACGGGGGCAGCACGACATCGATGTCATCGCGCTCCAGGTGCGAGATCGGCGGCAGGATCACGTCGGCGTGCCGGGTCGTCTCGGTTACGTACATGTCAACCGCGACGCACCATTCGAGCTGCTCCAAGGCCTGCTCCAGGCGATTGCCGCCGGGCGTGGAGAGGACGGGGTTGCCCGCGTAGAGCAGCATCCCCCGCACCTGCCCCTCACCGGGCGTGAGGATCTCGTCGGCCAGGCCCGCCACCGGCACCTCGTCGATGAACGAGGGCAGGCCGCTGACGCGCTGAGCCGGCGCGGTCCTGTCACCCCGGCCGACAGCCAGCTCAGTCCACTTGACGATGTCGACCGCGGGCGTGGTGAACATCGCCCCGCCGGGCCTGTCGAAGTTGCCGGTGAGCACGTTCAGCGCGTTGATGAGCCAGTGCGTGAGCGTGCCGGTGAGCTGCTGGCAGACACCAACCCGGCCATAGGCCACCGCGGATTCGGCCCCCGCGAACTCCCGGGCCAGCCGCGCGATCGTCGCCGCGGGTACGCCGGCGTGGTCTTCGGCGCGTTGTGGTGACCACCCGTCGGCCAACGCGCGGAGCTGCGGTAGACCCCGGCAGCGGCTGTTGAGCGGCTCCGCTGGCACGAGCTCCTCGTGAAACAGCGTGTGGAGCATCCCCAGCAGGAGATAGGGGTCGCCGCCAGGACGCACGGAGATGTGCTCGGAGGCATGGCGAACGGTCTCGGTGCGGCGCGGATCGACGACCACGACCCGACCGCCCCCGGCACGGATCGCCTTGAGCCGGTCACGCACCCCCGGCGCGGTCATGATCGAGCCGTTGGACACCGCCGGGTTGGCGCCGAGGATCAGCAGGTGTCCGGTGCGGTCGATGTCGGGCACGGGCAGCAGCGCGAAGTGGCCGAACATCTCGTAGGCGACGCGGTGCTGGGGCAGCTGGTCCGCGGAGGTGGCGGAGTAGTTGTTGCGGCTGCCGATCAGCCGCCTCAGCAGCGCGGCCGCCAGCACGGAGGAGGAGTGCGCCCCCGGGTTGCCGAGGTAGGTGGCCAGCGCGTCGGCGCCGTGGCGCTCCATGACGCGGCACAGTCCGTCGGCGGCGAGAGGGATCGCCTCGTCCCAATCGACCGGAACGAACCTGTCCCCCACTCGCTTCATCGGCGTGCGCAGACGGTCGGGATCCTCGTGGATGTCGGCGAGGGCTGCCGCCTTGGGGCAGATGTAACCCCGGGACATCCTGTCCTCTGGGTCGCCGGTGATGCGGATGACGCGGTCGCCCTCGGTCTCGACGGCGATGCCACAGTGCGCCTCGCACAGCGTGCACTGGCAGAACGTGGTCGTGGTCATCGCCGCGGGGACCGCCGCATCGGGTGAGTCTCCAGGATCGACGGGCGGGGGTCAACCGGCGGCGGGCAGCCCGCCCAGCTGCCAGAGCCCGTCGTCGTGCGGGTGCCGCAGCCACCGCTCCGCGTCGCGGCGTCCGAGCTCGATCAGGCGGGAGGTGAACTCACCGGTGAAGAACAGGTAGCTGAGCAGCTCCCCGTGGTCGGCATCCAGCCCGGCGCCGGTGAGCCGGCCGAGTGTGGCCAGGTTGGGCGAGCGGGCCAGGGCCAGGGGCGAGCTGAAGCGCTGGCGGTAGACCTCGGTGGCCAACCGACCGATCTCATCGGGATCCTCGGGCGCGATCAGAATGTAGGGGATGCGCCGGCGGCCGGTCCGGCGCTCGTGGGCCGTCACGCCCTCGGACGATGCGTCGCTCAGCATCTCGTTGATCCTCGCCAGCGTCCGCACGTCACCGACGAGCGGGTCAACCAGCACGGCCTGGATCAGCTGCGCAGCGCCCTCCAGGAGATCGGGGCGGCGGGCCGGGAGGCGTGGGCGGCGCGGGCGCAACGAGTTCAGCGCGATCACGATCAGCTTGCCGGCACCGAATGCCAACGCCGGCTTGATCGGCGTGTTCAGGCGCGTGCCGCCGTCGAAGAACCATTGACGATCTCCGTCCACCGGAACCGCGACGGCGGGAAACACCATCGGGATCGCAGCGGAGGCGCGGACGTGCTCCTCCCCCAGCTCGGCGCTCACGTACCGGATCCCGCGACCGAGATCGGGGGGCAGGTCCGATCCGCCGTCGTGGAACACAACGCTCAGGTTGGTGGCGGCGGAACTCGCCGTGACGGCGGCACATTGCAGGTGTCCGGCGGCGACGTTCCGGTGGATCTGCTCAAAGTCGATCAGCCGTCGCAGCGTTGCCGTCAACGGGGTCGGGTCCAGGAGACTGGGGCTCCGGACACCGGGAATTCCCAGCACCTCGCCGAGATACCGGCCCAGCCGGTTCAGCTCTCGCAGGGACAGCAGCGGCGCGAGCACTTCCTGGGAGCGGATCTGACGCCACAACGCCAGCCCGTCACGGGCGAGCTCCGGCAGCGGCCGGTGGAGGTTGGCCGCCAGGAAGGCCGTGTTGATGGCGCCCGCGCTCGTACCCAGCACGATCTGCGGACGCTCGTGCTCCTCCAGCTCAGGCAGGAGCGCCGCCAGGGCGCCGATCTCGTAGGCGCCGCGGGCCCCGCCACCAGCCAGGACCAGCCCCACCGGATCCTGGTCTGCGCGCCCGAAGCTCACGAGCGGGTGAGCCTATAGGCCAGCCGCCGGGGGCGGGATTGCCGTTCAGGTTGGGCGGGCCGGCTCGGGTTCGGTGGCGGTGAGCTTGGCCAGCGCCATCTGCCGACGGCCTTCGTGCATCACGGTGTGCCGCTCGCACGCGTCAACGCTTCCGCTCGTCAAGCGCTCTGTCGGGCGTGGCCGAGCGCGGCAGGATCTACGCGCTCACGACAAGCGCCTCGGCCACCACGATTTGGGCGGCCAGCTCCCGCCAGGTCTGGTGCGGGCGATGGCCTCCGCACCGCAGGATGGACAGAACACGCGCTCAGGCTATCGAAGGACCCGTGCGCGGCCGCCCCGACGGGCGTGGCGGACCCGCACCGGCCTCGGCCGGCGGCCGCGGCGCACCTTTGGCTCCGGAAGTCCGAGCGGCTCGTCCCGGTCGGGGCGCAGAACCACGATCTCTCCCGGAGAGTTGTCGAGCAGCCAGGCGACGTCGTCAGCGTTGAAGCCGGGGCTCCCCTGAGAGGCAGCCGCGACGACGATCCGGTCAAAGCGCTCGTGACCGATCGTCTGGCGCAGGGCGTGGCGGTACGTGCGCCCGCGCTCGATGCGGGCATCGACCGCAATGCCGGACGCCGTCGCACGCTGCTCGATGGCTTCCTGGAGCGAGATCGCCTGACCACACTGTCGCGGCAACGGCGTGTCGAGGGGCAACTGCATCGACACGCGCGCCAAGAAGACCGGGACCAGAACCGCGTCCTCGGCGCGGGCGAGCCGGAGCGCCGCGTCAAGGGCTCGCTGGGAGAGGGCGTCGGCCATGAACGGGAAGAGGATCCGGCGGGCGCCGATCGCGGGCAGGGCCGCGAGGCGCCGTCCGCGGTCCTTCAGACGCCTTCCGGCCACGGCGGCCAGACCCGCGGCCAGGAGGACGATGACGATCAGCAGCACGATGATCACGTCTGCTCCTTGGACCTCTGCGTCCGGTCGGCCACGAAGCGCAAGTCGACGCCCGGAAGCAGTTGAAGCAGTCGAAACGGGAGGGCCGGTCGCAGGAGCCGGCGCATCGCCCCCCTCGGCCGGGGTGGTCCCATGAGGACATAGGTGGTCCCCCGTTCGTTTGCCACCCGCTGGGTCTCCAACGCGATGTCGTCGCCGCGCTCCACCAGGAGGTGCGCCCCCAGCACGCTGGCGAGCCGGCGCAGCGCCTCGAGCTGCTCCTGCTCGAGCTCGCTGGGGTCGTGGTCGGCGACCCACAGCAGGTCGAGCTCCGCGCCCAGTCGCTGCGCCGAGCGCCAGGCCCGCCGCACGATGCGCTGGGACCCGGGCTGGGGGGTGATGAGGGCCAGCAGCCGCTCGGCGATCGCCTGAGGGGCGGCCGTGTCGATCAGGCGCTCTTCTCCCCTGCGCGCGCCTCCCTCCGCGGGGATGCGCTTGTGCTCCACCTCCTCCGCCACCTGCCGCAGCGATACCTCGCGCAGCGCGGCGAGGTTCTGCAGCTTGAAGAAGTTGTTCAGCGCGGCGTCGATCCGCTCGCCGGGATAGATCTTCCCGGCGCGCAGTCGCTCGATCAGCGACTGCGGCGTGATGTCGATCAGGACGATGTCGTCAGCCGAGCCCAACACGGCGTCGGGGACTGTCTCCCGCACGCGGATGCCGGTCAGCTCGGCGACCTGGTCGTTGAGGCTCTCGAGGTGTTGGACGTTGACGGTGGAGAACACGTCGATCCCGGCCGCCAAGACATCCTCGATGTCCTGGCTGCGTTTCGTGTGCTCGACGCCGGGGGCGTTGGTGTGGGCGAGCTCGTCGATGAGACACAGCTCGGGAGCCCGCCGCAGGATCTCCGGCAGGTCCATCTCCTGCAACGCGCTTCCGCGGTAGGTGACCTGACGGCGGGGAATCGACTCCAGGCCGGCGGCCAGGGCGGCGGTGTCCGCGCGCCCGTGGGACTCCAGGTAGCCGATTACGACGTCGCGGCCGGCTTCGGCCTCGGCCTGTCCCTCTTGGAGCATCCGGTAGGTCTTGCCCACGCCGGCGGCCATCCCGAGGAAGATCTTGTACCGCCCCGGCGTCAGGCCCCCAAGAGGTTGTGGACAACCAGATCGATCAGCTTGATTCCGATGAAGGGAGCGATGATCCCGCCGAGGCCGTAGATCAGCAGGTTGCGCCGCAGCAGCGCGCTGGCACCGACCGGTCGATAGCCGACGCCCTTGAGCGAGATCGGGATCAGCAGCGGGATCACGATGGCGTTGACGATGATCGCGGAGATCACCGCCGACTTCGGCGTTCCCAGGCTCATGATGTTGAGCACGTGCAGGGGGCCCTCGCCGCTCTTGTGCGTGGCGTAGGTGGAGACGAAGATCGCCGGGAGGATCGCGAAGTACTTGGCGACGTCGTTGGCGATCGAGAAGGTGGTCAGCGCCCCGCGGGTGATCAACAGCTGCTTACCCACCTCTACGATCTCGATCAGCTTCGTCGGATTGGAGTCGAGGTCGACCATGTTGCCCGCTTCACGAGCGGCCTGGGTCCCGGTGTTCATCGCCACTCCGACATCGGCCTGGGCCAGCGCCGGGGCGTCGTTGGTCCCGTCGCCGGTCATCGCCACCAGGCGTCCCGAAGCCTGCTGCTCCCTGATCAAGTCCAGCTTGGCCTCGGGGGTGGCCTCGGCGAGGAAGTCATCGACGCCCGACTCCTCGGCGATCTTGGCCGCCGTGAGCCGGTTGTCGCCGGTGATCATGATCGTGCGGATGCCCATCGCGCGGAGCTGGTCGAAGCGCTGGCGCATCCCGTCCTTGATCGTGTCCTTCAGGTAGACGACGCCCACCACCTGCGAATCACGGGCGACCGCGAGCGGCGTGCCCCCCTCCCGGGAGATCCGGTCCAGTACCGACTGGAGCTCCTCAGGCGGCCGTCCGCCCTGTGCCCTGACGAACTCGATCACCGAGTCGCCCGCGCCCTTGCGCAGTTGACGCCCGTCGAGGTCGACGCCACTCATCCGCGTCTGAGCGGTGAAGGGTACGAAAGACGAATGCAGTTGCGCCATGTCGTGCTCGCGGATTCCGTACTGCTTGGCCAGCACCACGATCGAGCGGCCTTCGGGGGTCTCATCGGCGAGCGAGGCGAGCTGGGCGACCTCCGCCAGCTCGGCCTCGGCCACCCCCGGCATCGGAACGAAGTCCGACGCCAGCCGGTTGCCGATCGTGATCGTGCCCGTCTTGTCAAGCAGCAACACGTCGACATCACCGGAGGCTTCGACCGCTCGCCCTGACAGGGCGAGGACGTTGCGGCGCACGAGGCGGTCCATGCCGGCGATCCCGATGGCCGACAGGAGCGCCCCGATGGTGGTGGGGATCAACGCCACCAGCAGCGAGATCAGCGTCATCTCGGAGATCGAGGTGTGGGCGAACAGGCCGAACGGGCGCAGGGTCGCCACGACGATCATGAAGATCAGCGTGAGCCCGGCGAGCAGGATGTTAAGCGCCACCTCGTTCGGCGTCTTGCGCCGCGCCGCTCCCTCCACCAGCGCGATCATCCGATCCAGGAACGAATGCCCCGGCTCCTGGGTGACCTCGACCACGATCCGGTCTGAGAGCACCCGGGTGCCCCCGGTCACCGCACTGCGGTCACCGCCGGACTCCCGGATCACCGGCGCGGACTCGCCCGTGATGGCGGACTCGTCAACCGACGCGATGCCGTCGATGACGGTCCCATCGCCCGGAATCAGCTCACCCGCCTCGACGACCACGATGTCGCCCCGGGTCAGCTCGGACGCCCGCTTGGTCGACCCATCGCCCAGCGTGGCCATCGTCTCCTGGCGCATCGAGCGCAGCGTCTCGGCCTGCGCCCGGCCCCGGCCCTCGGCAAAGGCCTCGGCCAGGTTGGCGAAGACGACGGTCAGCCACAACCAGATCGCGATCACCGCTGCGTACCAGGCAGGCTCTCCGCCGCCGCCGAGCGGCTTGCCGCCGAACGCCTGTATCAGCCACGTGATCGTCGTGATCACCGCGCCGATCTCGACCACGAACATCACCGGGTTGCGGATCTGAACCCGCGGATCGAGCTTGGTGAAGCTGTCGCTGAACGCTCGCCGGACGATGTCAGGCCGGAACAGCGAGACCGCCTGGCGCTCGCTTCCGGGTGCCCGGGGGGCAGTGGGAGCTGATGCCGTGGCGGACATCAGCGACCCCCGCTCACGTGGTTCAGCGCCAGGTTCAGCCCCAACACGTTCACGCCCGGCTCTCCGGAGAACCCCAGGCCGCGGCCATGCGAGTACTTCGAGATCAGGTCCATGACCTTGCCCCGCGACAGGTGCCTGACAGCGGCGATGCGGTGGGCCTGCAGGTCGGCGTTGGCGGGCGAGATATCCGGATCGATCCCCGATGCGGAGCTGTCAGCCGCGTCCACGGGGACCTGTGCGGCAGTCAACGCGGGCACGTAGGGCTTCTCGAGCATGAGGTAGGCCTGGATGTTGCTCGTAATCGCCTGCTCGGTGGCGACGCTGTTCGGCCCCAGGTTCGAGAACGCCGTGCCGGCGGCATTGTCGGCGGGAACCGTCGCCGACGGCCGGCTCTGGAAGTACCTCGGATCGGGATTGGTGACGGGGTTGCCGTTCTTGTCGAGCACCAGCTTGCCGTGCTTGACCTCCGGGTCGGCGAACTGCTGGCCGATGATCTTGGAGCCGACGAGCGTGCCGCGGAGCTTGAGCTGCTGCCCGTTGGCGTTACCCGGGAACGCGAGGTGGCTGATGCCGGTCACCGCCAGCGGGTAGGCGATGCCGAGCAGGAGGGTCAAGACGAGGATCCCGACGGCTGATGTGACGATGTCTCGCCTCATGTCAGTAGAGGTGTCCGGTCAGGCCCTGAACGACAGGGCCGAGGAGGAGGGCGGGGAAGAAGGTCAGCGCGCCTACGAGCACGATCACGCCGATGAGCAGCACGACGAAGGTGGGGTTGTCCGTGCGCATCGTCCCCAGGCCGACGGGGCTTACGCGCTTGCCGACCAGCGCCCCGGCGACCGCGAGTGCGAACAGGATCGGGGCGTAGCGGGCGAACAACATCGTGAAACCGCCGAGGATGTCCGCCAGCTTGACCCCATGAGCGCCGAGGTTGCCGGCGTTCGGCTGGACGTATCCGGTGTACCCGGCGAACGCCGACCCGTTGTTGTTGGCCTGTGACAAATAGGCGTAGAACGTCTCCGAGAATCCCTGCGGTCCAGTGGCGGCGGCCGAGATCGACGCTCGACCCACCTTGCTGGCCGTCGCCAAAGCAGCGGAGAAGAGCGCCGCGAGCGGCGTGATCAGGAGGCCGAGGACGACCAGCTTGATCTCCCGCGCCTCGATCTTCTTGCCCAGGTATTCGGGGGTCCGACCAACCATCAGCCCCCCGATGAACACCGCCAGCAGGACATAGAGCAAGATCGAGTAAAGCCCGGTGCCGACCCCTCCGAAGATCACCTCGCTGGCCGAGAGGTTGGCGAACGGAACCGCCCCGCCGATCCCGGTGAACGACTCCAGGGCGCTGTTGACGGCGCCGCACGAGGTCACCGTCGTGACCACGTCGAACAGCGCCGAGCCGGCGATCCCAAAGCGCTGCTCCTTGCCCTCCAGGTTTCCGCCGGTGGACCCGGCGATCGCATGCGTGTGCAATCCCGCCGCGTGCTGCGCCACGGAGCCGTGGGCCTCGGCGACGTAGGCCACGATCGCCGCGCCGAGGAACATCACCATCATCGTCGCGTAGATCGCGTACCCCTGACGGCGCTTGCCGGACATGCGGCCGTACATGAACACGAGCGCCGCAGGGATGAGCATCACCGAGAGCATCTCGATGAAGTTCGTGAAGCCGGTCGGATTCTCGAACGGGTGCGCCGAGTTGACATTGAAGAACCCGCCGCCGTTGGTGCCGAGCATCTTGATCGCCTCCTGCGAGGCGACCGGACCCATCCCCACGGACTGGGTCAGCCCGCTGACACCGTGCACGCTCAGGTAGGGCGAGAGGTTCTGGATCGAGCCCTGAAAGACCAGGAGCAGCGCATACAGAAACGCCAGCGGCGCGAGCACGTAGAGGATCGTGCGCACCAGGTCCTGCCAGAAATTCCCGAGGCTCTTGCCGCTCCGGGACACAATCCCGCGGATCAAGGCGACCGCGACGACGATTCCGACCCCGGCGGAGAGGAAGTTCTGCACGGTCAGCCCCGCCATCTGGCTGAAGTAGCTCATCGTCGTCTCGCCGCCGTAGTACTGCCAGTTCGTGTTGGTCAAGAACGACGAGGTCGTGTTGAAGCTCAGGTCCCAGGTTCCCGAGTGGAAGTGCTGCGGGTTCAACCCGGTGAAGGTCCAAAGAGTCTGCGTGCGCAGGATCAGGTACAGCAGCTGCCAACCCCCTAACGAGAAGATGATCAGGCTCCGGGCGTAGGCCTTCCAATCCTGACCCTTGCCGGGGTCGACCCGCAGGATTTGGTAGAGCAGCCGCTCGGGTAGATGGAACAGCCGATCGAGGACCGTGCGCTCGCCCGTATAGACCGCCGCCATGTAGTGCCCGAGCGGGATCGCGGAGGCACTCAAGAGCACGACGAACACGAAGATCGTCAGCCAGCCGAGGAAGGTCACGGCTTCAGAACCTCTCCCCGCGCAGCAACGCGTAGAGCAGATAGACGACCACGATCACCGAAGCCACCAGGCCGAAGGCGTCCGCGGCGCTCATACCCGACCGATGCCCTCCAGCAGCAGCAGCAGGGCGGCAAAGGCCAGCAGTCCGAGCACGATCGCGACTGCATCCACTGCATTCACGCGGGGTTGGTCTCTGGATAAGCCATGCGACCATGTTCGGACCCTCCGCGTGAAGGTCGCGTGCAGAAACCGGCCCGCGGCGTACATGTTTCGTGAAGACGCCGGGTTTGAACCCGGTTCAGGCCGCGAACCGGTAGCCGACGCGCGGATCGGTCCGGATGTACCGGGGCCCGTCGGTCGGTTCGATCTTGCGCCGCAGGTTGGCGACGTGCGCCCGGAGCACCTGGGTATCCTCACCATAGCCCGGGCCCCACACCGAGACCAGGAGCTCGTGATGGGTCATCAGCCGGCCACGGTTGCGCACGAGCAGGCGCAGCAGCTCGAACTCCGTTGGCGTGAGATGCAGCTCGCTGCCATCGCGGCGGACCACTCGTGCCGCCAGATCCACCTCCAGTCCCTCGGCGGTGACGATCGCCTCCTCGGGCTCTGCCGCAATCCGGCGTAGCACCGCCTCCAACCGGGCCACGAGCTCACGCGGCCCGAACGGCTTGGTCACGTAGTCGTCGGCGCCCGCGCCCAGAGCGCGCACCTTCGCCTCCTCATCGCCGATCGCCGAGAGCACGATGATCGGCATCTCACTCCAATCACGCAGGCGCCGGCAGACCTCGACACCATCCAGATCGGGCAGCACGAGATCGATGACGGCCGCGTCCGGACGGTGGACAGCGGCCAGGTCGAGTGCTTCCTCCCCGGTCCCGGCCGGGATCGCCTCAAACCCGGCATCACGGAGGATCACGCGCAGGGCCCGCAGGATCTGCGCCTCGTCATCGCACACCAGAACCCTCGCCCGGCGGCTCACACCGGCACCGCGGTGTCGTGCTCGATCGGAAACGTGACAGTGAAGCTCGTGCCCTGACCGGGGAGCGACTCCACTGACACGCAGCCGCCGTTGGCCTCGATGAAACCTCGGGCGATCGCCAGCCCCAGTCCGGATCCGCCCCCTCGTCGGCCCCCGGACTGAGAGCCCCGATAGAACGGCTCGAAGATGCGCTCCTGTTCGGCGGGGCCGATGCCAGGACCCTGGTCGACGATCACGACCACGAGCCTCGCACCGGTTAGTCGCAGGTGCACCGAGACCGCCAGCCCGTTTGAGTAACGCCGTGCATTCTCGAGCAGATTGACAAACGCTCGCTCGAGCTGCGCGGCGTCGGCTCTCATCAGCGGGACGTCCTCGTCCGCGATCACGCGCAGCTCGCCCACGCCGTCCGTCAGGGCGTCCCGGGCCGCCAGCACGACCTCTTCGATCGAGGTCCAGTCCCGCCTCGGCTCGGCCCGCCCGGCCTGCAGGCGGGAGAGGTCGAGCAGCTTGTCGATCAACGCCGCGAGTCGCTCGCCCTCCTGCACGACTGCGGCACTCAGCTCGCCGCGCTCCCCACCTGTCAGCGAGCGTGACCCGAGGGCGTGTCCCGCGGCGACGATCGCCGTCACGGGACTGCGCAGGTCGTGCGATACGGTCCGCAGCAGCGCTGTCTTCAGTTCGTCGCTACGACGCAGCGCCGCCGTTTCGACGGCGTCAGCTTGCAGCGCGTCGCGATCAAGCCCCACGGCGAGCAACGCCTCCAGCGATGGCACGACATACGTTCGCAGTCGCTCCAGCGTCTGCGCCGGGAGGTCCCTCGGCACCAGCAGGGTCGCGAGCTGCCTGTGATCCGCGCCCGACAACGGGACGGCCAGGCGCCGCAGGTCGCCCTCAGCGACCCCCAACTCAATCGCTGCCGATGGGATCATCAACGCCTCCGCCACGCGGCGAGCCGTCGTCCCCAGAGCCGCACGCGTCTGAGCCCCCGCCAGCAGTTCCCGAGCCAGGCCGGCGGCGAGATCAGCTTCGCTGCGACGAAGCTCAGCCTCCAGAGCGCGCCCGCGCACCAGCTCGGCCATGGTGCTGACGACCGCCGCCACGATCACGAATGCCGCCAGCGCGACCCAGTTGCGCCCGTCGGCAATCGTGAAGCGACCGACAGGCGGGATGTGAAAGAAGTTGAACGCCGCCGCACTGGCCAGCGAGGTCAGCAGCCCCAGTGCCATCCCCCAATAGGCCGCGAGCAGCAACACCGCCGGCAGGTAAACCACGCCCAGCGACACCGTCGGTGCGATCCGCTTCAGCGGATAGATCGCCGCCGTCGTCACAGCCACGCTCAAGACCGCTGTGGCCACCCCGAGTCGCACCGACGGACGCTCGCCCGATAGAAGCCCAGAAGCACCGCCGCGCATCACCCAGCCCAGCCTAGGCGTTTGATCGCTACCTCGACACACCATCCACGAACGGACCACGACCGAGCCACCAGCGAGCGTGACCGAGCAGCCGCTCCGGCGGAAATCGAACCGGATCGGTCAGCACCAGCCGCGCGTACTCGTCGGAGATGGCGGACAGGATTCGCGCGGTCAGCTCGGCGTCTCGCACCTCGGGCTCCCGATCGGTCAGGGGCGCCACCGCGCTCGAGAGCCGTCCAGCACGGCCGAGCGCCCCTGCGTGATCTTCTCGTGCAGGGCTTCGGGCGCGCCTTCGGGTGGCATCAGCACGAGCCGCCAGGTCGTCGGTTGGCTCCCGACGGCGTGCAGGTAGGCGCCCAGCGACTCGAGCATCAGCTCCAGCGGATCGCCTTCGTCGAGGTTGGTCAGCGTCGTCTCGGAGACCTGGACGAGGGCGCGGGAGATCTCCCGCTCGATCACCGCCTCCAACAGTGCCTGGAGGTCCTGGAAGTGGTTGTAAACGGTCGCGCGCGTGACGCCAGCGCTGCCCGCGACAGCCTCGATGGAGATGCCGTGAAAGCCGCGCTCGGCGACGAGGCGAGTCGTGACGTCGAGCAGCTGGTCACGGCGGGCGGCAGATCATCATCGCCGAGGCCGGCTTCTCTGGCCTGGCCGCGGCGATCCGGCTCAGGCAGCAGGGCCAGCACGACTTCCTCGTGCTCGAGCGTGCCGAGGAGGTCGGGGGGGTGTGGCAGCTGAACACCTACCCAGGCTGCACCTGCGACGTCCCGTCACACCTCTACTCGCTCTCCTGCGCGCCCAATCCGGATTGGACGCACACCTACTCCCCCCAGCCCGAGATCCGCGACTACCTGCGCCGCACCGTGGCGGATTGTGGCATCAGGCCGCACATCCGCACCGGCGTCGGCGTGCAGGCGGCGAGGTGGTCAGAGGAGGAGCAGCGCTGGAGGATCGAGACCAACGCGGGGAGCTACACGGCATCGGTGTTCATCAGCGCCGTCGGACCGCTCACCGAGCCGAACCTGCCCGACGTGTCGGGTCTGCAGTCCTTCCAGGGAAAGCTCATGCACTCGGCGCGCTGGGATCACAGCTACGACCCCTCGGGCGAGCAGGTCGCTTCGATCGGCACCGGCGCTTCAGCCATCCAGTACGTGCCCGAGATCGTCGACGATGTGGAGCAGCTCTACGCCTTCCAGCGCACCCCGCCCTGGGTGATGCCCCACGGCAACCGCGCCATCACCGACTTTGAGCATGCTCTGTACCGGCGGGTGCCGGCTGCGCAGCAGCTCGTCCGCCGCGGTGTCTACGCCAGCCCGGGAGCTCCTGGTGCTCGGACTGGCCAAGGATCCGAGGCTGCTCGGACTCCTGGAGAAGGTCTCACGCTCGCACATGCGCAAGAGCATCTCGGATCCCGAGCTGCTGCAGCAGGTCACGCCGGACTACACCGTCGGCTGTAAGCGGATCGTGCCGTCGAACAAGTGGTATCCGGCACTGGCCAAGCCCAACGTCGAGCTCGTCACCGGAGGCTTGAGCGAGGTGCGCCGCAGCACGGTGATCGCCCTCAACGGTGCTCAGCGGGAAGTCGACACGATCATCTCGGAACCGGCTACCACGTCAACGACATTCCGTTTGCCAGCCACGTCTGGGGCGGGGCGGCGCGCTGCTGCAAGACGTCTGGGAGGGCAGCCCGCGCGCGTACCTGGCCACCTCGATCCCCGGGTTTCCCAACTTCTTCATGCTGCTGGGACCGAACACCGGGCTCGGGCACAGCTCCATGGTCTACATGATCGAGTCACAGGTCGACCACCTCATCGGCGCGATCGGAGCGATGGAGCGGGCCGGCGCCACCACCATCGAGGTGCGCTCAGACTTCCACGAGAGGTACAACCGTGACGTGGACGCGCGGATGCGGCGCACAGTGTGGGAGCTCGGTGGCTGCTCCAGCTTCTACATCGATCAGACGGGGCGCAACGCCACGATCTGGCCGGACTGGACCTGGCGCTTTCGCCGGCTCGCCCGCCAATCGCCAAGTGAGGCCTACCGGCTCACGAGCCCCCTCCGCGAGCTGGTGAGCGCATGAAGGCCGTCACCTGTCGGGACGCTGAGCTGGAGCTCGATGACCTCCCCACCCCCCAGCCGGCCAAGGGGCAGGTGCTGCTGCAGGTGCTGCGCTGTGGAATCTGCGGATCCGATCTCCACGCCCGCCATCGCTGCGACGAGCTGGCCGACGTGATGGCCCATATCGGCTACGAGAACTTCATGCGCTCGAGCCAGAGCGTCGTTTTCGGCCACGAGTTCTGCGGCGAGGTCGCCGAGTACGGCCCGGGAGCCCGCAAGCAGCTGCCCTCGGGAACCCACGTGGTGGCCCTGCCGCTGGTCAGGCGGGGGCGAGGACATCCACGCCCTCGGGCTCTCCGCGGCGCCGCCGGGCGCCTACGCCGAGCAGGTGCTCGTGGAGGAATCGCTGATGCTACCGGTACCCAACGGCCTGCCGCCGGACCTGAGCGCCCTCACCGAGCCGATGGCGATCGGGTGGCACGCCGTTGGGCGCAGCGAGATCGGCAAGCGAGACGTGGCGATCGTCATCGGGTGCGGTCCGATCGGCCTCGCCGTCATCTGCCTGCTCAAGGCCCGCGGGGTTCGCACGGTCGTGGCCAGCGACTTCTCCGCGGCGCGGCGAGCGCTCGCCACCAGGTGCGGTGCCGAAGTGGTGGTCGATCCGACCCAGGCTTCGCCCTATGAGGCCGGGGACCGCGGTCACCTGAATACGATGCCCGCGGCGGTGGAGCTGGCGCTCTCGACGATGGAGAAGCTCCAGCGCCTCCCCGTGCCCTGGCAGCACCTCTGGCGCACGATCGACACCCTATGGCATCAAGCCCAAGCGGCCGGTGATCTTCGAGTGCGTCGGGGTGCCGGGCATGATCGACGGCATCATCGCCTCAGCGCCGCTGTTCTCCCGCGTCGTGGTCGTCGGTGTGTGCATGGGTCAGGACAAGATCCGGCCGTCGATGGCGATCACAAGGAGATCGACCTTCGCTTCGTGGTCGGCTGCACGCCGCTGGAGTTCCGGGACACCCTCCACGGGCTCGCCGAAGGCAAGGTGAACGCGGCACCGCTTGCCACCGGGGTGGTGGGACTCCAAGGCGTCGCATCCGCGTTCGACGCGCTGGCGAGCCCGGAGGAGCACGCGAAGATCCTCATCGACCCGAGGAGCGCCGCCGGAAAGACCGGAGACGCTGCCCCTTCGTCGTTGACGATCAGTGGCGCACGGCACGGTCAGTGCTTGTGCTTGCCTCGCCCGTGCCGGGACCGCTTGGGCTTGGCGGTCGTGTGTCCCCGGGCGGGACCGGTGACCTGGTTGATCCAGTGCCGCGCCAGCGTGACGGCGTAGGCGGGCCAGAAATGAGCGGTGGGCGGGGCCCCGGGGACGCACTGGCCGCCGCTGCCACCGGGGTTGGTGAACCACAGGAAGCCGTCAGCCGCGCCGTAGCCGGTCGGCTGAGCGATCCGGTGACTGACGCTCAGGGGTCCGAGCCCGCGACCCGGCGGGTTGCAGAGCACCTCATTTGCCGGACCTGACTCGGTTCTTGGGCGACAGCGGACTCGACTCCGACAAGCACTCGACTACGGTGAGCGCGCTACGACTATGGCGCACCGGACGCCTGGGCGTCAGATGGATCCCCGCGGCGCGAGCCAGACGCTGTCAAAGCGCAGGTCGGTCTTCTCCAAGACGATCTCGTAGTCGCTGTCGTAATGCAAGACGCCCAAGCCGCGCGTGTCGGCCAACGCGGCGATGATCAAATCGACGGGTGGCAGGCGGTGGTGACCGGCACGGGCCAGTTGGCGCTGCGCATCGACTGCTCTGCCCTCAACGCGGTCGTCGACGTGCACGGTCGGAAGCGCCAGGAGCTCGTCGAGCAACTCGTCGTGGTCCCGCGCATTCCTCGCGGAGTACCCAGCCTCCAGCAGGAACGGCAGGCACGTCGCGATCCTCCCCTCCTCAAGCCAGCCCGCAATCTCCTCGGTACGGACCTCGGCGACCGCAGGCTGCCCCAGTCTCGCCCAGGCAGAGTTGTCCATCAGCAGCTCAGCCGTCAACGCCGCGTCCAGCCAGCAGAGCGGACCTCATCAGCGGCCTCGACGTCGACTTCGACCATTCGCGAGCGCACTCGGTGCGCAAGGCGCCGGCGCTTTGCCGCATCAGTACCTCGTTCGGACCGAATCGCGTCGAGCTTCACGCCGGCACCGAGCACTACCAGCTCTCCCAGCTCGACGCTGTCGCTACCCAACTCCTGGCGAAGCTCGTCGAGCGCGGCTTGCACGTGCGGGGTTTCGGTGATGGCGTGGCGGCGGCGTTTCGTTGGCATGCTTGGAGAGTGTAGCACCGGTGTTGCACTGCGCCTGGACCCGAGCCCAAGGGCCAGCGTGCGTAAAAGTAAGACGCGTTACGTGGTTGCCGGTAGACGAACCCGGAGCGCGGTCCATCGGCGACCGCCCACGCGGCTCGTCTCAGGCACGCCAGCCGCGATGGGACTACTGGCCGTCGGGATCGACACCTTGAGGTGTGTCTGAGTCAAAGCCACAGATCGGGGAGCGAATTACGCCTCATTGGCGGGGCTCCGGCGGTTGGCTTTGGCTTTCTGGATTCGATGGTAGATGATGCGGTCCCAGCGGG
>JALYYW010000074.1 GCA_030946085.1 Actinomycetota bacterium
GGGCAGCAGCAGGTTCGCGATCGCGCGCCGCTCGCCGGCCCGGGCCGGCCGTGCTCCCTGGGCGGGCACCGCCCCGGCCACCGCCATGGCGATGGCGATGGCGAGGGCCGCCGCGGCGCACCAGCCCACGTCTGCGGGGAGGAGGGTGAACGTCGTCCCGCGCCTCGCAAGCCGGCTCATAGGCCTCAGGCTAACGCCCGCCCCGCCCGGTCGCCAGCGCTTGCACCGTGAATCCAGATTCACTACGATCTGTGAATCGAGATTCACACGAAGCTCCCGGAGAGGAGACCGATGGCCACGATCGAAGCGTGGAGCCCAGCCCGTGAGGTGCTCAACCAGCCGCCGCCGCTGCAGCCGGTCAACCTGTACGAGACCGACCTGGCGCTGGCCGAGGCGCTGGAGCGCGAGGGTGGCGGCTGGGGCGCGGACCGGGCGCGTGAGGCCGGTGGCGTCGCCGGAGGCACCGAGGCCGCCGAGCACGGCCGCCGCGCGGAGCGCAACCTCCCGATCCTGCGCACCCACGACCGCTACGGCCACCGGATCGACGAGGTGGAGCTCGACCCCTCCTGGCACTGGCTGCTCCGCGGAGCGATCGAGCGCGGCATCGCCGGGTTGCCGTGGCGTGAGGAGCGCCCCGGCGCACACGTGGTGCGTGCCGCTCTGTTCATGCTGTGGAGCAACGCCAACGCCGGGGTGATGTGCCCGGTGTCGATGACCTACGCCGCCGTGCCCGCTCTGCGCGACGGTGCGCCGCAGCTGGCGGCGGGGTGGGAGCCGCGGCTGACCAAGCCGGACTACGACCGCGGCGCCCTTGCCGGAATGGCGATGACTGAGCGCCAGGGCGGCTCAGATGTCCGCGCCAACATCACCAGGGCCGACCCCGTCGGGGGTGACCTCTACGAGCTGCACGGTCACAAGTGGTTCTGCTCCTACCCGCCCTGCGACGCCTTTCTGGTGCTGGCGCAGGCCCCGGCGGGGCTGTCCTGCTTCCTGGTGGAGCGCGGAGAGGGGATGGAGTTCCAGCGCCTCAAGGACAAGCTCGGCACGCGTTCGCTGCCCTCCTCCGAGGTAGAGCTCCGCGGCATCCACGCCCGGCTGGTGGGCGAGGAGGGTCGCGGCGTGCCGGCGATCATCCGGATGGTCAACCACACCCGCCTCGACTGCCTGCTGGGCTCCGCCGCCGGGATGCGGCGCGGGGTTGTGGAGGCCGTCCACCACGCCCGTCACCGAAGCGCCTTCGGAGCGCTGCTGGCCGATCAACCGGCGATGCAGAACGTGCTGGCCGACCTGGCGATCGAATCCGAGGCCGCCACCGTGGCGGCGATGCGCGTCGCGGCCAGCTACGACGAGCCGCCGGCCCCGTTTCGCCGCTTTGCCACCGCGGTGATGAAGTACTGGGTCTGCAAGCGCGCAGCGCCGCACGCGGCCGAGGCCCTGGAGTGCCTGGGTGGCAACGGCTTCGTGGAGGACTCGACGATGCCGTTGCTCTACCGCGACTCGCCGCTGAACTCGATCTGGGAGGGGTCGGGCAACGTCGCGGCACTCGATGTGCTGCGGGCGCTGCTCCGCGAGCCCGAGGGCCTACCTGCCTTCCTGTGCGAATGCGAGCTCGCCGCGGGTGCCGACGCCCGACTGGACGCTCATCTGGTGCGTGTGCGCGCCAAGACCGGGAGCATCTTCGGCTACGAGGGCCAAGCCCCCGAGCAGCGCGCCCACGACAGTCAGTTCTCCGCGCGGATGCTGGTGGAGGAGCTGGCCCTGGCTCTCCAGGGGTCCCTGCTGGTGCGCCACGCCCCGGCCGCGGTGGCCGATGCCTTCTGCGCGGCGCGGCTGGGCGGAGGGGGCGGACGCGCGTTCGGAACGCTGCCGCGGGGCGTCGACGCCGGCGCGATCCTCGCCCGGGCGGTGCCGCAGGGATGAGTGCGATCGACTACGAGTGCACCGGAAGAATCGCCCGGCTGACGCTCAACCGCCCTGAGCGCGGTAACGGCATCACGCGGGAGCTCACGACGGAGCTACAGCAGCTGGTCGAGCGGGCCGATCTCGACCCTGAGGTCCACGTGCTGCTGCTCGCCGGCGCGGGCAAGGGCTTCTGCGGCGGCTACGACCTGGTGCAGAGCGCCGAGGGGCAGGGCCGAATCGGCGAGAACGGCGGTGCGCCCGGAGGCTCGCCGCTCGACCCGCTGGTGATGGCGGCCAACCACGACCGCTCGCGGGTGTGGGATCCCATGGTCGACCACGCGATGATGAGCCGCAACGCCCGCGCGTTCATGTCGCTGTTTCACTGCTCCAAGCCGGTGGTCTGCAAGGTCCAGGGCTTCTGCGTCGCCGGCGGGACCGACCTGGCGCTGTGCTCGGACCTGCTCGTGATCGCTGCCGACGCCAAGATCGGCTACCCACCAGCCCGCGTCTGGGGCTCGCCGACCACGGCGATGTGGGCCTACCGCCTCGGCCCCCAACGCGCGAAGCGGCTGCTCTTCACCGGCGACTGCCTGTCCGGCGCCGAAGCGCTCGACTGGGGCCTGGCGATCGAAGCTCCGGAACCTGAGCGGCTGGATGAGCGTGTCGAGGCGCTGGTGGGGCGGATTGCGCAGATGCCGATCAACCAGCTGCAGATGATGAAGCTGCTGGTCAACCAATCGCTGTACTCCCAGGGCCTGCACGCCACCCAGCTGCTCGGCACCGTGTTCGACGGGATCACCCGGCACACCGAGGAGGGCTACGCCTTCCAGGGCCTGGCGGCGCGCGAGGGCTTCCGCGAGGCCGTGCGCCACCGCGACGAGCCTTTCGGGGACCTCGGACCCTCAACATTCAAGGGATGAGCGCGAGGCTGCTGGTTCCCACCCGGCAGCGGCTGCTGCGCGCGGCGCAGGAGCTGATCGAGCAGGGCGGCTATGGAGCCGCGTCCGTACTCGCGATCGCCGACCGCGCCGGCGTCGCGGGCGGCACCCTCTACCGCCACTTTGCCTCCAAGGAGGAGCTGTTCGTGGAGCTGTTCCGCACGGTCTGTGACCGGGAGGTGGAGGCGATGCAGGAGGCCTCGGCGAGCATGCCCGCCGAGGCCGGACACGCCGAGCGGCTGGAAACCGTGCTCGGGACGTTTGCCCAGCGCGCCCTGCGGCGGCCGCGGCTGGCGTGGGCGCTGATCGCCGAGCCGGTGGATCCGCTCGTCGACGCGGAGCGGCTCGCCTACCGGGCTCGCTACGCGGAGCTGATAGCGGGGGCATTGCGGGACGGCATCGCGGACGGTCAGCTGCCCGCCCAGGACGCGGATTTGGTGGCGGCGGCGCTCGTCGGCGGTTGCGGCGAGGCGCTCGTCGGCCCGCTCTCGCCGCTCTCCGGCGCGCGACCACCGCCTGATGCCGTGATTGCGGGATTGCAGAGCTTCGTGCGCCGGGCGATCGGGGCGCCGGTGTGAGCGACGCCGTCCGCGTGGAGCGAGCCGGCGCCGTCTTCACGGTGCTGCTGTCCCGCCCGCAGCGGCGCAACGCCGTCGACGGGCAGACGGCGGCGGCGCTGGCTGAGGCCTTCAGGCGCTTTGATGCCGACGAGGGGGCGGCGGTGGCCGTGCTGCACGGGGAGGGCGGGGTGTTCTGCGCCGGCGCGGACCTGCAGGCGGCAGCGATGCCGGCCGGCAACCAGGTCTCCCGCGAAGGCGACGGTCCGATGGGCCCGACCCGGATGCGGCTGTCAAAGCCGGTGATCGCGGCGATCGCCGGCTACGCGGTGGCGGGGGGGCTGGAGCTGGCGCTGTGGTGCGATCTGCGCGTGGCCGAGGAGGACGCGGTGTTCGGGGTCTTCAGCCGGCGGTGGGGGGTGCCGTTGATCGACGGCGGCACCGTGCGCCTGCCCCGGCTGATCGGGGTGAGCCGAGCGATGGACATGATCCTCACCGGGCGCCCGGTGGACGCTCAAGAGGCGCTGTCCATGGGTCTGGCCAATCGGGTCGTCCCGGTGGGAGCCGGCCGCGCGGCCGCCGAGGAGCTGGCCCGCACCCTGGCGCGCTTGCCGCAGCGCTGCCTGCGTGAGGACCGGTTGTCGCTGCTGGAGCAGGAGGGCCTGGACGAGCGTGCGGCGATGGCCGGCGAGCTGGAGCACGGGATTCGCTCGCTGATCGAGGTCCAGGCGGGCCTCGAGCGCTTCCGGGCCGGGGCCGGCCGGCACGGTGCTCAGGACTGAGGACCTATGCGGCGGCCGGGCACAGCGAATGCGCCCACTGCAGCAGCTCCTCGACGTGCCCCGCGGTGAGACCCACCGCGGGATCGGTGCTTAAGAGCAGCGAGGGTCCGGGCCGCTCCTGAGCCCAGCGGTGGCAGCGCTCGTCGTGGGCGTCGTCGACCCAGGCCAGCGGTCGGTCGGCTCCGGCGTAAGCGTCGATCGCCGCCAGCTTCCAGTGCGCGCTGGCGTGGCCGGGGTTGCGGTCAAAGCTCAGGTGCGGGATCTCGGGCAGCCCCAGCGCACGGGGGAGGTACTCCGCCGCCTTCTCCTCCCAGCCGGTGCACCACACCAGCTGGAACATCTCGGCCAGAGCACGCAGGTGATCGCCGGCGGTGGCCGAAAGGAGGTGGGCGATCCCCTCGACCATCTCGTAACGCCCGGCGGGCGGGGCGGTGGGATCGAATCCGAACAGCGAGATGACCCCGTCCACGTCCACCAACAGCAGCGGCTCAGACATAGGCGGCGCTTATCTGGGCGCGGCAGAGTGACCACAGCAACATCGGCCGTGAATCTGTCACGCCGGTGGACGTCTGGTGTAGTGAGGGCTGCGGGTTCAAGATCGCGACCCTGGCTGCCGAGTCCATCCGTGAGGCAGCCGCCGGTCTCTCCTCCCTCCGCCACCGGCTCCCCTTCATGACCCCACTCTTCGGCATCCTGCTCGCGCTCGCCTGCGCCCTGGCCACCAACGTCGGCTTCCTGTTCAAGCACCGGGGCGCCTGCGCCGCCCCCGCCGTGGAGATCCGCCGGCCGCTGCGCTCGGCGCGCGGCCTGTTCGCCTCCCGGCTGTTCGCGGTGGGAATGGCGATCGCCGCAGGCGCCTGGGTTCTCCACGTGGCCGCGATGTCGCTGGCGCCGCTCTCGCTGGTACAGGCGGTGCTGGCCGGGGGCATGGTGCTGCTGGCGGTGATGGCCGAGCGTATGTTCGGGCTGCGCATCGGCCGCCGGCAGTGGATCGGATTGGGGTTGACCGCGCTGGGGCTGATGCTGCTGGGCCTGACCCTGCCGGTGGTCCACGGTGCCAGCTCACGCTTCTCGCTGCCGGGGATGATCGCCTTCGAGGCGGCTCTGATCACGGCGGGCACGCTGCTGATCATGGGCCCCCACATCGGGGCCCCTCGAGAGCATCACGGCTTCATGCTGGGCGCCGCCTCCGGCATCCTCTTCGGCGTCTCCGACGTGGCCATCAAGGCGATCTCGGGCCTCGTGGGCAGCGCCGGCGTGGCTGGGCTCCTCAGCCCCTGGACACTGGTGACGCTCGTCGCTTCGGTCGCCGCCTTCTACTCCTCGGCCAAGGGGCTGCAGGACGGCGATGCCGTCCCGGTGATCGCGGTCACCGGCACTGCGGCCAACGTCTCCGGGATCGTCGGCGGGATCATCGTGTTCGGCGACCCGCTGGCAGGCAACCCGTTCTCGCTCGTGGTGGAGCTCCTGGCCTTCGGCCTGGTGCTGGGGGCTGCCTGGCTGATGCCCGCGCCCGTGCGGGCCGCGGGTCCGGCTACGGCCTGACGCCGCTCCCGCTACCGCCCGGAGCTGCCCTGCAGCAGCACCTGCGCCACCTGCTGCGGATCGTCGTAGCAGGGCACGTGACCGCACCCGCGTAGGGTGATGACGCTGGCGTCGGGAATCGCGCGGGCGGCGCGATGGGCCTGATGGGGGAGCAGCAGGCGGTCGCGCTCGCCCCAGGCGATGCTCACCGGCACGGAGACCTGCTCGCCGCCGTCAAAGCGGTGCGCCCCGGTGATCGCGACGAGGGTCTCGTCGAACCACCCGGCCCCGGCCAGCGCCCGTATCGCCTGCGCCGCCTGCGCCGCAGGGACCCGTTCCGGGTGTGCCACCAGCTGACCAAAGGCCAGCCGGCGCGCGCGGGGGCGGGTCAGCAGACGCCCGCCCCGGCGCTGTAGCGGGCGACCGGCGGCCCGCGCCAGGCGCAGCGAGGTGCGCTGATAGAGGCCCTCGGCGCGATTGTGAAAGCCGGCCGGCGAGAGCCCCGTCGCGCTGGCGACCCGCCCCTGCCGCGCCAGCTCCAGCGCGATCCAGCCGCCCAGCGAGTTACCGGCCACGTGCGGGCGGTCCAGGCCCACGGAATCGAGGAACCTGGACACGAGGGCCGTGAGCGACTCGATCCCGGCTGGGGTTCCCGCCGGCGGCATCGGCGAGGCGCCAAACCCGGGCAGGTCGATCGCGATCACCTCGCGCTGGTCGCGCAGCAGGGCGATCACGGGCTCCCACCCCTGCCAGTGATGGCCGATGCCGTGGATCAGGACGAGCGGCTCTCCGGCGCCCTCCCGGTGGTGGACCAGCTCCATGGCCAGCGAACGCTACCGTTGGCGGGCAGAAATGGCCACGTATGAGCAGGCGACGGACGCCGAGTCGGGCACGCTCCAGGAGCTGGCCCGCCGTCACCTGTGGATGCACTTCACGAGGATGTCGGCCTATGCGGAGCGGGAGATCCCGATCATCGTGCGTGGCGAGGGCTGCTACGTCTACGACGAGCACGGCAACCGCTACCTGGATGGCCTGTCCGCCCTCTTCTGCGTGAACATCGGCCATGGGCGGGCGGACATCGCGCAGGCCGGAGCCGACCAGGCCCGCGAGCTTGGCTTCTTCACGAACTGGTCCTTCGCCCATCCCCGCGCGATCGAGCTGGCCGCTCGCATCGCGCGGCTGGCGCCCGGCGATCTCAACCGCGTGTTCTTCACCAGCGGCGGCAGCGAGGCGGTGGAGTCGGCGCTGAAGCTGTCCCGCCAGTACTTCCACCTCCAGGGCCGGGGGACCAAGCACAAGGTCGTCGCGCGCCGGACCGCTTACCACGGCACCAGCCTGGGCGCGCTGTCGGCCACGGGCATCACCGCGCTGCGCGAGCCGTTCGAGCCGCTCACCCCAGGTGGCTGCCACGTTCCGAACACCAACGCCTACCGCCCATCCCCGGGGATGACCGAGGCGGGCATGGCGGAGGCGATCGCGCAGCGGATCGAGTTCGAGGGACCGGAGACCGTGGCAGCGGTGATCCTCGAGCCGGTGCAGAACGCCGGCGGCTGCTTCACCCCGCCCGTGGGCTACTTCCAGCGCGTGCGGGAGATCTGCGACAGCTATGACGTGCTGATGATCTCCGACGAGGTCATCTGCTCCTGGGGTCGGCTGGGGGAGTGGTTCGGCGCGGGCCGTTACGGCTACGTGCCGGACATCATCACCACCGCCAAGGGGCTGACGAGCGCCTACGCGCCGATGGGGGCGGTGCTGGTCTCAGACCGCGTGGCGGCGCCGTTTCAGGAGGGCGCCGCGAGCTTCACCCACGGCTTCACCTTTGGCGGTCACCCGATGGGCGCGGCGGTCGCCATGGCCAACCTGGATGCGCTGGAGCAGGAGGGTGTGCTGGAGAACGTGCGCGCCGGCGAGCCGCGGTTCCGCACGATGCTGGAGTCGCTGCGAGACCTCCCGATCGTGGGCGACGTCCGCGGCGCGGGCTACTTCCACGCCATCGAGCTGGTCAAGGACCGCGACACCAGGGAGCCCTTCAGCCACGAGGAGTCCGAGATGCTGCTGCGGGGCTATTTATCAACCGAGCTCTACCGGCGGGGGCTGATCTGCCGCGCGGACAATCGCGGGGACCCGGTGATCCAGCTCGCGCCGACCCTGATCGCCGGAGCCGAGCAGTTCGCCGAGATGGAGGCCATTCTGCGCCCGGTGCTGGCGGAGGCCGGCGAGCGCATGCATCTGCGGGGCGGATGAACGGCGGGATCAAGGCGCCCGCCGAAGCCCCGGCGCCGCCGGCATCGCCGAGGCCGGGCGGCTGGTCTTCCGGATCGGCCTCTGGTAGCTTTTGCCACGAAGGCACGGGCTCGCCGCGCCGGAGAGCGAGGGGGAAGCGGATGAGGGGTAGGCGAGGATTCTGGGCGGGGCTGGCCCTGACAGTGCTGAGCGTGGGGGCCCTGGCGGTGCCGGCGTTGGCCAGCGCCGTGACCACCTACTGCGTGCCTGGCACCACGATCACCGGCTGTCCCGCCGGCGCCACGCCCAAGCTGCACATCGCCGACGCGCTGGCCGCGGTCAACTCCCACATCGGCGTCCACGACACGATCCTGATCGTCACGGTGAGCACCCCCAGCACGGCCACGAACGCCACCGCTGTGGTTCTGTCGGGAGCAGCCAGCTTCACCCTCGGGAACGGCGGTGAGCTCGAACCCCGGCACCGGAATCGCCGCTCTGTTGGGGTCGACCGACACAGTCAGTGACAGCACGATCACGGCCGGCGACGGCTTCGCGGGGAGCGGGATCCTCACGCGGAGCCGGATTACCGCGACGACGGGCGTTCTTCCGGTCGGCCTCTTCAGTGGTGGCACAGTCACCGTCGATGACTCTCTGCTCCGGACCGTTCCCGGTTCGGGCTCGGAGACAGCCGTTCTGGCTGATGGCGGCGGCGTCGCCGATCAGGTCACGGCGCGGCACGACACCCTGGTCGGCGATGGATCCAGTGGATCGGTGGGGGTGCTGTGCAGCGCGACGGGAACGTCGGCCGGCCCGGGCGGCTGCTCGACGTCGCTGGAGAGCTCCATCATCCGTGGCTTTGCGCATGCGATCTCCCGCAATGCCACTGGCGGACCGAAGACCAGTGCGACCGCCTCGGCCGCCGTGTCGGTGGACTACTCCGATCTCGATCCTGCGACGACCCTCGACGCCGGTAACACGACCTCGGCCGGCGGTGGCACGGCGAGCGGCTCGATCACGCTGGGCGCGCATGACGTCAACGTCGATCCAGCGTTTGCCAGCACGTCCCTGGCCGCGGCCAACGCCTTCCAGCTCACGCGGATCTCGCCGGTGATCGACAAGGGCAACCCGACGCTCGGCTCCTCTCCGGCCGAGTCCGCCACCGACTTGGCGGGCCGGCCGCGGGCGGTGGCGGGCCGCGCTGGGGGGGCGGCGGTCAGTGACATCGGGGCGTTTGAGTATCAGCCTCAGGCGCCGACGGTGACGGGGTCGGTCAGTCCGGTGACGACCACCGTTGGTCACGCGGTCCAGTTCACCGCCACCGCGTCCGATCCCGACCCCACCGACGCGGTCTCGGTGAGCTGGCGCTTCGACGATGGGACCCCAGCCAACGGCACGAGCGTCTCGCATGCGTTTGTCACCGGTGGAACCCACTCCGCGACGGCCACCGCGACTGACCTCGGCGGCTTCAAGGCCACCGCCTCGGTGTCGGTGGCCGTCGGGGAGGCGCGGCCGACTGCTTCGGGGCTGTCGCTGAAGCCGAGAGCGTTCGTGGCCGCGAAGTCAGGTGCGGCGGTGGTGGGTGCGGGCAAGTCGAAGCTCGGGACGCTCGTCAGATACCGGGACTCGCAGCCGGCGACGAGCACCTTCACCGTGCTACGGGCGCGCGCCGGCGTGCGCCAGGGCCGCTCGTGCGTCGCGCCGCCACGCGGTAGGCACGCCGCCAAGCATCCGAAGCGCTGCACCCGGTGGGTCGCGGTCGGGACCTTCACCCATGCCGACAGCGTCGGCGGGGTCAGCTTCCGCTTCACCGGCCGGGTCGGTGGGCACACGCTGAAGACCGGTTCCTACCGGCTGCGGGTCGTGGCCCGGAACGCGGCGGGATCGAGCCAGGCGGTGACCGCGTCGTTCTCGGTCAAGGCCCCGCCGAAGCCAGAGCACCGAAGGCATCGCTGAGCGGCGGGCTGCTACTGTCGCGGGCCGCATGCCGACCACCAGCCAACTGATTCGCAAGGGCCGCACGCCGACCAAGAAGAAGCTCGCGACGCCGGGCCTCAAGTCCGGCAAGGGACGCAAGAAGAAGGTGGCGGCCCCGCAGCGACGCGGTGTCTGCACCCGCGTCTACACGACCACGCCGAAGAAGCCGAACTCGGCGCTGCGCAAGGTCGCGCGCGTGCGGCTGACCAACGGCATGGAGGTCGGCGCCTACATCCCCGGGGAGGGCCACAACCTCCAGGAGCACTCGGTGGTGCTCGTGCGCGGCGGCCGCGTCAAGGACCTGCCCGGCTTTCGGTACAAGGTGATCCGGGGAACGTTGGATGCTGCCGGCGTCGGCGACCGCAAGAAGGCCCGCTCGCAGTACGGCGTGAAGGCGAAGTAGCCGACCCGTGCCCCGCCGCGCCGCCGCCCAGATTCGGCCGATCGAGCCAGATCCGGTCCACCGCAACCGCCTCGTCCAGCAGGTCATCAACAAGGTGATGCTGGACGGCAAGAAGGCCGTGGCTGAGAAGATCGTCTACGACGCCCTGGCCATCCTCGCCGAGCGCACCGGCAAGAACCCGGTCGAGCAACTCGAGGCCGGAATCAAGGCGCTGACTCCGGTCCTGGAGGTCCGCTCCCGCCGCGTCGGAGGCGCCACGTATCAGGTTCCGGTGGAGGTTCCCGCACGCCGCTCGCGGACGCTCGCGGTGCGCTGGCTGGTCGGATTCGCCCGCGGGCGCCGGGAGAAGACGATGGCCCAGCGCCTGGCCCACGAGCTCCTCGACGCCCAGCAGCAGCAGGGCAACGCCTACAAGCGCAAGGACGACATCTACCGCATGGCGCAGGCCAACAAGGCCTTCGCGCACTACCGCTGGTAGCTCTCGTCAGCTCGGCCGGAGGCCATTGGCTTTAGCGCCGTCCGCAGGTCCTCGGCCACCAGCGCCGGCTCGCCGACGACCTGATCCCCGGCGTAGCGGATCACGGTGAGGCCGGCGGCTCGCAGGTGGAGCTCCCGGCGCCGGTCCCGCTGCACCTGGGCCCGCGACCGGTGTCCACGGTGCCCGTCGATCTCCACCACCAGCCCCGCCTGGCGCCACAGCGCGTCGACGGTCATCCGCCCGACACGAGCGTTGACCTCCGGGAGGGGGATGCGGTGCGCTTCACAAAGGGCGAGGAAGGTCCGCTCAAGCTCGCTGCGGGTCCGCGCCAGCCGGATGTCGTGGCGCTCCAGCGACCTTCCCAGGCGGGCGCTTCCACGGCGGCCGGAGCCGATGGTCGCCCTCAGCGCCGGCAGGTCCAGCAGCCCTAGGTAATCGGCCTCGGACAGTGCCCGGCGCACCTGGCTCTCGCCGGCCGCAGCGGCGAAGTCCAGCAGCGTCCGCGCGACGGTGGTGACCGCAAACCGGCGGTGGCGCACGATCTCCAGCTGGCGTGGATGGTGCACCGCCACGGGGCCGATCGAGCGGGCCCGGGAGAGGGTGGAGACCTCGATCCGCGCCGGCCGGTCGGGAATCAGCCCCCACCACCAGGCGGCGGTGGCGTGACTGAGGGCCGCACCGGGGCCGGCGTGGATCAGGGCGGCGACGAGGTGCCCTTCGACCGGGACACAAGCGTGCCCCACGGAATCCACGCCGGGGAGGAGCGGGTGGAGGCGTCCCAGTCTGCGCCAGCGCATCACCGTGGTGCGACTGAGCCCGCAGCCCCGGAGCTGTGCGGTACCGATCACCCCCCACTGCGTGCCGCTGACCCCGGCCACGAGCGTCGAAGCCTTCTCGTCACGGGGGGCGTTACGAAAAGGCTTCGACTCCGGCACGAGCCCAGGGTGCAACCGGGCCCTGTGACCGATCAAGACCGGTTCGTGTCAACTCGGTGACGAGTGGGCCGCGGAGGGCCGCGGCGGCGGGCCCGCCAGTACGAACCCCCCGACGCTGGTGATGAGCAGCACCACGGCTCCCAGCGTCTCCAGGTACAGCCCGGTGCTGGGGTGCGCGCCCGCGCTCACGTAGCCCACGGGGCCGGCGCGCAGCAGCCCGGTGGCCTGGGCGTCGGGGAGGTCGCCCAGCAGCGCGATCATCAGCGCGATAACGCTGAGCACCCCGATCGCCAGCAGCGCCGAGCGGCTGTGCGTGCGCCATACCCCGACCGCCAGGAACGCGGCCAGCACCGCGATCAGGCCCACCGAGTAGTTGTGGTGGGCGCCGGCGCCGTAGGATCTGACCACGGCTCCGGACGGCGAGCCGATCCGGTAGAGCGTGGTAAATTCGGCCGCGAGCAGCAGCACGCCGCCCAGCACTCCTCCCACCAGGACCGCGAGTGCGACCGGGCCGCCACCGGGGGCCGGCGAACCCCCCGGCGAACCCCCCGGCGAACCCCCGGGGGAGACCCCGGACGTACCCCCCGCAGCCCCCCGGGACCCCGTCGATCCCCTGCTATATTTGGTTCTCGCCTCGGGCGGCGCCATTATCTGTGCCCGCTGCCTGGCGCGGAGGATCCAAGCCATGGAGACGCCGACCCCCTAGAAAGCCGCCCCACGCCGACACCCGCGACGTGAAGGGGCCCGTTGGGCCCTTTTGTATGTCCGCTGGCGGCGCTCGGGACCCGCCCCGACAAGACGAACCTCATGCCTCGTAAGTTCACTCTGGAAAACACTCGCAATATCGGGATCATGGCGCATATCGACGCCGGTAAGACGACGACGACTGAGCGGATCCTCTATTACACCGGACGGACCTACAAGATCGGCGAGGTCCACGAGGGCGCCGCGGTGATGGACTGGATGGAGCAGGAGCAGGAGCGCGGGATCACGATCACCTCTGCCGCCACGACCTGCGAGTGGGACGGACACCGGATCAACATCATCGACACGCCGGGTCACGTCGACTTCACCGTCGAGGTGGAGCGCTCGCTGCGCGTTCTCGACGGCGCGATCGCGCTGTTCGACTCGGTGGCCGGTGTGGAGCCGCAGTCTGAGACGGTGTGGCGCCAGGCCGACAAGTACCGCGTGCCGCGGATCGCCTACATCAACAAGATGGACCGGATCGGGGCTGACTTCGAGCGCGGCGTGCAGACGATGGTCGACCGGCTCGGCGCCCACCCGGTGCCGATCCAGCTGCCGATCGGCACCGAGTCCGAGTTTCTGGGCATCATCGATCTGGTGCAGAATCACGCGGTCGTCTACCGCGACGATCTCGGCAAGGAGCAAGAGGTCGTCGAGATCCCGGCTGAGTACGCCGATCGGGCCGCCGCGGCGCGTGAGCACCTGCTGGAGGAGGTCTCCCGATACGACGACGAGCTGCTGGAGCTGATCCTGGAGGAGCAGGAGATCCCGGTGGCAGCGCTGAAGGCGGCGATCCGCACCGCGACCCTACAGATCGCGCTGACCCCCGTGCTCTGCGGCAGCTCGTTCAAGAACAAGGGCGTGCAGCCGCTCCTGGACGCGGTGCTGGACTACCTGCCCAGCCCGCTGGACGTGCCGCCGGTGGAGGGCCTCGTGCCCGCCAAGGGCTCCAGCAACGGCGACGAGCAGCACGTGGTGCGCCACGCCTCCGACGAGGAGCCGTTCGCCGCTCTGGTGCACAAGATCATGGCCGACCCCTACGTCGGCAAGCTCACCTACTTCCGCGTCTACTCAGGTCACCTGGAGGCAGGCTCGCGCGTGCTCAACGTCAACACCGGACGCACCGAGCGCATCGGCCGCATCCTGATGATGCACGCCAACGACCGTGAGGAGGTCAAGGAGATCTGGGCGGGCGACATCGCCGCCGGCGTCGGGATCAAGCAGGTCGCCACCGGCCACACGCTGGCCGCGCCCGACAAGCCGATCCTGCTGGAGACGATCACCTTCCCCGAGCCGGTGATCAAGGTGGCGATCGAGCCCAAGACCAAGGCCGATCAGGAGAAGATGGGCACGGCGCTGGGACGGCTGGCCGAGGAGGACCCCACCTTCCAGGTCCGCACCAACGAGGAGACCGGTCAGACAGAGATCTCGGGCATGGGCGAGCTGCACCTGGAGGTGCTGGTCAACCGGATGCTGCGCGAGTACAAGGTCGACGCCAACGTCGGCCGGCCCCAGGTCTCCTACCGGGAGACCATCAGAGGCAACGCCCAGAAGGTGGAGGGCCGCTTCGTGCGCCAGACCGGCGGCTCGGGCCAGTACGGCATCGTCTACATCGACATCGAGCCGGCCCCCGGCGAGGGCTTCGACTTCGTCAACAAGATCAAGGGTGGCTCGATCCCCACCGAGTTCATCCCCGCTGTGGAGAAGGGCGTCGAGGAGGCGCTGGAGAACGGTCCCCGGGCCGGCTATCCGATGGTCGACGTCCGCGTCACCCTCCAGGACGGCAAGTACCACGACACCGACTCCTCGGAGATTGCCTTCAAGGTGGCCGGGTCACTGGCGCTGAAGGCGGCCGTACAGCGGGCCAAGCCGGTGCTGCTGGAGCCGATCTTCGCCGTGGAGGTCGTCACCCCCGAGGAGTTCATGGGTGACGTCATCGGCGATCTCAACCGCCGCCGCGGCCAGGTCCACGGGATGGAGCAGCGCGGCAACGCGCAGGTCGTCAGCGCCTTTGTGCCGCTGGCCGAGATGTTCGGCTACGCCACCGACGTGCGGTCCAACACCCAGGGCCGCGCGACGTACACGATGCAGTTCGAGCGTTACGAGGAAGTGCCGGCGAATATCGCCGATAAGGTCGTCGGCGAGCTGCAGCCGGCCTAGCAGCCCCCGGCGCGCCCCACAGGACGCGCCCGCGGTCGGAAGTTTGTATCTTGAAGGGGTTGGTCTTCTTAGAGGATCAACCGGATCACAGAAATCAGAAGGAGCGACACCAGTGGCGAAAGCCAAGTTCGAGCGCGACAAGCCCCATGTCAACGTCGGAACCATTGGTCACATCGACCATGGCAAGACGACGCTGACCGCGGCCATCACAAAGGTTCTCAACGAGAAGTTCGGTGGTACCGAGGTCCGCTCGTTCGAGTCGATCGACAACGCTCCTGAGGAGAAGGCGCGCGGGATCACGATCGCCACCTCACACGTGGAGTACGAGACGGCCAACCGGCACTACGCCCACGTCGACTGTCCCGGTCACGCCGACTACGTCAAGAACATGATCACCGGCGCCGCTCAGATGGACGGCGCCATCCTCGTCGTCTCCGCCGCCGACGGCGCCATGCCGCAGACCCGCGAGCACATCCTGCTCGCCCGTCAGGTCGGCGTTCCCTACATCGTCGTGTTCCTCAACAAGGCCGACATGGTCGACGACCCCGAGCTCCTGGAGCTGGTCGAGGTCGAGATCCGCGACCTGCTCTCCGAGTACGAGTTCCCCGGTGAGGACATCCCGTTCATCACGGGGTCGGCGCTGCGAGCGCTGGAGGGTGACCAGGAGTACGAGCAGAAGATCCTGGACCTCGCCGAGGCCCTCGACACCTACATCCCGGAGCCCACGCGCGACCTGGACAAGCCGTTCCTGATGCCGGTGGAGGATGTCTTCTCCATCACCGGCCGCGGCACGGTGGCTACGGGCCGCGTCGAGCAGGGCATCATCAAGACCGGCGAGACGGTCGAGGTCGTCGGCATCCGTGCCACGACCACAACCGTGGTCACCGGCGTGGAGATGTTCAAGAAGATCCTCGACCAGGGCCAGGCCGGCGACAATGTCGGCTGCCTGCTGCGCGGCACCAAGCGTGACGACATCGAGCGCGGACAGGTGCTGTGCAAGCCGGGGTCGATCACGCCGCACACCAAGTTCAAGGCCGAGGTCTACGTGCTCAAGAAGGAGGAGGGTGGCCGTCACACGCCGTTCTTCACCGGGTACCGGCCCCAGTTCTACTTCCGCACCACTGACGTCACCGGTGTCGCCAACCTGCCCGAGGGCACGGAGATGGTGATGCCCGGTGACAACGTTCAGATGGAGATCGAGCTGATCCAGCCGATCGCCATGGACGCCGGTCTGCGGTTCGCGATCCGGGAGGGCGGCCGTACGGTCGGCTCCGGGGTCGTCACCGAGATCATCCAGTAGTTCTTCAAATGGGCGGCTGGGCCGGAACGGCCCGCCGCCTGTTTTTTCGCCATACATACGACTTGTGGGGCGGGCCCGAAGCCCGGGGCTGCCCCTTTACTTTGAAGAAACCAGAAGCCGAGAAGCCAGCCCAGACCAGTGGCCACCATCGCCCAGAACAAGATCCGCATCCGCCTGAAGTCCTACGACCACACGGCGATCGAGACTGCGGCCAAGGAGATCGTCGAAACCGCGACGCGCACCGGCGCGACGGTTTCTGGTCCCGTGCCGCTGCCCACCGAGAAGAACGTCTACGTCGTGATCCGCTCCCCGTTCAAGGACAAGGACAGCCGTGAGCACTTCGAGATTCGGACCCACAAGCGCCTGATCGACATCCATCAGCCGACGCCCAAGACGGTCGACTCGCTCCAGCGGCTCGATCACCTCCCCGCCGGCGTAGACATCGAGATCCGGCTCGCATCCTAGGAGTACCGTGCCCGCGATCCTCGCCAAGAAGCTCGGCATGACCCAACGCTTCCTCGACGACGGTCGAGTGGAGCGGATGACGGTGCTTCAGGCCGGCCCGTGTCCGGTGACGGCCATCCGCACGTTGGAGCGCGACGGCTACGAGGCCGTCCAGCTGGCCTTCGGCGCCTGCAAGGAGAAGTCGCTCAGCCGGCCCGAGCTGGGACACCTGAAGAAGGCCGGCGCCTCCGCGCACCGCCACCTGGTCGAGTTCCGCGACGAGGCCGGCGAGTTCCTCGTCGGCGACACAGTGACCGCGGAAGCCTTCTCCCCCGGGGACAAGGTCAAGGTCTCGGCGACCTCCAAGGGCAAGGGCTTCCAGGGCACGATCAAGCGCCACAACTTCGCCAGCGGCCCCAAGTCGCACGGCTCCCACAACGTCCGTGCCCCCGGCTCGATCGGAGCCTCGGCCACGCCCTCACGCGTGTTCAAGGGCATTCGCGGCGCGGGCCGCATGGGCGGCGGGCGCATCACCCAGCGCGGCCTGACGGTGATCGACGTCGTCGCGCAGGAGAACCTGCTGCTGGTGCGCGGCGCCGTCCCTGGCCCCCGTGGCGGCACGGTGGAGGTTCGCAGCAATGGCTAGAACCGCGCCCAAGCTCGGTGGGGGCACCGCCACTCTGGACGGCACCGCCTTCGAGGCACGTTTCAACATGCCGCTGGTGCACGAGGCCGTGCGCGCCGAGCTGAACGCGCGCCGGCGGGGGACCGCCGCGACCAAGACCCGTGGCCGGGTGCGAGGCGGCGGGGCCAAGCCGTGGCGCCAGAAGGGCACCGGGCGCGCCCGCCAGGGCTCGATCCGCGCCCCGCACTTCGCCGGCGGCGGCACCGTCTTCGGGCCAACGCCGCGTCACTACACCTTCAAGGTCAACCGCAAGGCCCGCCGGGCCGCGCTGCGCAGTGCGCTCTCTGTCCACGCCGAGCGGGAGAGCATCGCCGTGTTCGACGCCGGCGGCTTCGATGTGCCGGCGACCAAGCGCGCGGTGGGGCTGCTGGCCGACTGGGGCGCCACCGGCCCGACGCTGGTGCTGCTGAGCGTTGCCGAGGCCGCGGCGGGCAAGTCGTTTCGCAACCTCCCGCGCGTCGCCGTGATGCCGGTCTCCGACGCCGGCGTGGCCGACGTGATCGGGGCGGCGTCGCTGCTCGTCTCAGAGAGCGCGCTGCCCGAGCTCGTGGCGCGGACTGGGGGTGAGGGCTGATGGACTCGAGCCAGGTCATCATCCGGCCGGTCATCTCCGAGAAGACCGTGGCGCTCTCAGAGACGGGCAAGTACACCTTCCGCGTTCACGACCGGGCGCACAAGACCCAGATTCGCCAGGCGATCGAGCAGCTCTTCAGCGTCAAGGTGGTGGAGGTGCGGACCTCCTCGGTCAAGAGCAAGCCCAAGCGACGCGGACAGATCGCCGGGCGCACGCGCCAATGGAAGAAGGCGATCGTCCAGGTTCGCGAGGGGGACACGATCCCCATCTTCGGCGGATTGGAGGGAGCGGAGTAATGCCCATCCGCAACCCCAAGCCGACCTCCCCGGGACGGCGCTTCGTTACATACTCAGACTTCGCCGAGATAACGCGCTCGCAGCCGGAGAAGTCCCTGACCGAGGGCCTGAAGAAGTCCGGTGGACGCAACTCCAACGGGCGCAAGACCTCTCGCCACCGCGGGGGCGGCGCCAAGCGGCTCTACCGCAAGATCGACTTCAAGCGTCGTAAGGACGGGGTCCCCGCGAAGGTCGCGCACATCGAGTACGACCCCAACCGCACGGCCTACATTGCGCTGCTGCACTACGCCGACGGCGAGAAGCGATACATCCTCGCGCCGCTGCGCCTGCGCGTCGGCGCCACCGTGGAGTCCGGTCCGGGAGCCGACATCCGGGTGGGCAACTGCCTACCGCTGGCCAACATGCCGCCCGGCACCGTGGTGCACAACGTCGAGCTTACCCCCGGTCGCGGGGGCCAGCTGGCCCGCTCCGCCGGTGCCGGTGTGCAGCTGCTGGCCAAGGAGGGCGAGTACGTGACGCTGCGCCTGCCCTCCGGGGAGATGCGGCTGGTGCGCGCCGAGTGCCGCGCCACCGTCGGCACGATCGGCAACTCCGAGCACCAGAACGTCAAGATCGGCAAGGCCGGGCGCAAGCGCCACATGGGCGTGCGCCCGCAGACCCGGGGCACGGCGATGAACCCGGTCGACCATCCGCACGGAGGCGGCGAGGGCTCCACCACGCCTGGCCGCAACCCGGTGACCCCGTGGGGCGTGCCGACGCTCGGCTACCGCACCCGTAGGAAGGGCAAGACATCTGACCGTTACATCGTCCGTGGCCGGAGAAGGGGTAAGAAGCGGTGAGTCGATCAAGCAAGAAGGGTCCGTTCGTGGAGGAGCGCCTGATGACCCGCGTGGAGGCGATGAACAGCTCCGGTGACCGGCGGATGCTCAAGACCTGGTCGCGCACCTCGACGATCTTCCCCGAGATGGTCGGGCACACGATCGCCGTTCACGACGGCCGCAAGCACGTCCCGGTGTTCATCTCGGAGTCGATGGTCGGGCACAAGCTGGGGGAGTTCGCGCCTACTCGCCTCTACCGTGGCCACGCCGGTACGGGTAAGAAGCGATGAGCGAAGAGACTCCGGAAGAGAAGCCCAAGCGGCGGCGTCGTAGGAAGGCGGAAACCTCCGAAGCCGGATCGGCCTCGGAGCAAACTGCCTCGAGCAGCTCCGAGACCGATCCGGCCTCCGAGGTGGAGCCAACCGCTGCCGATGTTCAGGCGGAAGACGCTGCGGCTGACGTCGTGCTTGAAGCCGACGCCGAAGCCGAAGGTGAGCCCGCCGCCGTGGACGAGCCGTCCGCGGACGTTGATGAGGCGGGCAAGGTGGCTCCGTCGTCCCCGGCGTCCTCGGCTCCCGCTTCTCCCGCTTCTCCCGCCCGTCCCGCGCCGACGCGGCGGCGGGGTGGCGCGCGGCGGGATCCGAGCTTGCCGCCGCCGGTGGTCCGGGCGCACGCCAAGTACGTCCGCTGCTCCGCGCGCAAGGCGCGGCTGGTGTGCGACCACATCCGGGGCAAGAGCGTCGAGGACGCACGAGCTATCCTGGCTCACACGCCGAGGGCGATAGCGCAGGATTGGAGCAAGCTGCTCGAGTCCGCGGTCGCCAATGCCGAGCACAATCACGAGCTCGTCGGCGAGGACCTCGTGATCAAGGCAGTCCATGCCGACGAGGGCCCGACGATCAAGCGCTTCCGCCCCCGCGCGATGGGTCGCGCGACGCGGATCCGCAAGCGCACCAGCCATCTGACGATCTTGCTCACGCCGAAGGAATAGCCAAGCCACCATGGGTCAAAAAGTTCATCCCGAGTCGATTCGCGTTGGCTACATCCACGACTGGAAGTCGAACTGGTACAGCGAGAAGAACTTCTCCGACTACCTGCACGAGGACGTCCAGATCCGGGGTCACATCGTCGGGCGCCTATCGCATGCCGGCCTGTCGGACATCACGATCCGCAAGAACGCCACCGACGTGGAGGTCAACATCCACACCGCGCGGCCGGGCATCGTGATCGGCAAGTCCGGCTCCGAGGTCGATCAGCTCCGCCGTGACCTGCATCGCATCACCCGCAAGCAGGTCAAGGTCAACATCCTGGAGATCAAGCGCCCCGAGCTCGACGCGCGTCTCGTGGCGCAGTCGATCGCGGAGCAGCTGCAGAATCGCGTCGCCTTCCGCCGCGCGATGAAGCGCGCCCTGACCAGTGCCATGCGCTCGGGGGCCAAGGGCGTGAAGGTGCAGGTGTCGGGCCGCCTCGGAGGCGCTGAGATGGCACGTACCGAGGGCTACTCCGACGGCCGCGTGCCGCTGCACACCCTGCGCGCCGACATCGACTATGGATTCCACGAGGCCCGCACGACCTTCGGCCGCATCGGCGTCAAGTGCTGGATCAACAAGGGCGAGATCATGCCCGAGGGCTACACCGGAGCCGACCTGACGAGCATGGACGAGCCTTCGCAGCAGGCGCCCGAGCGCGGCGGTCGCGACGGTCGCGGTGGTCGCGGC
>JALYYW010000109.1 GCA_030946085.1 Actinomycetota bacterium
GCCACCACCGCCCCCAGTGCGGAGACCACCGCCAGCACCCACAGCGCCGTGTGCATGTTGGCGATGAAGGGCACCAGCTGCGTGTTGGAGATGTGGTTGGCCAGGCCGGAGAAGACCTTGAAGAGGACGGTCTTGGGCACCGAGGAGGTGACGACCGCCAGCACGAAGGCGATCGAGATCACCGCACCGGTGTTCTGCACCAGCACCCGGGCTCCGGCGGCGATGCCCCGTCGGTGGGCGGCCACCGTGCCCATCATCGCGGCGGTGTTGGGGGAGTTGAACATGCCGCTGCCCACGCCGACGATGAACATGTAGACGCCGCTGGCCACGTAGGTCGTCTCGCGCCCGAGCGTCGTCATCAGCGCCAACCCCACGGCGGTGACGATCATGCCGAGCACGGCCATCCCGCGAGAGCCGCGACGATCAGCCCAGATGCCCGCCGCCGGGGAGGAGACCAGCATCCCCAGCGCCAGCGGCGCGAGCTTCACGCCCGCGAGGATCGGGGAGTCGCCCTGCACCCCTTGGAAGTAGAAGACGAACACGAACATCAGCGCGAACCGCGCCAGGCCGTTGATGAAGGCGGCGGCCGCGGCCGTGGAGAAGAGGCGGCTCTGGAAGATGGCGAGGTCGAGCATCGGCGCGGGATGGCGACGCTCTATCAGCACGAACGCCGGCAGCAGCACCGCCGCCGCCACCAGGCCGCCGATGACGACCGGCGAGCCCCACCCGGAGATCCCGCCCTTGGAGATGCCGAGGACCAGCCCGGTGAGCCCGACCAGGAAGGTCACGGTGCCGGCGAAGTCGAACCGCCGCTCCTGCGAGCGGCCCGATATCTCGTGCAGGACGGACGCGGCCCAGGCGCACCCGATCAGGGCGAAGGGGACGTTGAACCAGAACACCCAGTGCCACGAGATCGCCACGAGCGCCCCGCCCAGGACCGGACCGATCACGAGCCCCACCGCGGCCACCATCGTGTTGGTGCCCATTGCCATCCCCAGCTGCTCCCTGGGGAAGGAGTCGGTCACGATCGCGCCGGCGTTGGCGAACAGGAAGGCACCGCCGATCCCCTGCAGGATCCGCCAGAGGATCAGCTGCGTGCCGCTGCCGGCGAAGCCGGCCCCCAGCGAGGCGGCGGCGAAGACCAGGAAACCGCCGATGTAGGCCTGCTTGCGGCCGAACTGGTCGGAGAGGCGGCCGGCGCTCAGCACGAGCACCGTGGAGGCGATCATGTAGACGAGGATCACCCACACCAGCTCCAGCAGGCTCGTGTGCAGGCTGCGCTCCAGGTCGGGCAGCGCGATGATCAGCGTGCCGGAGTTGATCGTGGCCAGCAGCATCCCCAGGCTGGTGCACGACAGGGCCCACCACTTGTAGTTGTCGTGCTCGGAGTCGACGCCGATCCGGCGCCGCGCCGGTGGGGTCGGGACGCCGGAGCCGGTGGTCGCTGGCGGTGCTTTGGTGGTTGACACGCGGGGCCCTCCCGGATGCGTTGCTGAACCTGATTCTTACGTGAACGTAAGATAGCAGGTGTGGGGGGCTTGCGCTGTCGCCTGGCGCGGTGAAAGCGGCCGCGACGGCGCTTCACCGCCGGCGCTGCTCAGCGGACCGCGAGCGTGTAAACGGGGCTGTAGTAGATCCCGTGCCTTGATGAGCGGCCGTCGATCTGCTGGATCTGCAGGTAGTACTTGCCGGGCGTGACCAGCCAGTATCCGGGGAAGGTGCCCACCCGCGGGGTAAGGGTGAACAGGCCGTGGTGGCCCCGGACGGACTTGGCGAAGATCTTGAACGTGACCGGATGCCCCGCGACCAGCGTGGCCCGGTTGCACGGCGAGAGCAGTCGCGGGGTCCGCACGCCGGTGCTCGACGAGCACCGGCTCTTGTGCCTGGTCGCTGCCGTAGCTCCCGCCGCGGGGATCAGCAACGTGCCGGCGAGCACCGCCAGCAGAGTGAATCGCAGGATGCGCTTCATGTGGAGATACCTACCTTCGTGTGGGTTTCCTTCCCGGATTATCTCCACTCCCGGGAGTAGCTAGAGGGGTCGCTCAGCCCATCATCACGGTGTCCTCATCCGAGTAGGCGGGCGCGCAGCAGCAGAGCAGCACCAGCGGCTCCTCGCCCGCGCTCCACAGCTTGTGCGGCGTAGCTGGCGGGATCACGACGCAGTCCCCGGGCCCGACCTCGGCCTCCTCCTCGCCGAGCCGCATCTGCCCGGTGCCGGAGAGGAAGAAGTAGATCTCCTCCGAGCGACGGTGCAGATGCTCCTCGGTCTCACCGCCAGGCGGCACGGTGGCCTCGGCCAGGCTCTGGTTGCGCGCCGCCGTCCACGCCGGACCGGCGAGCTCACGGATCTGCGAGCCGTCGAGCGTGGTGAAAGCGGGCAGCCTGAAAAGGTTGGGCTTCTCCATGCTCGGGCTAGCTCACGCGCTCGAACTCGCCGGTCTCGATGTCCCGCTCCACCTGTGCCTCGATCTCCTGCTCGGAGGTGTCCGGGTCCCGGGCGCGCATCTCCCGCGCGCGCCGGCTCTTGAACTTCAGGATCTCCAGCACGTAGACCAGGTACAGGCTGGCCGCCAGCGCCACCACCCCCATTGCCCCCAAGAGCAGCGCCCACCCCAGGTGGTAGTGGTGGGGGGCACCGTGGTCGTGGTAGGGGATCAGCCGCAGCCCCACCGCCAGCGTGGCCAGCATCAGCGTCCAGGCGTACAGGTAGAGGACGGTCTTGCGCTGGCTGAAGCCGATCCGCGCCATGCGGTGGTGAAAGTGGTTGGCATCGGCCGACCACGGCTTGCGCCGGTACTTCAGCCGCTTGGCCACGACGAAGCCCGTGTCCAGGAACGGGACGGCCAGGATGAAGAGCGGCACGACCAGGGCGACGACGACGTTGGTCTTGAGGCTGCCCACCACCGCCGCCACGCCCAGCAGGTAGCCGAGCAGGTTGGAGCCGGCGTCGCCCATGAAGACCGAGGCGGGATGGAAGTTGTGAAACAGGAACCCGAGCGCCGCTCCGGCGGTCAGGGCCGCCAGGACGCCGGCGGCGTTGACATTCAGATCGAAGGCGATCACCGAGAACGCGATCCCGTCGATCGTGCAGACCCCGGCGGCCAGCCCGTCGATCCCGTCAGAGAAGTTGACGACGTTCATCATCCCCACCAGCCACAGGGCGCTGAGCGCGCCGCCGGTGTTGGGGAACTGCAGCGCGCCGATGAACGGGAGCGTGATGTCGGTGACCCTGGCGCCGCCCGCCACCGCGATCACCGCGGCAACGATCTGGCCGAGCAGCTTCCACTGCGGCCGCAGGTCACGGGCATCGTCGAGCGCACCCACGAGCGTGATCACCGCGGCGCCGGCGAGGATCATCCACGTCTGCACCGTCCCGAAACTGCCGGGCCGCGCCCCGACGGTGCGGGCCAGCCTGATCTCGTCCGGCATCCAGATCGCTGCGGCCACGAGCACGCCGGCGAGGATCGCCAGGCCGCCCAGCAGCGGGGTGGTGCGCGTGGCCAGGCCGCGCTCGCTG
>JALYYW010000117.1 GCA_030946085.1 Actinomycetota bacterium
CCCGCTCCAGGTCTACCGAGGCCTGGAGGTGCTGACCGGTGCCGCCCGAGCCGCCGAGCGGGCGCAGCTGGAGCACCGGCTGCTGTCGTTCCTGCCGCTCGACGCCACCTTCAGTGCCGGCCAGTACGCCGAGCTCGCCCACGCGGAGATCGACGGGCTGCTGGCGCAGGGGCGGCGCCCGCTCGTGGTGGGCGGCACCGGCCTGTACCTGCGGGCGGCGCTGACCGAGTTGAGCCTGCGCCCGCCGCCGGCCGAGGGCGTGCGGGAGCGCTGGGTCGCCGAGCTGGAGCTCCGAGGACCGGCGGCCCTGCACGCCGAGCTGGCTCGCAGAGCCCCGTGGGCGGCGGTGGAGGTCGCCCCCGGCGACCGCCTGCGCATCGTCCGCGCGCTGGAGCTGCACGAGTCCGGTGAGCTTGAACCCTCCCCCGAGCAGTCCGAGCTGTGGACCGCGGCGACGCGCTGGCCGACCCTCCTGATCGGGCTGGTGATGGAGAGAGAGCAGCTGTACGCGACCACCGACGCCCGCGTCGATGCCATGGTGGCGGCGGGGGCGCGGAAGGAGGTCCAGCGCGCCCATGCCGCGGGCGCCTCCGCCACCGCCCGCCAAGCCCTCGGCTTCCAGGAGCTCCTGGCCGGGGACGTCGAGGCGATGAAGCGCCGCACGCGCAACCTCGCCCGACGCCAGCTCACGTGGATGCGCAAGCTCGCGGCCGTCGAGGTGCTCGACGCCACCGGCCGCCCGCCGCAGGAGCTGGCCGAGCGGGCGCTGGCGCTGTGGGTTGCCGGAGGCAATTGACCACTTTGCGCCCGCGCTACTGGGGCACTGCCGCCGTCTGCTCGGTGAGCTCCCGAGCCACGGCGTCAATCCCAGCGATCTCGTAGGTGGCGCGTTGATCGCCCGCTCCGCCACCGCGCCGCAGGAGCTCGGGCAGCGACGCGAGCTCGCGGGCGCAACCCAGCTCGCCAGCCCACGGCTCCGCTCGGTGCAGGGCATCCTGCAGGAGCTGGGAAACCGGGCGAAGATCTCCGCGGAGATCGGGAAGCTCGCCGCGCACCCCGAAACGAGCGGCACGAAAGACGCCCTCCTCGAACAGCTCGGGCGGAGGATCGATGCCGGTCCGAGCAGCGGCCGCGTCCCGCGCAAGGCAGTGGACGAGCGCCACCAGGGCCGCCGTGTCGCTGAGCTTCGTCTGTACGTCAAGCGCCCTGATCTCCACCGTTCCCAGCCGGGGGTGGGGGCGCAGCTTCCACCAGAACCACGTGTAGTCCTCGACGTCTGCCGCCCGGCTCAGCACCCGAGCCATCTCGCAGAAGTCGGCGAAGTCGCGCATCGCCCGCGGCGTGCCCGAACGAGCCCAGCCGCGCAGCGTCACCTCTCGTGCCGAGGCCAGGCCCGTGTCACGGCCGTGGCGAAAGGGCGAGTTGGCCGCCAGCGCCTGGAGCAGCGGCAGATCCCGGCGGAGTCCGTTGAAGACCCGCATGGCGGTGTCGGGATCAGGCATCCCGACATGGATGTGCAGGCCACTGATCGGCGTGGCCACAGCGTCACCTAGGAGGTAGCGGATGCGCTCGTAGCGCTCCTTCTCGGTGATGTCCGCGTCTCCCTCGCCCGCGGTCGGATGAGTGCCGGCAGCCAGCAGGCCCGCGCCGGTGGCGCGGACGGCGCCACGCATGGCCCCCAGCGCAGCGACGGCCGCAGCGGCGGTGTCGTGGACCTCGGTGATCAGCTCCACCTGGCAGGCGTGCAACTCCCGCGCCACCTCACCCCGCACGGACCCCAGGCGCTGCAGCACCGCTCCGGAGCTGTTGATCTGAGCCCCGGTCGCGGGATCGACGAGGAACAGCTCCTCCTCCACGCCGACCGAGAACGGCTCACCGTCCCCAAAGCGATGCTCGCTGTCGTCGTCAGCGGCCACGGCGTGAGTATGCCCGGCCCTGCGCCGGGGCGTTTCAGGAGGGAGAGGAGGTGCCGATGCTATGCGCATGGCCCGCGTGAACGTGTACCTCCCCGACGAGCTCGTCCAGCAAGCGCGGGCGGCGGGCTTGAACCTCTCCGGTCTCACCCAGCAGGCCTTGCGCCGCGCGCTGCGGGGCCGAGAGACCGATCGGCGGCTCGATCACCTTCAATCGTTGCCCTCACTCGGCGGGCCTCACCACCGGTAATCGACGCGCTGGCCGAGGCACGCGCTGAGCTCGGGACAGAGCCTCTGGCTGACGCGGTCGTCATCGACGCCTCCGCAGTCCTCGAGACGCTGCTTGGCACCCCCGCCGGACTGGTGCTTCGTGCGCGCTTGCGCGGATGCGAGTTGCACCCCCGCGCACCTCGATGCCGAGGTGCTCTCCGCGCTCGGTCGCATTCACCGTGCCGCCGAGCTGGACACCGCTGCCGTGGGCACGGCGTTGACTCAGCTGGCCGCGGCACCAATTGATCGCCACCCGAGGTTCCAAGCTAGGGCGAGCCGGTTGGTCAAGCCGCCAACGCGGGCGGCGAGGGGGAGGCGGATCCTTGTCGGGCGACGAGTCGGCGGTCGGTCTGAGGTAGTGGTCCAGCAGCGTGGCGGCGAGCGGTACCGCCGGGGATGTCGAGCCGGCGGTCCTGTGCTGCGGGACTCTTGCATAGGATCACCGGGTCCGGTGATGATCTCGTTGTGAACGACCCGGGCCGGGATATCTCGGCAGTCGAGCGCGAGCGTGACTTCCGCGCGGTGCTGCAGGGCGCCCACGAGGCATGGGTCGCGATGGATTCCGGTGGGTTCATCATCGACTGGAACTCTCAGGCCGAGGCTACGTTCGGCTGGTCGCACAAGGAGGCCGTCGGCCGCGTGCTCGCGGACCTGATCATCCCCGAGCGCTATCGCGACCGACATTTGCACGGGCTGGAGCGCTATCTCGCGACGGGCGCGGGCCCCGTCCTCGATCAGCGCATCGAGATCGAAGCGCTCCACCGTGAGGGCTTCGAGTTTCCGATCGAGTTGACGATCAGCGTGCGACGGTCCGCTACCGCCACCTACTTCAACGCGTTCCTGCACGACATCACCGATCGCCGCCGTAGCGCCCTATATGCCGATGTCCTGCACGCGGTGACCAGGATCCTGGTCGGGTCCGACTCACCGGGGCGCGTGATCACCGGACTGCTGCAGGAACTCGGGGCGCGCATGGGCTGGCAGTTCGGCGCTTACTGGCAGGCGGACGGGGAAACGGGCCGGCTGCGCTGCGCAGAAACGTGGACCGACGGGGCTGAGCGCCTGTCGCTGTTCGCGGCCGCGAGCGAGCGCTTATCG
>JALYYW010000165.1 GCA_030946085.1 Actinomycetota bacterium
TGGTAGGAGCGGACCTCTTCGGTCACCTGGTCGGACGGCTTGCTCACCTGCGCCCGCCGAACACGGCCGCGGCCACGGCCACACCCAGCGCCAGGGCGGCCGCAGCCGTCGCGCTCCAGATCGAGCCGATGTCACGAACCGTGTCGACGGGGTCGGGCGGCAGGCCGTAGACCTCGGGCTCGTCGAGCAGCAGAAAGAGGGCGCCCGCGCCGCCGACGCCGTCGTCGTCATCGGCGAGGTACAGCTGCGCCTGCGTCTGCCCGGCCTGCCGGAGCTGGGCCAGGCGGTGCTCGGCGCGCTCCCGCAGGTCGGTGAGCTCGCCGAACTGGATCGAGTTCGTCGGGCACGTCTGGGCGCAGGCCGGCTCCTTGTCGTCCTTGAGCCGGTCGTAGCAGAGCGTGCACTTCCACACGCGTCCGTCTTCCTCGCGCTTGTCGAGCACGCCGAACGGGCAGGCCGGCACGCAGTAGCCGCAGCCGTTGCACACGTCCTGCTGCACGACCACGGTGCCGAACTCGGTGCGAAACAGCGCGCCGGTGGGGCAGACCTCCAGGCAGGCGGCGTTGGTGCAGTGCTTGCACACGTCGGAGGCCATCAGCCACCGGAGCCCGTCACCCTCCTGATAGGTGTGCAGGCCGGCCTCGATCGCCTGTCCCCTTTCGGCGGCCTGCACCAGCGAGCCCCCGTCCCGCGCGTCGGCCGGAAGCTTCTGCTCCACGAAGGCCACGTGGCGCCAGGTGTCGGCACCGAGATCGACGGTGTTGTCATAGGAGTTGCCGGTGAACCCCCCCAGCGACATCGGCACCCGGTTCCACTCCTTGCAGGCGACCTCGCAGGCCTTGCAGCCGATGCAGACCGACGTGTCGGTGAAGAAGCCCACGCGGGGCTTGGCCTGCTCGCCGTAGGTGCCAGGCCAGGCGTGCGTCTCCAACTTCATGTCTTCACCCCCGCTCGCTCCCGGTAGGACTCCACCAGCGCCAGCCGCTCGGCGCCACGCGGCCGGCGGCCGGGACGGATGTCGCAGGTGGCGACCTTGTACTCGCTGATGTGGACGTTGTTGTCCAGGACCAGCGGCAGCAGCTCGTTGGCCGAGTCGCCGGTGACGATCCCGACGCCCCCCCAGTGGTAGGGCGCGCCGACGAGGTGCATGGTGCGGCCCTGGACCCGGAGCGGCTTGATCCGCTCGGTGACCAGCACCCGCGCCTCGACCGCGCCCCGGGCGGTCACGATCGTGGCCCATCCGCTGTGCTCCAAGCCGCGCTGGGCGGCGAGCTGCGGCGAGACCTCGCAGAAGAACTCAGGCTGCAGCTCGGCAAGGTAGGACACCGTGCGGGACATGCCGCCCGCAGTGTGGTGCTCGGTCAGGCGGTAGGTGGAGAGCACGAACGGGAACACCTCGCTGCCCTCCTCCCCATCGGAGGGGTGATACGGATTCTCCTGGCGCTGGAAGACCTGGCGCGTCGGGTTCTGCTGCTGGGCGTAGAGCAGGTTGCGATACGGCGTCTCCTGAGGCTCGTAGTGGATCGGGAGGGGCCCGTCGACCAGTCCTGTGGGGACGTACAGCCAGCCGCGCCCGTCCGGGTGCAGGATGAATGGCTTGTCGCCGGCGATCGCCTCCATGTCCTCGGCGTCGCGGCTGGGCTCGTAGCTCGGTGCCTTGGTGGGCGGAAAGTCCGGGGAGTCGCCGAGGGTCGCCCACTGCTCCTGCTCGGCGTCCCACCAGATGTAGCGCTTGCGCTGCGACCAGGGCTTGCCCTGCGGATCGGCGGACGCGCGGTTGTAGATGATCCGGCAGTCCTTTGGCCAAGCCCACCCCCACTCCTGCGCGATCCAGTTCTGCTCGGTGTGGGGCTTTCGCCGGGCGGCCTGGTTGACGCCGTCCCTGTAGATCCCGCAGTGAATCCAGGACCCGCATGCCGTGGAGCCGTCCGGTTCCAGGTGGTCATAGCTGGCCAGGAACGACCCATCGGCGGCGCGGCCGGAGATCTCCTGGAGCACGTGCTCGGCGTCGGGTTCGTCGTGGGGCCCCCGCAGCGGGTAGTCCCATACGAGATCAAGGATGGCTCGATCCTTGGAATCGCTCGACCCGGCGAGCTTCTCCCGGATCTTCTGGCCCAGGTGATACATCCAGTGCAGCTCCGAGCGACAATCGCCTGGCGGCTCCACCGCCTTGTGGCGCCACTGCAGCAGCCGCTGCGTGTTGGTGAACGTCCCCTCCTTCTCGGTGTGGGCGGCAGCCGGCAGGAAGAACACCTCAGTGTCGATGTCCTGCGCGCGAACCTCCCCAGACTCGTGCTCGGGCGAGTCCTGCCAGAACGTTGCCGACTCGACGCACTGCAGATCGCGTACCACCAGCCAGTCGAGCTTGGCCAGGGCCAAGCGCATCAGCTTGGAGTTGGCGGAGCCGACGGTCGGGTTCTGGCCCACGCAGAACATCCCCTTGACGCCCCCGTCGAGCATCCTCAGCATCATCGCGTAGTGGGAGTGGTCACCGTTGATGCGCGGCAGGTAGCCGAAGCCGAAGTCGTTCTCGTCGGTGGCGGCATTCCCCCACCACGCCTTGAGCAGCGAGACCATGTACGGCCGCAGGTCGCCCCAGACGCCGGTGTCGGGACCGTTCAGCTCCAGGAATTTGTCAAGCGTGGGGTGCGACTGCGGGTGGGGCATCGGGATGTAACCCGGCAGGATGTTGTAGAGCGTGGGGATGTCCGTGGAGCCCTGGATGTTGGCGTGGCCGCGCAGGGCCAGGATTCCGCCGCCGGGCCGGCCGATGTTGCCCAGCAGGAGCTGGATGATCGAACCGGCGCGGACGTTCTGCACCCCGACCGTGTGCTGCGTCCACCCCACCGCGTAGACGAGCGCGGAGGTGCGCTCGCGCCCCGAGTTCTCGCACAGCGCCCGGGCGACGGCGATCAGGTCATCCGCGGAGCAACCGCAGATGTCGGCGACGACCTCGGGGGTGTAGCGGGCGAAGTGGCGGCGGAGGACCTGAAGCACGCTTCGCTCGTGCTGCATCGAGTCGTCGAAGTCGGGCGGGTCTCCTCCGCGCAACTTCATGCCATGAGCTCCGTGGGCCTGCTCGCCGGAGACGTCGGCCTGCTGCTCGGACTTGCCGGCCGTGGCCTGGCCCGATGAGCGGTTGTAGTCCCAGCTGTCGATGGAGTACGCGCTCGTCCCCGGGTCCCAGCCGGAGAAGAAGCCGCTGGCCTCCTCAGCGTCCTTGAAGTCCCGCTTGAGGATCACGGGGCCGTTGGTGTAGTGACGCACGTACTCCTCGAAGTACGCCTCGTGCTCAAAAATGTAGTTGACGATCCCGCCGAGGAAGGCGATGTCGGTGCCAGAGCGGATGGGCACGTGGCGGTCGGCCATCGCGCTGGTGCGGGTGAAGCGCGGATCGACGTGGATGACCTTGGCCCCGCGCTCCTTGGCCTCGATCACCCACTGGAAGCCGACCGGGTGCTGCTCGGCCATGTTCGAGCCCATGATCAGGATGCAGTCGGAGTTCTGCAGGTCCTGCTGGAAGGTGGTGGCGCCGCCGCGCCCGAGCGAGGTTCCCAGCCCGGGAACCGTGGAGCTGTGTCATATGCGGGCCTGGTTCTCGATCGACACCGCGCCGGCGGCGGTGAAGAACTTCTTGATCAGGTAGTTCTCCTCGCCGTCCAGGGTGGCGCCGCCCAGGAAGTGGATCCCCAGCGTGCGGTTGAGCGGCTCGCCGTCCTCGGTCTCCGCCTCCCAGGTCTCGGCGCGGGTGCGGATCACCCGCTCGGCGATCATCTCGGTGGCCTGATCGAGGCCCAGCTCCTCCCACTCCGTGCCCCCGGGGCGGCGGTACTTCACCTTGGTCTCACGCATCGGCGAGTTGACGAGCCGCTCCGAGGCCGCGCCCTTGGGGCACAGCCGGCCCCGGGAGATCGGCGAGTCGGGATCGCCCTCGATCTGGACGACCTTCTCGTCCTTGACGTAGACCTTCTGGCCGCACCCGACCGCGCAGTACGGACACACCGACTGCACCACCCGGTCCGCGGTGCTGGTCCGGGGCCTCAGCTGCTCGGAGCGGGTGGACTGCGCGGCGCGGCCCAGCCCGAGCGGGTCAGAGCTCAGCTGCCGCAGGAAGGGAGGGACCAGTCGACGGGCGTTGCGCATCCGAGCGCACCTTCTATACCCCCGCGGTGTGGAGGTCAATCCTCCTCGGAGCGCTCTTCGCCCTTGGGTTCCTCGGAGTCCTCTTCGCCCTTCGGTTCCTCGTGGGAGTCGTCTCCCCGCTCGTGCTCGTCCTCGTCGGACTCCGTCTCGGAGGCCGTCATCGGGTTGGCGCCCGGCACTCCTTCGGAGGATCGCTTCTGCTCCCAGTCCTCGCGCGTCTCGCGCACGTGCTTGTCGACCTTGTCGCCGCGGCGCTCCATGTCATCGGCTTCCCGCTCGTACTCGTCGGCCAGGGCGCCCGGATCTCTCTCCTCCATGGCAACGGCATACCCGCGGTCCTCGGGATCGACACCTGCGGTTGCAAGCCCGCCGGCGCGGGTAGAGCGGCCAGCTATGAGCGTTGCGATCCTCGACATCGACGGCACCCTCGTCGACACCAACTACCACCACGCCATCGCCTGGTACCGCGCCTTTCACCAGCACGGGATCGTGCTGCCGGTCTGGCGGATCCATCGCCATCTCGGGATGGGCGGCGATCAGGTGGTGGAGGCTCTGACCGACGAGCAGACCGAAGAGGAGAAGGGCGACGAGATCCGCGAGACCGAGAAGGAGCGCTACTTCGAACTGATCGACGAGGTGTCGGTCATGCATGGGGCTCGCGAGCTGATCAAGGCGCTCAAGGAGCGGGGGCACACGATCGTGCTGGCCAGCTCGGCCAAGGAGGACGAGGTCGAGCGCTACCTGGACCTGCTCGATGCCCGGGATCTCGCCGACGGCTGGACGACTTCGGCCGACGTCGAGGAGACCAAGCCGCAGCCCGATCTCGTCAACGCGGCGCTGAAGCGGGGCGGAGCCGACGCCGACGATGCCGTGATGATCGGCGACACCCCCTGGGACATTCACGCCGCTCGCAAGGCGGACGTCGGCACGATCGCCGTGCTCACCGGCGGGTTCGCGATCGAGGAACTCAGCGATTCCGGCGCGATCGCCGTGTTCGAGTCGATCGTCGATCTCTGCGAGGGCCTCGACGACACGCCCCTGGCCTGAGAGCCAGGGCGCCGTCGCCGCCTCTCCTATGGGTTTGGGGTGCGGGCGGCGTCTCCCTCGCCGCCAACCGCGCCACCGGATGCGCTCGGGCCGCTGCCGTGCTCGCGGCTGCCGTCGCGCTCCAGGTTCGCGACCTCCTGCGCCTTGGCGTCCGCCTCCCGCTGAGCCCGCGCCAGATCTTCCTTGGCCTGCGCCTTCTGCTCGTCCTTGACTCCCGACTCACGCAGCTTGGAGTCGTCCATGAGATCTCCGGCGGCCTGCTTGATCCGGCCCGTGATGCGGTCGATGTTTCCGGCCATGGCTGCTCCTTGAAGGAAGATTGGCTGACAGGTCCGTACACCCTACCCCGCCGCTCAGCGCAACGCCAGCAGGCAGACCCCTCCCAGCACCGCTGTTCCCGCGGTCCACCACCAGCCCGGCGAGCAGCGCCACGACCGGCAGGGCGAGCAGCTCGGGGAGATCCCCGGCGTCCATCTCTCAGAGCCGGGGCAGCACCTCGTCGCGGTAGGCCTGAAGGAAGGCATCCTGCTCAGGCCCGATCTGGTTGACGTAGAGCTCGTCGAAGCCGGCCTGCTCGTAGGCCCGGATCGCCTCCAGGTGCTTGTCGACGTCGGGTCCGCACGGAGTGTCCTGCGCCAGCATCTCCTCGGTCACCAGCTCGCTGGCCTGCTCGAAGTGCTCGGGGGTGGGCAGGATCTGAGCCAGCTCCCCCGGCAGCCCCTCGTTGGGCCACAGCTCGTGCACCCGGCGGCGCGCCTGCGCCTCGTCATCGCCCCAGCAGACCTTGAGGCCGCCCTGGACCAGCTGGCCGCGCTGGGCGCCCTCCCGGAAGCTCCGCACCGAATCGGCATCCGGGCCCACCGTGCAGTAGCCGTCGCCGACCCGCGCGGCCAGCTGCACGGCCTTGGGCCCAAAGCCCGAGACGATGATCTGCGGCGGCTCGGGCGGCAGGTCATAGACGCGGGCGTGGTCGACCCGGTAGTGACGCCCGCGGTGGCTCTGCACGCCGCCCTGCCACAGGGTGCGGATCACCTCGATGGACTCCTCCAGCATCTCCAGCCGCTCGTCGGCTCCCGGCCAGCGGTCGCCGAGGATGTGCTCGTTGAGCGCCTCGCCGCTGCCGAGACCCAGGCAGAATTGGCCCTCCAGCATCACCGCGGAGGTGGCCGCCGCCTGCGCGATCACGGCCGGATGGATCCGGATCGTCGGACAGGTGACCGCCGTGGTGACCTTCATCCCCTCGGTGGCCTGCGCGAGCGCCCCGATCACCGACCACACGAACGGGCTGTGGCCCTGCTTGTCGTTCCAGGGGTGGTAGTGATCGGAGATCCACAGATCCTCAAAGCCCGCCCGCTGGGCCTTGACCGCCTGGGCCACCAGGTCCTGTGGCCCCCATTCCTCGCAGGAGAGGAAGTAGCCGATCTTCATCGTCGCTCCTTGTCCGGCATGGGTGCGATGCCTTGCTGCCCCACCTTTCCCGGTTGTAATCAGCCCCACCGGGTAAGCCCGAGGAAGTCACCTGCTTGGAGGAGAACGATGGACGATCTGCAGACGCGGCGCAAGGCAGCAGCGGACGGCGCTGAGAGCAAGAGCCCGCGCCCACGCCAGCGACAGGCCGAGCATCACGCCGAGCAGGCGCGCGAGAAGGCGCAGGACAAGCGTGAAGGGCAGTCGGGCGCCTCCGGCTGGGTGGCCGAGCGCGCGGGAGAGTGGAATCTAGACGGTCCCGATCCCACCTTCATGCACCGCCAGAAGTACCTCTGGAACGCACTGATGGATGTGTGGTTCCGGATGGACATCGAGGGGTGGGAGAACATCCCGCCGGCGCCGGTGCTGCTGATCGGGATCCACTCCGGAGCGCCCTTCGTGTGGGATGCGTGGACCGTCGGAGCGGCGTGGTGGCGTCACTTCGGCGACGATCGCCCCATACACGGCACCGCGCACGACGCGCTGATGGCGGCCCCCGGGGTGGGCGCCTACTTCCGGCGGATGGGCGTCCTCCCGGCCCATGCCGACAGCATCATGAGCGCGCTGGCGGCCGGCCACGACGTGGCGCTGTGGCCCGGCGGCGAGCGGGACTCGCTGCGCACATGGTCCCACCGGGACGAGGCGTACCTGGCCGGACGGATGGGCTTCGTCAAGCTCGCGATCCGCTGCGGGGTCCCGATCGTGCCCATCTCCACCGTCGGCGGCCCGGACTCGATGCCGGTGCTGACCTCCGGGCGCCGGCTGGCGAAGTGGCTGGCGCTCGACCGCGTGGCGCAGCTGAAGCTGTTCCCGATCGCGCTCCAGTTCCCCTGGGGCCTTTCCCCCGCGTTCCTGCCCGAGCTGCCACTGCCGACGAAGATCCGCACCGCCTTCGGCGAGCCGATCGAGCTGCTCTCCGATCCCGACAAGGCCGATGACGACGAGTACGTGAAGGCCAAGTTCCACGAGGTCCAGGACGCGATCCAGGACGGCATGGACCGGCTGGCCCGCCGCCGGCGGTTCCCGCTGTTCGGCTGAGCCGCCGGCGCGAGGCTGGACGAGCCGGAGCTGTCAGCCGCCGGCGCGCTGCACGGCACGCTGGAGCTGGCTCTTGTTCATCTTGGAGCGTCCCTCGATCCCGAGCTTGCGCGCGTCGTTGTAGAGCTGCTCCCGGGTGCGGCCCTTCTCCCGGTTGGTGCCCGAGCGCTGGCCGCCCCGGCGCGAGGAGGACATGTCCTCGGTGGAGGTGCGAGATCTGGTGCGGGATTCGCCCGAGCGGGCCTTCTCCTTGTTGACGGTTCGGGCGGCGATCTCCTCGGCCCGGTCCTCGCTGGCGCCCTGCTCCAGCTCGCTGTCCTTGATGTGCTCGTACTGCCGGGCACGCTTGGTGCCCTTCTTCACGCCACGCGGGGGCATCTGTCAGCTCCTGATGATCGTCGGTGTTCCCAGCGGTATGTGGGCCAGCAGCCACCGTCCGGCCGGAAGGCTCAGGCGCAGGCACCCGTGGCTGACCGGCTTGCCGATGGAGGCGGTCTCAGGCGTGGAGTGGATCGCGATGCGGTTGCCTCCGTTCCAGCCCTGGATCGCGTGCGGCGCGAGCGCCGAGAGGGCGAGGATACAGCAGCCGTAGGGCCCGCTGGGGTCGCCGGTATTCAGGCGATCGGTGACCGAGAAGCGGCCCGTGGGGGTGGGGGCGCTGGGACGCCCGACCGCCACGGTGTAGCGCTCCACGGGACGGCCGCCAAGGAGCACGGTCAGCCGGCGCTCGCCCAGCGACACCTGGAGCCTCCAGTTCACCCGGGACAGCGCAGCCGCCGGGCGCGGGATCCAGCCGACCCGCCCGTTGCCGGCCACCGGGCTGATCACCCCGAGCCAGCCGGGGTGCAACGCCACCACCCACATCGCCACCGGCGAGGCGAAGCCGGTGCGGAGCTGCACCTGCCCAAAGGCTCTTCCTTCCGGCGCCCGCCGCATCGTCGTGGACGAGCGCAGGATCGCCACCACCGCACCGGGACCCCGGGGCAGCGTCGCCCCGGGCGCGGCGAGGCTGGCCGGCGCCGCGGCCAGCGGGCGGTAGCCGCCGGGGCTGAGCGCCTGGGCGGGGACGGTGCGCGAGGTGATCACGACCCCCACGAGGATCGGCAGCAGCGGCAGCACAGCCAGCACGAGCGCAAGCGGGCGCCCCCGCCTCCGTGCTGGGGGCGTGTGGCTCTCCGGCTTGGGGTCCCACGTCAGCTCCGGGATGTCCGACATCGTCCCCCTTATCTTCGCAGCCGCCGCGGCCCGTCTCGCCACCACCGGGCAGCCCCGCAGCCCTAAGAGCCGCGCGACGGCCGCCGGGCGATGGCCACGATCGAGTGGCCGAACGGCAGGCTCCGGCGCGCCAGCAGGTGGCGTTCGCCGCCCATCACCCCGGCCAGGACGCGGTTGACGCCGCCGGGAACGTCGTGGGAGAGGTTCGTCTGATCCTGAGGGTCGACGAAGCGCTCGCGCAGCTTCTTGGCCATGACCGCGGGCAGGATCGCGGGAAACAGGAACGTGTTGAAGTAGGTCACCTGGATCGGCTCCAAGCCGGCGGCGATCAACTTGCGGCGCAGCGGTCCGGCCGTGTAGCGCCGCTCGTGGTGGGCGACGCGGTCGTTGTTGGCGTACAAGAACCCGTAGGCCGGCACCGAGATGAAGACCCGCCCGCCGGGCACCAGCACGCGGCGCACCTCGCGCAGCACCCGCTCGTCGTCGGGCACGTGCTCGATCGTGTCGAACAGCGTGAGGAGGTCGATCGAGGCCGCCGCCGCCGGAAGCTCGTACGCCGAGCCGACGCAGACGCGCGCAAAGCCGCGCTGCCGGCAGAATTCCACGAGCTCGGGCTGCATATCCACGCCGGTGACCTCGCCGTAGCGTCCGAGTGGCGCGAGCATGCCCCCGGCGCCGCAGCCAACGTCGAGGATCTTGGCGTCGGTGCGCCCGGCTAGCTCCCGGTCCAGCAGGTGAAAGAAGATCCGCCGGCGCCCCACGAACCAGAAGTGGGTTCGCTCGAGCTCGACGAACTGGCGGTTGGCCGTCTCCTCCATCCTCTCGGCGGCGCCTCACGCGGGGCGCGCCAGCACCACCATCTCGTCCATGAAGTTCAGGTAGACACGCGCGGAGCGCGAGCGGCCCAGCGGCGCCAGCGCCGCGCTCAGCCCGGGGTGCAGGCGACCGGCGCGCTCGGCGATGAAGCCCAGCGGGACGTACTTCCCGCCGTAGCGGTGGGTGAGCTTGTGCACCCGCCAGCCGCTCCGGCCCAGCAGGGCCCGCAAAGAGCCGGGGGTGAAGTGCAGGATGTGCTCGGCGTGCTTGTAGTGATGCCAGCGCGGCCCGAGGCGCCGAGCGAAGCGGCTGTCGATGTCCTGGGTCTCGATCACCAGCAGCCCGCTGGGCTTGAGTAGCCGCCGGGCGTGCTCCAGCAGCGCCTGCGGGTCGACCACGTGCTCCACCACGTCCCACATCGTGATCAGGTCGAAGCTGGCCGGCGCAAACGGGGCGCTCTCCAGCGTCCCGATGTGGACGGTGTCGAAGCCGAAGTGATCGATGGCGTGGCGGGCGATCGCCTGAGACACCTCCACGCCGTGGACCTGGAAGCCGCGCTCACGCAGCACCGCCATGCAGAAGCCGGCGGCGCAGCCCACGTCGAGCGCCACCCCGGAGGCGGGGCCGTCCTGCAGCGCGAAGCCGAGCCGGCGGCGGAAGGTCTTCAGGTAGAGATCCTCCTCGCTGCGGTAATCGTGGTAGCCGAGCGTCTTGGGGGAAGCCGAGCGCCAGTAGGAGTCGTCGGCATACAGGGCCACCAGGTCCTGCGAACCACGCCGGGGGGTGACCCAGCCCAGGCCGCACTCCCCGCAGCGCCGCACGCTGTACGGCGGCTCCTCGAAGGCGGTGGTGAAGCGCTCCGAATCGCACAGCGGGCAACGGGAAACGGCCTCCAGTGCCGGCTCGGTGTCGGCGATCGCAATCAGCCGAAGTACTCGCTCTCGGTGGCCACCGCTTCGTGTCCGGCGTCGCGCTCCTGAACCAGCGCCCACGCCATCCTGCGCCCCATCTCGATCGATTGGTCCATGTTGTTGTAGCGGAAGAGACCCTGGCGACCGCCGGTCTTGATGTTCTCAATCGTGTGCACGAACTCCAGGATCGGTGCCAGGTGCTCCTTGTACTCCAGGTCGTAGACCGGGTACGCGTAGGGAATCTTCTTGACGAAGCCCTCCAGCACCTCCTTGGGTGCGATGAAGCCGATCTGCTCAAGGTCCGAGGTGGCGATGGCGATCAGCTCCTCGTCGGCCGCGCGCCAGTGCTCGTCGCCCACGCGACAGGTGATCTCGGCACACACCATGGTCTTCTCAGCCGGCGCCGCCTGAGGGCTGAAGTTCTTGAACTCCGAGATCCGGTGGACGGTCAGGTGGCGCTCGGGCAGGTACAGCCAGCTGTCCGGGGAGACATGGGGCTTGTCCAGCTTCAGGTAGACGAACACGATCGAGACGTACTTCAGGCCGGCGATCGCCTTCCGGACGTGCTCGGGGGCGGGCGGGCGGACCGTTCGTGCCAGCGTCGTGATCGGGATCGTGGAGATAAAATGATCGGCCTCGAGGACCCCTGGCGCTCGGCCGCCATACTCCACGGCGCTCACGCGGTGGCCGTCGAGGTGCACGCGGGTCACGGGAGCCCCAGTGAGCACGACGGCGCCGCGGGTCTCCAGCTCGCGCACGTACCCTCGCGCGATCTCTCCGATGCCGCCTGTAGTGGGGTAGATGAAGCTGCTCACGAGCGTGCGCGGGGTATCCGTGGTGGAGCGCCGGAGCGTCTGCTTGACGGTGTCGGCGAGGCTCAGCAGCGAGATCCGCTGGCTGGCCCAGTCCCCGGAGATCTGCTCAGGCGGCATCTTCCAGGACTTGCCCGTGTAGAGCCCGAAGAACAGCTCGTACAGCGTGCGCCCGAAGCGCTTGACCACCCACCCTTCGAAGTTCTCGTCGCTGTGGTGGCTGAGGCCGACACGCTCGGTGAAGCGAACCCAGAAGTAGTCCAGGAACGAGCGCACGAGCACGCGTCGCGGCAGGTTGCGCAGCACGTTGCCGGCCTTGAGGGGGTAGTCGAAGAACCGGTTGAAGAGGACGATTCGGGAGAGTCGCTGGGCTTGGTGGTGGTTGCCACCCAGGATCTCCTTGACGTGCTCGATCAGCTCGGGATCGGTCGTGTGGAACCGGTGGGGGCCGAAGTCGTAGGACCACTGCTCCTCAGCCGTGGTCTGCGTGAACGAGGTCGCCATCCCGCCGGGATGCTCCTCGCGCTCCAGCACTATGACCTCAACCCCAGAGCGGGCGAGCTCATAGGCGCAGGCGAGGCCGGCGAGCCCAGCGCCGAGGATCACGACTCGCTCGGTCATCCGGCCGACGATGGTACTTGCCGGCGCTGTCCGAGCCGTCGGGCCAGCCCGATCGCGGGCTGCTCCAGCCACCGCCAGCTCAGGAGCGCCAGCGGGACGGTCAACGCGCTCAGCACGGCGAGATGCAGCACGAACGCCGCCACCGTGTCCCGCGGGAGGGGCGAGAGACCCTCGCGCAACAGCAGGGCGGCGATCACGGGGTGCAGGAGGTAGATTCCGTAGGAGGTCAGGCCAAGCTCCCGCAACCAGCCGGCGCCGGCGGCCCACGGCCGGGCGCGGATCGCCGCGGCGACGAGGAGCCCGTAGCCGACCGCGAACAGGGGGCGGCTGGCGTCCACCAACAGCTGGTAGGGCGCGACCCCGAAGCGCAACGGCGCGGCCGCGGCGAGCAGGGCGCCGGCCAGCAGGAGGATTGCCGCCACCAGCATCGCCCCGCGCCGCGCCGGAAGCTCGACGAGCCAGCGCCGCAGCGGGCCCGCTCGCAGGTGCGGCGCCACGGCAAGCAGAATCCCGGGGCAGAACATCTGCCACATCGCCGGCAACGATCCTCGCATCCACAGGCCGAGCTGTCCATCCCCCTGGAGGTCGGCGAGCACCGTGAAGGCGATGCTGACCGCCCAGGAGAGGATCACCAACCGTGCCACCCGCTCGGGCGGGAGTGGCCGAGAGAGACGGCGCATGGCTGTGGCCAGAAGGGGCACGGAGATGTAGAAGAGCACTTCCAGGGTCAGGGTCCAGGCGGCCGGGAACAGCGCTTCCTGGCGCCCCGGCAAGAGATTGTTGACCAGCAGGAGGTGCACGCCGAGCTGCCACGGGCGGGTGCCCACGAGCCCGCCGTCGACGGCGATCAGCGCCGCCAGAGCCAGCCAGTAGAGCGGGAAGATCCGCGCGGCGCGCCTGAGCGCGTAGGGGAACAGGGCCGGGGGTGGCGCGCCCTCCAGCAACCGCTCGACGAACGGCCGGCTGATCACGTAGCCGCTGATGGCAAAGAACAGCCATACGCCGGTGGCCAGGTCGATCAGCGGCACGTCGTACCAGTACACCGCCTTGATCGGAGCATTGCGTCCGCCCAGCGCGTAGGCGTGGATGGCGAGCACACTCAGAGCCGCGAGCGCCCTGAGCACGTCGACGTTGCCGACCCGGGAGCGGCCACTCATCGAGCTGAAAGAGGCGGCGAGGACCGGTGCCGCCGGGCGCTGCGAGCGCTCGGCAACCGCCGGGCGAGCGCCACCAACCCGCCCGCGGCCAGCATCATCAGGAACGGGTCGGCGGGGCTGCGGTAGCGCGTGTCACCGATCAGCGGGATCGCAGTGAGCAGGAACAGCAGCGGTGCCGCCCACAGTGCCGCCGGCGCTCCCCGCCACGCACGCGCGGCCAGGCCGATCAGCACCAGCGCGAGCAGGACCCAGGACGCGTAGACGCTCGCCGCCGTCAGCCATATCGGATAGGCCACGTACCGCGCCGCAAAGCGCTCGAAGCGGGGGCCGGTGAGATCGAACATGCGCAGCGCATTCCACCACGATGTTCTGGCCACCGATTCGGGGTGCGCGGCGACGTAGTGCAGGGCGGCGCTGTCCAGCTGGTCAGAGATCTGTGCCTCGTTGAGCCCCGGGTGCCGGTGCACGATGCTCAGCATGTCGGCCACCGGGGGCACCCACATGGCAGGGAAGTCCCGTCGCGCTTGGGCGACGGCGGTGTAGGTGCCGGCCAGCCCGTAGCCGCTTTCGGTGGTGACGGGTACGAGCTCACCGAAGATGTGCGCGTTGCGCACCGTCCAGGGGACGAGCGTCACCACCGTCGCCGCCAGCGCCACCGCCGGCAGTGCCAGCGAGCGCCAGCGCCGCCGCCCGCCGGTTTGCAGCACCAGCAGGCCGACGGGCACCAGCAGCAGGAACCCGTTGCTGCGCGTCAGCGCGGTGAGACCGACGAGGACCCCGGCGGCGGCGGTCCAGATCCACGCCGCCCGTCCCCCCGCTGGCCTCACCGGCTGACCCGCTTGCGCCGCCGAGCGCGCGCGCAGCGCGCACAGTGCGGCGGCCAGCACCAGCGGGATGCCCAGGGACTCGGACATCAGCGAGCTACCCACCAGCACCAGAGGGGGCGAGATCGCCCCCAGCAGGCCGGACACCAGCCCGGTGCGGGCGTCCCACGCGCCGACGGCGATCATCGCCATGAACAGCACCGCCAGCGACCCCAGGAGAGCCTCCATCACCCGCCCCGCCCGCCAGCGATCGGCCGCGGATGCGGTCCCCGAGAGCTTGTAGGTGACGCCCAGCGCCAGCGGGAACAGCGGCGGCCGGAACGCGGTCGGCCCGCCGCGAGGGTCGATGATCGAGCCGGGAAAGCTGTTGCTGTGGGCCAGCGAGACCGCCTCGCGGTCGTAGTCGGCCGCGTCGGTGCGGGGCTGGAAGTCGGGTGAGGTGGCGATCACCAGCAGCCGCAACGCCAGCGCCAGCGCCACGATCGCGCCGAGGGCGACCCGGAAGCGCCACCCGCTGCTCATGCTTGCGACAGCGCTCCTGACGGGTGCCTCCACAGCTCCTCTGGCGTGCCCGATGCCGCCAGGCGGGCGGCATCGATGCCCATCTTCACCGCGTGATCCATGTTGCCGAGCTCGTAGCGCCAGGCTCCGAACCGCCCTCGGGAGAGAATCTTGCGCTCCATCAACCAGGGCTGGATCGCAGCCAGAGCACCGTCGCGCCCCAGCGTCGGCACCGGGTAGGCGAGCTCGATGCGCTCCACGTGCACGCTGGCCACCGGCGCCGAGGCGGGCATCAGCCCATCGCGGCGTAGAGCATCGATCACCCGCTCCTGCAGTCCGTCCCGCTGCTGGGGCCGGTGCTCGGAGAAGGAGGTCTCGGTCATCAGCGAGCCGAAGCGGGCGGTGTCAGCCTCGGGGACGTTGGCGGCCGCATACTTGGCGAAGTTCGTGACCCGGTAGAACGGGGTCGACGATTCCGGGAAGTACATCCAAGAGCGCTTGTCGGCGAGCGGCCCCTCGTAGCCGACGCCGACCATCAGCACGCCGTTGTGGTGCAGCTCGGCGGCCGCCGAGCGCAGTGCCGGCGGCGCCCGGGGCACCGCCGCCACCAGCTGCGTGAGCGGGATCGTGGAGACCAGGGCGTCGTAGGGGAGCTGCTCGCCGGAGCGCAGCCTCACCGCTCGCAGATCGGCATCGACCTCGACGACCCGGCTGCCGAACCGGATACCGGGCGCCAGGCGCGCGGCCAGGCGACGGTAGATCTCGCCGGTTCCACCGCGGGCGGGGAACACGAACCGGTTGTTCGGTCCCCAGGCGACGTCGTCGCGCCCCTCCCTCACGTTGCGCAGCGCGCGCTCATAGTCCACCACCGGCACGCGGTCGGCGATCCAGTCCGAGGACATCTCCTCGGGCGGGGTGGCCCATACCTTGAGGTTGTAGGGGTACATGAAGTGCCGGGCGATTCCCGCGCCGAACACCGCGCGGATCCAGCTGGCGAAATCCATGCCCGCCTCTCCCCCAGGTGCGCCCGCCAGCCCCTCCAGGCACTCCTCCTGCACCGGCGCCGGCAGATGGCGCAAGTTGTGCTGAAACGGGTACGGCACCCAGCTGGCGCCGAAGCGGACGTAGGAGGATCGATCGTGGTGGAGCACGTCCTCCCCCATCACCTCCTCCAGCAGCAGGTCGAACTCGCCGAAGTGACTGAACACGACGTGGCCGCCGAGGTCCCAGGTGAAGCCGGCGGCGTCGCGCACCGAGCTCGCCAGGCCGCCGGCGTGATCGGCTGCCTCCAGCAGCAGCCAGTTGCGATGTCCCAACCGCTCCAGCTCGCGCGCACAGGCCAGGCCGCAGGGACCGGCGCCGATGATGATGATCCGGTCTGCGAGGCTCAGAGGTCGTCCTAACGGCGGGTCTGCCAGGCCCCCGGCGTAAGTCAGGCCCCTAAGGTAGCGTCTCCCGGGGTCGATGATCGCTCAGCCCATCCAGGCCGCGGGACCAGCTCCGCCCGTGTGCGCCGCTTGCGGCGCCCACCACCTGTCGCAGCGCTTCCGGGTGGCGAGCGACCCCGGAGAAACGGGGCTGATTCCCACCACCGACCGCTTCGGTGCCGCGCTGGATGACATCGTCCGCTGCCGCGGCTGCGGGCACCTGCAGCTCGCCGGCCCCGCCGCCGTCGAGCTGCTCAGCGACGGCTACGAGCGGGCACGCTGCACCGACTACCTGAACGAGGAGGTGGGGCAGCGCGCTACCGCGCGGCGGACGCTGGCCATGATCACGCGCCACACGGCTCCCGGAGCGCTGCTGGACATCGGCTGCTGGCTCGGGTTCCTGCTCGACGAGGCGCGCCGCGCCGGCTGGCGCGGAGTCGGCGTGGAGCCGAGCCGCTTCGCCTCGGGCTACGCGCGCCAGCAGCTGGGACTCGACGTTCGCACCGGGGGGCTCTTCGACGTCGAGCTGCCCCCCGCAGCCTTCGACGCCGTCGTGCTGGCCGACGTCCTCGAGCACCTGCCCGATCCCGGCGCCGCCTTGGAGCGGGTCAGGATCCTGACCCGGCCCGGAGGCGTCCTCTTCCTGGCGCTGCCCGATGCCGGCAGCCTCGTGGCGCGGGCCCTCGGTCGCCGGTGGTGGTCGGTGATCCCCACGCACGTGCAGTACTTCACGCGGCACTCGCTGGCGGTCCTGCTGAACCGCAGCGGGTGGGAGACGTTGGCGCTCACCACCTCGCCCAAGGCTTTCACCCTTGGCTACTACCTGGGCCGGATCGGCGGCTACTCCCGGCCGCTGGCTGGCTGGCTCTCCGCGGCATCGCGTAGAGCCGGGGTGGCCGAGCGGTTGGTGGCCCCTGACTTCGGCGACCGCATGGCGGTGGTGGCTCGGGCCTCGGGTCCACCGCTGGAGTAGTGGATAGGATCACCGCCGGTGCAGAGCGATGCGCCCAGCATGCCGTCGGTGGCGGTGGCCATCCCGGCTTACAACGAGGCGGACGGGATCGGCGACTTCATCTGCGAGATTGACGCGGCGCTCCACCCCCACGCCCGGTCGCTGACGCTGGTGGTCGTCGACGACGCCTCCACGGACGCCACCGCGAACGTGCTTGACCAGCTGCGAGGGTCGCTGCACGGAGCACTCGACGTGGTGGTCAACTCACGCAACCGCGGCCATGGCCCCAGCCTGCTCACCGCTTACCACCGGGCGCTCGAACAGCAGCCGGACTTCGTGCTGGCGGTCGATGGCGACGGGCAGTTCGCCGGTGCCGACCTGCGCCGGTTGCTGGTGCTGCTGATCGACCAAGCCCACGCTGTCAGCGGGGTGCGTCGCTTGCGCCAGGATCCCTGGTTCCGGATGGCGATGACCCGCCTGCTGCGGGTCTACGTCCGCGTCAGCTTCGATGTCGGCGCGCGGGATCCCAACTGCCCGCTGCGCGGCTACGAAGCCAACCTGCTGAGCGAGCTGATGGCGCGGCTGCCGGGCGGCTGCCTGATCCCAAATCTGTACCTGACGATCCTGGCTGCCCATCGCGGGCTGGCCCTGCTGGAGGTCGACGTCAGCCACCGCGTGCGCCGCGGCGGCTCGGCCGTGGGCTCGACCTGGGGGCGCGGGAGCCGCTCGCCGGTCCCGTGGCGGCTGGTGCGCTTCTCGCTGGCGGCTCTGCGCGAGTCCCGAGCCTTCCGGGCGGGGCTGGGGCGGCCTCGTCGAGGCGCCTGAGCAGCAGTTGGCAGTACTGCGTGCCCGCCCCCCACACCTGCTCCAAGCGCAGGGAAGCCTCCGCGGCGACTTCGCCCAGCTCGTGGAGGTCCACGGCGCAACCCAGCCAGGCCGGGTGGCGCTGGCCCCGGGGCGCCCAGCCGATCACCGCCTTCAGGCGCCACCACAGCGGATCTCGCGGACGGTGGATCGCGGGATCGTTGGAGACCTGCAGCGCCGCCCAGCCGCCGGGCGCCAGCACGCGCCCCAGTTCGCGGACGTAGGCCAGCGTGATGGCCGGATCGGGCACGTGCTGCAGGACGACGATCGAGACGCAGGCATCGACGCTGGCATCCGGCACCGGGTGAAGCGTCGACCCGTCGCCAAGCGTCCAGCTGACGTTGTCCAGCTCGGGGTTGAGCCGCTGCGCCCGAGTCAGCATCTCGTCGGAGACGTCGAGGGCAACCACCTCCCGCGCGCGCGCCGCCAGCACCCTGGTGATCCGCCCCAGGCCACAGCCGATCTCGACTACGCGGTCACCGCCGCCGATCGCCACGCCGAGCCCCTCCAGCATGTAATCCAGCAGCGCCTCGGCCTGCCAGAAGCTGTCGACATCGGTGGCCTTGTAGCGCTGGCGGGTGTCGACGAAGTAGAACGCATCCTCCCTGGCCCGGGCGTTCCAGAAGCGGCGCATCTCGGCTTCGGTCGCGCCCGAGCTCGGCCGATGACTCGTCGCCTCGCTCACGCCCCCGATGCTAGCCGTGCAGCCGGGAGGGCCGCCGCAGCCCCTCCCGGTGTGCGGAGAGCCACATCAGCAGCTCACGCCGGGGCCCGCGCCAGCGCGAGCTGATCAGCGCCAGCGGGGAGATCCAGGCCAGGCGGCTGGCGGCGCCGAGCACGTTCAGGGCGGCCGTGACCCAGGTTCGCAGCGGCCCCCGGTGGCGCAGGATCGCGGCGTAGGTGGCGTGCATGAAGCGGGCGGCGGGCTGGTCTCCGAAGACCTGGCGGGTGGAGGCGCCGCCGGCGTGACCCACCCGGGCGCGCGGTTCGTAGCCGATGCTCCAGCCGTGCTCGCGCAGCCGCCAGCACAGGTCGAGGTCCTCGGCGTACATCCACTGCCGCTCGTCGAAGCCCCTCACCTGCTCGAAGGCAGTGCGCCGGATCAGCAGGAAGGCCCCGTAGGCCCAAGCCACCGGGCGCGGACGTTGGGGGTCATACATCCCGCTCAGCAGCATCCGATCCGCCAGCCTGCCGCTCAGCCGGTACAGGCCCAGGTTGAGCGCCAGCGTGAAGGGGATCGTCGGCAGCGAATGCACCGAGTGCTGCGGCGTGCCGTCAGGCAGCGCCAGCAGCGGCGCCACGCAGCCGACCTCGGGCGCGGCTCCGCTTGACAGCAGGCGCTCCAGCGCACCCGGCTCAAGCTCGGTGTCGGCGTTGGCGCAGGCCACCCAGACCCCGCGGCTGCCGGCGGCGACCAGGTTGACCGCGCGCCCGAAGCCGAGGTTCTCCCCCGGCTCCACCACCGTGGCCCAGGGCGCCAGCCTCCGAGCAGCCGGCGCCGAGCCATCGTCAGAGCCGTTGTCGACCACCCACACCTCCGCCCGCCCGCTGCGCACCTCGGGCTCAAGCGCTCGCAGGCAGCGCAGCAGCAGGTCCCTGGTGTTCCAGGAGACGACGGCCACCGTGACCGCCGGAGGAGCGCCGGCGTCCACGGCCACCTCAAGCCGTGGCGGCGACGCAGACCACCACTGCGCCCACCCCCGCCCGGTCGTAGATCGCTTCGGTGGCGCGCAGCAGCATCCAGCCGATTCGATCGGGGTAGCGCCGGCGTTGCGCACCGTCGTCCTGGAGCTGGCTGAAGCGCTCCAGCAGCCACCTGTAGCGCCCGTGGCGGACGAGGTCGTTGAGGGCGTCCTGGAGGGCTTGGGGAGGGCCCACGTAGGCGGGTGAGTGAACCGCCACCGGGGACAGCCCCGCCGCGCGGAAGCAGCTCTGGAGCGTCGCCGGCGTGAAGTGGACGAGGTGCTCACGGGGGCGCAGGCCGGGCCACGACGCCCCCAGCCTCCGTCGCTGCACGCTGCGCCAGTTGGGCACCTCGATCGTCACGTAGCCCCCGGGCCGCGCCCACCGGCTCAGCGTCCGCAAGAAGGCGCGGCTGTCGGGGAGGTGCTCCAGCACGTGAAAGGCGCTGACCACGTCGAAGCTCCGCTGCGGCAGGTCGGCCTGCTCGAGCTTGGCCACGCGCACCGGCAGCCCCCGCCCGGTGGCCATCTCTGCGGCGGTCCGCTCCGGCTCGACCCCCTGCACGCGCCAGCCCCGCTCGCGTGCTGCCAGCAGCACCTCGCCGGTGCCGCAGCCCACGTCCAGGAGCGATCCCCGGGTGATGCCGGTCGCCTGTTCGATCATCGCCAGACGGTGGTGGGCGACGCGCAGCAGGTAGCGCTGAAAGCTCGGATGGCGAACGTCGAGTCCGAACGGACCCGCTTGCCCGAACATGTAGCCGTCGACGTAGATCTCGGCCGGATCGCCGTAGTCGAGCGCGGAAACCGTGTCGCAGCTGACGCAGCGGCGTAGCGGCGCCGTCCCCAGCGTGAACTGTCGTAGGCGGACGGCCCCGCACGCGGGGCAGCTGGGTAGCTGAAGGACCTTCATCGGGCGCGAGTGTAGGCCCGCTCGATCGCCAGGCGCAGCACCGCAACCCACCCCTCGGCGGTTCGCTTCCAGGTGAACTCGCGCGCCCGCTGAGCGCCCCGGTGCGCCAGCTGCCGGGCCAGCTCAGGATCTAGCAGCACCGCTCGCAGCCCGCCCGCCACCCCCTCGACCGTCGGGGAGACGACCAGGCCGCCGTCCCCTACCACCTCGGGAAGGGCGCCGCGATCAGAGACGATCGTCGGCGTGCCGCAGGCCATCGCCTCCAGGGCGCTGAGGCCGAAACCCTCGTGCAGGCTCGGCAGGCAGAAGGCATCTGCTCCGGCCATCAGCGCCGCCACCATCTCGTCGCTGGGCTGGCCCAGGTACACCACCCGGCCGGGTGCGCCGTGAAGCTCCGCCCGGGCCTCGCACTCGAGGTCCCGCCAGTCGGGACGATCGACAGGGGGCCGGCCGGCGATCACCAGCCGGTGCGGCAGCCGCTCATGGGCTAGGATCGTCATCGCCTGCCGCAGCAGACCGAGGTTCTTGCGGGGGTGAAGCATCGCCACGTGGAGCACGTAGGGCGCCTCGCAGGGCACGTCGGACGGCATCTGCGCACGCTCGCAGCAGGCCGCGGCCACCAGCGCCCGCCCTCCGGCGGCGGCGGGCGAGAAGGCGGGTTCGACGCCGTGCGCCACGGCATGGACCCGATCGGGCGGGACCCCGCAGCTGTCGATGACCTCCCGGCGCGCCGCCTGCGAAGGGGTGATGACTTGCGCCGCGGCCTGCACCGACCGCTCGGTATGCAGCGCGATGTGCGCCAGGAAATCGGGGTTCAGGACGGCGCGGAGCTCCTCGCTCCACCACCCGGCCTCGTGCACCTGCGCCACGATCGGCGCCCGGGTGGATGGCAGCGGGTTGTGCCCGTCGGCAAGGACAACCTCCGCGTCGGGCGGACGGCGAAGGGTTCTCGGCGTGAGCCGGCGCCCGCCGCCCAGCGGGACGATCTGGTGCTGGCGAGAGAGCTCGGCCAGTACCCGGCTCCACACCCGGCCGTGGCCACCATCGGCGCTGAGGCTCAAGAGCTCGTCGGGCACGCCGATGCGCAGCGGGGAGTTTTCCCCGGTCACCGAAGCGCCACGGGTTCGCCGCCGTCCGGTCGCATGGCCACGACGACGAGCCGCCAGCCGGCGAGCGCGAACGCCAGCCACGTTCCCAGCGAGAGCGGGATCACGAGGCGCTCGAGGGTCGAGACGTCAAAGCGGAAGTACACCTCGGCCGCCGGCAGCAGCACCAGCAGCTGGAGCAGGACAGATTCACGCAGGCGCCCGGCCAGCAGGAAGAACGGAAGGCCCCAGATGAAGTACTGGTAGGCCCAGTTGAAGTTGGCCAGGTACACCACCACCCAGATCAACACCGCCGCGTCTGTGGCCGCCAGGCGCCGGCGGGCGGCGAATGCACCGGCTGCCAGCACCGCTGCTCCGACGAACAGGTTCTGCTTTCCGACGAAGAACCACGTGGCGGCGCTGATGTGAGGCAACGGACCCACCAGCCACCCGTGCACGAGCGAGGGCTGCACCAGGAGGCTGAGGCCGCCCAGCCCCGGGACGCCGTGGTTGAAGGTCAGCGACCGCCAGGTGTCGTGCGGATCGACGGCCAGGAAAGGCACGATGCTGAGCAGCGGCACGGCCAGGGCGCAGGTCACGGTCGTGGCCGCCTCCCGGCGGCTGCGGGCGGTCGGCAGCAGCGCCAGGACCATGAAGAAGGGCACCGTCTTGATCGCGGCGCCGAGGCCGATCAGCAGCCCCGCCTGCCAGCCCCGACTCGGACCCTCCAGCTGCCAGATGACGACGGCCAACAGCGCCGGGAGGATCGCCACCGGATCGAGCTGGCCGTGGTAGCCGGAGACGATCACGAAGATCGGTCCCAACGCCACCAACGCCGCGCAGGCCAGCCGCTGGCGCGGAGAGCCGCCGAGCCGCCCCACTCCCCACACCAGGGCCAGGATCAGACCGGCGTCGCCCGCGATGGAGGGCAGCTTCCACACCGCCCAAAACGGGGCGCCGACGAGGTCCGAGACCCAGTGGCAGAGGAGCAGCACAGGCAGGTAACCGGCGGGGTAGGGGTACCTGATCGAGCTGTAGGCGTGCAGCGGGTGGGTGGAGAGAAGCCGAGCCACGATCGAGGCCGTGTCGGTGTCGTACCCCACCCCGTAGTTGGTCAGCGCGATCCAGGTCCGGATCGCCACCCCGGCGAGGACCAGCGCGCCCACCACCAGCAGCTGGCGCTGGCTCAGGCGCGGCCCCCCGGATCGTAGGACCGGTGGCAGAAGATGGGCGAAAACCGAGCGGGCTGGAGCCACGGCGCTCACCGGCTGGCAGCGTAGAGCACAGATGGCCACCGCCCTGGCGAGGATAATCCTGACTGTGGCACGTGGCGAGGCACAGCTCCGAGACCGACGCACCGCGGCCTACGAGAACGACCGTCCGGAGGTCCAGGCGCTGGTGCCGCGACACGCTCGGCGGATCCTCGACCTGGGTTGCTCCTCCGGGGCGCTCGGGGCAGCGCTGAAGTCCCGCCAGGGGGCGGAGGTGGTCGGGATCGAGCTCGATCCGGTGTACGCCGCCAGAGCGGCCCAGCGCCTGGACCGGGTGATGGCCACCGACCTGGAGGAGCTGGAGGCGGCTCCCGCAGACCTCGGACGCTTCGATTGCCTGATCGCGGCCGACGTGCTGGAGCACCTGCGTGACCCGTGGCGCGTGCTGCGGATCATGACCCGGATCCTTGAGCCGGGCGGTGCCGCGGTGCTCAGCCTGCCGAACGTCCGCTACTGGGAGACCTTCGCGGCGCTCGGCCTCAAGGGGGTCTGGCCAGTGGCCGACGAGGGCATCTTCGATCGCACCCACCTGCGCTGGTTCACCAGCCTCGACGCGGTGACGCTGATCCACCAGGCGGGGCTGGAGGTGAGCGTGATCTCACCGCAATATCGGCTGCGCCCGCGCGACTGGCGCAGCGCCAGGCAGGGTCGCCGCTTTGCGCGGACTCCGCTGGCGCCGTTCTTCGTCTTCCAGTACGTGATCGCGGCGGTCAAGGTGCCCGAGGCCGCGGCCTGACCGGGACCGCGGCGTCCTGGGCTGCGGCGCGCTCCCTGACACGCGCGCCGGCGCGCTGCCAGGCGGCGCGGGGCAGCTCGCGGACGAGCGCGCCGACCAATTGCTTGACCGTCACGTGCACGATGTCGAAGCGGATCTTGCCCTCGGCCCGGGTCCACGTCTCCTGCGCCTCCTCGACGACGGTGAAGCGCCTGGCCGCCAACCCGAGCTCCGCGTCCTTGCACGCCACCCCGATCACCTGCATGGGCAGCTCTGGATGGCCGATCGCTCCCACCCACACGTCGCTGAAGGGCGCGAGCAGGCGACGGAAGCCTTCGGGGGTAAAGCGCCAGAAGTCCTGGGGATAGCCGTGGATGGGAAAGAACATCACCGAGGAGATCACGCACACCCCGCCGCAGGCGAGCACGCGGTGCAGCTCCCTACACGCGGTGAGAGGGTCCTCGCAGTGCTCGAGCGTGTCCAGGCATAGCGCGGTGCCAACCGCGCCGTCGTCGAAGCTCAGCCGGCGTAGGTCCTCGACTCGGTCCACCCCCGGCCCGGCCCGCATGTCGGTGCCCAGGAACTGCAGTCCGGCGAACAGCGGCCGCAGGTCACCCGGCTGGTCGGGCTCGACTTGCAGCGAGCCGAACTCGACGATTGGCTCGGGCAGCGCCACGATGCCAGCCAGTTCGGCGAGGAGATCGACAACCACCTGCTGGGCCACCGCGCCAGGGTATCGGGCCCCAGCCCCTACACTGGCGCGGCCTTGAGCACGACCGCGGCATCCACCGGCGACCCGAGCGCGCAGATCGCCGGGGTCAAGCGCTGGTACCACACGATCGTGGTGGCGCCCGGTGTGGTGACACCCGGCCTGTTCGACCTGCGCCCGGTGGCATCGAGGCTGCCGTGGCCCGAGCTTCGCGGCAAGCGCTGCCTGGATGTCGGCACCTCTGACGGATTCCTGGCCTTCGAGCTGGAGCGGCGCGGCGCGGCAGAGGTCGTGGCCACGGACATCGGCTCCCACCCCGATTGGGACTGGGAGCTCCACATGGGCGAGCTGGGCCCGAAGTACCTAAAGCACGTGGCCGGGCCGGAGATGGGCAGAGGCTTCACCGTCGCTCATCGGCTGCGCGGCTCGCGGGTGGTTCGTGAGCAGTGCAGCGCCTACGAGCTGAGCCCCGAGCGCCTCGGTGAGTTCGACGTGGTGGTGTGCGGGAGCCTGCTGCTGCATCTGCGTGACCCGCTGCGCGCGCTGGCGGCGATGCGCTCGGTCTGCCGGGAATCGTTGCTGTGTACCAACCAGGTCGACCTGCTGCGGTCCCTGCTCGCGCCCCGCCAGCCGCTGATCCGCCTGGACGGCACCAGCGGGATCACCCAGTGGTGGCTTCCTAACGCCGCGGGAAGCAGGCAGATGCTGCGCGCCTCGGGCTTCGAGATCGTGCGGGAGTCTGGTCTCTACTCGATCCCGTTCGGGTTGGCACATCCGCCGCCGTCCCGCCGGCCGCGATGGCTGGCACAGAGCCTGGCTCGCGCGCTGTTGACGGGCAACGACGGCGTCACCCACCACGCCGTGCTGGCACGCCCGCTACCGGGCAGGTCTGTAGGTGCTTGAGTGGGGTCTGGCCCACGTGCTGGCGTTGCCCGACGACGCTCGCGTCCTGGACGTGGGCGGCTGGGCGGCGCCGCTCAACAGAGCCGACTGGGTGATCGACCTGATGCCCTACAGCTCACGCGGGGTTCTGGCCCCCGCAGGGGTGGGGCCGGCACCACAGCGCTTCGACGAGCGAACCTGGGTGATCGCCGACATCTGCGGCAGCGCGCCTTGGCCGTTCGCCGAGAACAGCTTCGACTTCGCCGTCTGCACGTTCACGCTGGAGGACGTGCGCGACCCGATCCGGGTGTGCGAGGAGATGTCCCGCGTGGCTTCAGCCGGCTACATCGAGGTGCCCTCGGTTCTCGACGAGCTCACCTGGATGAATCCCGAGGCCTCCGGCGGCCCCTGGGTTGGCCACTCCCACCACCGCTGGCTGTGCACGCTGCAGGCCGGTGAGCTGGTGTTCCTGTCAAAGTTCCACTCGCTGCCCGCGCGCCGGCGGCTGCGGATCACCTCGCCGCAGAGCACTCAGCTCAGCGAACGGGAGCGTGTCCTGGCGCACGCCTGGGAGGGCCGCCTGCCGGCGCGTGAGCGGGCCGCGATCGACGCCTACCCGTTCGACGAGCTGCAGGACGCGGTGCAGGCTCGCTTCCCCCGCTCGCCGGAGCATCTGCAGGCACTGGAGCTCGCCGACCGACTCGCCTGGTGGCACGGGCGATTGGCGGCCGCCGCCAGGTCCCGAGCCGGCCGCGCCCGGGATCGAATCGCCAGCCTCAGATGACGAGGGCCCCGAAGCGCATGCTGCCACCCAGCAGTGCGGCCAGGCCCACCACGTCGGCGGCGAGGTCCGCGGCTGCCACCACCGCCGGTGCGGGACCTGCCACCTCCGCCCGCCGGCTGTGGCGGCGCACGGTCCTCAGGTAGGGAACCGTCCCGGCCAGCGGCACCGGCGAGCGCAGCGCGGTGCCCGTCGCCAGCGCCAGCAGCGCAAGGTCGAGGCGGAGCGTGCGCGGGTTGAGGAAAACCCTCCGGTGCAGGAAGGTCCGGCGCAGCTCGGGGATCCGGGCCGCCATCGCGGGGAAGTAGCGCAGCCGCCGGCGCTCCAGGACGTACTCGCGCCACGAGCGCCTGAACACCGCGTGATGGGCCAGCGCCTCGGGGCAGAAGGTCGACGTGGCGCCGAGCCGTCGAGCTCGGTACCCGAACCAGACGTCCTCGGCCAGCGCCTTGCCGCCTCCCCGCGGCCTGATCCACTCCTGAAAGCCTTCCACCTGGTCGAAGGTCGCGCGTCGCACGAACAGGCTGGCGGTCTCGAACAGGCCGACCTCGAAGGTGACCCAGATCGAGCGGTCGAACGGCCCCAGGGCCGCCTGGGGGTCGGGGAGCACGCGACCCTGGACGATGTCGGCCGCCTGCAGAGCGTCGATCCCAGCGCGCAGCCATGCTGGGGTGGGATAGACGTCAGCGTCGCAGAAGGCCAGCACCTCCCCTCGCGCGGCCGCCACTCCGCGGTTGCGGGCCTGGGCGGGGCCCAGCCGCGCCTGGGTGAGCACCTTGACCGGCACTCCCGCCACTCGGGCCAGGGCGGCGGTGCCGTCGAGTGAGCCGTCGTCGACGACGATGACTTCATACTCGCCGTCCAGGTCCTGCTGGCGCAGCGCCGCCAGCGTCCGCGCCAGCGTCGCCTCCGCGTCACGCGCCGGCACGATCACGCTTGCTCGCAAGGCGGCCACTGTACGCACGCAGAGCAGTCACTGCCCTCCTAGCCACTCCGAGGGCAGTGACCGAGCGCCCCGCCGGCGGTGACGAGCGGTGCCCGGGCGGCCGTCGCCGGGGCTGGAGCGAGGCGAACGATCGACTGGCCCCCGATCCGGGCGGGATGCGCCTGCGGATCCAGGCGCGTCAGGTAGCCCTCCTCGCCCGACGGCGCCAGGAGCGCGGTGACGCCGTGGGCGCGCAGGAAAGGCACGAGCGTCCGCGGGTCGGGGTGAGGCGTGGCCAGCTGGCAGTACAGCCGCAGGTAATCCGCGGGGAAGCTGGTTCCGGCATAGCCTCCTGCCAGCCGGTAGGCGATCCCGGTTTCCGCCTGCCAGCGCATCGAGGCGCCGAACGGCGGCATCGCGAACACGACGTCCTCGGCGCGCAGCAGCCGGGCGATGCGCCCGTCCCGGTAGGCCACCGGCTCGTCCAATCCGCGGCCGAACCGGCTCGGCGCCGGGACCAGCAGCAGCAGCGTGATCGCCGCCAGCGCCCACCTGGACCGACTCGGACGGGCGCTCAGCCACCCCGCCAGCACCACGCCGGCACCGAGCGCGGTGAACATCGCCATCCGCGAGGGGATCGCATAGGACAGCAGCGGCAGATGGGCAAGGACGGCCCACGGCAGCGGCAGCAGCGTGTGGCCGGCGACGTGCAGCCGGGGACCGAGCGACGCCAGCGCGCTGGCCAGCGTCGCCGCCGCGACGAACCGCAGCCGACGATCGAAGCTCCGCCGTCCGGCCCCGGGAAGCACCGCGACCACGAGCAGGGCCAGCAGCGGCAGGCCGAGATAGGCCAAGCCGTGCTGAGCGGGCAGCGGACCACCCGGGAAGCGCGCGCTCAGCGACGAGAGCTGGCCCGCCCCGATTCCCACCGGAGCGGACGGGACGACGAGGCTCAGGAGGTCACTGGAGAACGGGGCCGTGGCGGTGAGCGCCGGGGCCAGATGAGGCCGCGCGAACATCGCGTACAGGAACGGGCTGACCGCTACGGCGAGCAGCCCGTAGGCGATCGCCAGCGGGCGTGCGAGCCCGCGCAGCGGCTGCCGGCGCTGCCGGAAGACCGCGAACCCCGCCACCAGCAGCAGCGCGCCGAAGAGACTCGCGGTGGCCAGCACCTCCGGCGAGATCAGGAACTGCACGACCAGGGTCAGGGCCAGCCAGGCGGTGAACCGCGGGCGCGTGAGGCGCCCGTCGAGCCTGAGCAAGACCAGCCACGCCCCCACTGGCACCAAGCCGACATGCATCAGGTTGAGCGCCGAGGCCTGCTCGTTGCCCATCATGTACGGGGAGAAGCCGAACACCGCGCCGCCGACCAGCGCCGGGCCTACGGCCCTCGTCACCTGGCGGCACAGCAGGAACGCTCCGGTGGCGCCCAGCACCGGTGCCGCCACCGCGAGCGCGTTGTAGGCCACCACGGGCCCCCCCAGCAGCGTGATCGGCGCCGCCACCAGCGCCAGCGCGGGCACCGTGGCCGCCCACGCCAGGTTGTAGCCCCCCGGAGCGAACAGGAACGTCGTGTGCAGCGGCTCGCGCCCGGCCATCAGGGCATGGGGCCACCAGGAGACGAACCACACGAACGAGCTGAAGTCCAGGTCCTCGCTGCCGATCGTGGACGTTGCCGGGTGCGCGGCCACCCCCACGCCGAGCAGCACGACGCTCAATCCGGCGTAGATGAGCAGCGCTCGGCGCACGGACCGCTAGCCGGACACGTGCGCCAGGGTCCTGATCCTCCGTGCCGTGGCGAGGGCTCCGAGTGCCCCCAGGATCACGAGAAACGGATCGGCGGGCGAGCGGTAGCGCGTGTCTCCGAGGGTCAGCACCGACGGCAGCAGCACCAGGAGCGGACATGCCCACAACGCTCGTGGCGCCCGGTGCGCGAGGGCTTCGCCGATCGCTCCCGCGACGGCGAGCAGGCCCAGCAGCCAGAAGGCGTACACGCTGATCCTCGTCAGCCATCGTGGATAGGCCTCGACGGCTGCATTCTGGAGCTCATAGCCGGCGCCAGTCAGGTTGAGCATCCGGGCCGCGCTCCAGAACATCACCTGCAACGGGTACAGGGGATGGGCCCCGATGTAGTGGAGCGCCATCGCGCGCAGACGATCCGACAGCTGCGCCTCGTCGAGATTCGGCTCACGGTGAAGCGCCGCGCGCATGCCGGCTACGGGCGTGTGCCACAGCGCCGGGGAGCCCGTCGCTCCGGCGGCCTGGCTGTTGTAGACGCCGGCGAGCGCGTAACCGGTCTGCGTCGTGACGGGGTCGATCTGACCGAACGCGTGGAGGTTGCGGATCGTCCACGGGGCCAGGGTCAACGCCGCCGCCGCGACGATCGTCGCCGGCGCCTGCAGCGATGCCCATCCGCGGCGCGAGCCGTCGGTGAGCACGAGCAGCGCCAGCGCCACCACCAGCATGATCCCGTTGCCGTGCGTGAGCGTGGCCAGGCCGGCGAGCACGCCGCTGAGGATCGCCCAGCGCCACCGCCCAGGTGAGTCTCGGTAGAGGAGGGCGGCCAGGACCGCTCCGAGCACCAGCGGGATGAACAGCGACTCGCTCATCAACGAGGACCCGACGAGGATCAGGGGCGGGGAGGCGGCGGCGATCGCCCCGGCCAGCAACGCCACCGCCCGACCCCACAGCCGCACCGCGATGAGGCCGATGAGCGCCACCGCTCCCGCACCAAGCGCCGCCTCCAGCAGCCGCCCGGCTCTCCAGCGCGTGCTTGGGTCGGTGCCGAGGACCTTGTCTGCACCCGCCAGCAGCATCGGGAACAGCGGCGGCCGGAAGGCGGTCGGGCTGTGCGGTGCCAGCAGCGAGGGCGGGAAGACCCCGTCGCTGCTGAGGGACACAGCGATGCGATCGTAGTCGCTGGCGTCCGTTTGGGGGACGAAGCTCGGTGTGGCCACGACGACCAGCACGCGCACCACCAGCGCCAAGACGATCACTCCGGTGAGGGCGGGCCCGAAGCGCGGTCGCGCGGCGCGAGCTCCGAGGGTCACAGCTCCTCTCGCTCCTGGACCGCCATCGCCACGCAGGCTAAAGGACGCCGTAGCCCCCGGGGGCGCAGCTACCCTGCCGGCGGTGCGGATCGCCCTGACACACGCCTTCTGCTGGCCGGAGGTCCGCCGCGGCGCCGAACGGTTCACCCAGGAGCTGGGTGGTGCCCTGGCGCGCCGCGGACACGAGGTGGTGAACTTCTCCGCTGCCTGGGAGCCCCAGGCCGACGAGGAGGACCTGGTCGCCACGGTGCGCCTCCGCCGCCGCCGCGAGGACGGGTATCGCCACGAGGCTGACTTCGGGCGGCGGCTGCTGCCCCAGCTGCTACGCCAGCGCTTCGACGCGGTGCACTCGCTCGGCCGCCACGACGCCGTGGCTTCGATCCGTGCCGCACGGTGGCGCCGCGACGGGCGGCGGACGGTGATCACCGACCTCGGCATACCCGATCGGCGCTGGTGGCGCCAGCAGGGGTGGCGGCAGGCGCGGGCGGCGAGCCTGGTGGTGCGCGAGATCGACGTCTACAGCGCCATGTCCTGGACCGCGGTGGAGGGCCTGAAGGCGAGCTACGGCCGCACCGACGGCGTGGTCGTGCCCGGCGGGGTGCGGCTCGACGCCTTCCACCCCGCCGGGCACCGTGAGCCCCAGCCGACGATCCTCTTCTCCGGCGCCATCGACGAGCGGCGCAAGGGCGTGCCGGTCCTGCTGGAGGCGCTGCCGCTGATCGCCGACCGCGAGCCGGGAGTGGCGCTGTGGCTGAGCGGCCCGGGCGATCCCGAGCCGTTCCTGGCCGAGGCGCCCGAGGGCGTGAGAGGACGGGTGCACCACCTGGGGCTGGGTGAGGCCGGCGAGCAGCACCGCCGCTACGGGCGCGCCTGGATCACCTGCCTGCCCTCGACCCACGATTCCTTCGGCATGGCGCTGGTCGAGTCGCTGGCCTGCGGAACGCCGCTGGTGACCACCACGCATGGTGCGCCCCGGGAGCTCGTGCACGCGGGCCGGACCGGGGAGCTGTGCCCTCCGGAGGACCCCCGGGGCCTGGCAGACGCCTGCCTGCGCGCGTTCGCCCTCAGCCGTAGCGCGTCCACCGTCGCCGCCTGCCGCGCGTCGGCGGAGAGCTTCGACTGGGACCGTGCGCTGGCCCCGCTGTGCGAGCGCCTCTACCGGCACGGGCGGTAGCCTGGCCAGCCTGGACAAGGTCGTCGTCACCGGAGCCGCCGGCTACATCGGCGGGCAGCTGATCAAGGCGCTCTCGGCGGGCGGCTCGACCGTGCACGCGGTCGTGCGCGAGCCGGCTCCTCGCCTGGAGGTGGCGCAGACGGTGTGCGACATATCCCACGAGGGGTCGCGGGAGCCGCTGCGGGCGGCGTGCGAGGGAGCGCAGACGGTGGTGCACCTGGCCGGAGAGAACGAGCTGATGGCGGCGCGGACCCCGGCCGCGGCGCTGGCCAGCACCGTGGTGGCCACCGAGCGCCTCTCAGAGGTCTGTGTCGAGGCGCGCATCACGCGGCTCGTATACATGTCCACGATCCACGTCTACGGGGCGCGGATCAAGCCGGGCGCGACGCTTCAGGAGCGGATGCGCGTGGAGCCGCGCAGCGCCTACGCCATCTCGCGCCTGGCCTCCGAGCACGTCGCCGCGACGCTGGCGGGCACCCTGGAGCTCGTGATCCTGCGATTGACCAACTCCGTCGGAGCTCCCGACCACCCGAGCGTCGAGCGCTGGAGCCTGGTGGCCAACGACCTCTGCCGCCAGGGTGCGCTCCACGGCTGCCTGGAGCTGCGGACGCCGGGCACCCAATGGCGAGACTTCGTGGCGCTGGGCGACGTGTGCGCCGCAATCGTGCGCGCCAGCGCCAGTAGCGAGCCGGCCGTCAGTCCGGGGACTTACAACTTCGGCTCCGGGCACCCCACTACGGTGCGCGAGCTGGCCGGGATGATCCAGGATGCCTTCGAGCAGCAGACCGGCACCAGACCCCGGCTCCTCGCCCCGGCGCCCACCGCCGAGCCCCCCTCCCCGTACTCGGTCTCCGTCCAGCTGGCCGCCGAGCAGGGGCTGGAGGCGCGGACTGACCTGCGAGAGGCGGTTTCTGAGACCGTCGGCTTCTGCCTGGAGCACCGAGAGGAGCTTGCTTGACCCCGATACACGACGTGCGGGTAGCGCCGCTGCGCCGCATCCCCGACGAGCGCGGCGCCGTCCTGCACATGCTGCGTGAGGACGCTCCGGCGTTCGAGCGCTTCGGCGAGATCTACTTCTCGCTGATCTACCCCGGAGCGGTGAAGGCATGGCACCGGCACCGCCGCATGACCCTCAACTACGCGGTCCCGCAGGGGATGGTGAAGCTCGTCTGCTACGACGACCGGGAGGGGTCCCCAACCCGCGGCGTGGTCCAGGAGCTGCACGTCGGCGAGCTCAACTACGTGCTGGTCACGATCCCGCCGCTGATCTGGAACGGCTTCAAGAGCGAGGGCGGGCGCTCCGCGCTGGTGGCCAACTGCGCCACCGTGGCCCACGATCCGGAAGAGATCGAACGCCTGGATCCCTCGCAGCCCGGCATCCCCTACGACTGGGCGCTGCGCCACGGCTAGGTCCGCGGCGACGGTACCATCGCCGGGATGACGGACTCCGTGCCGCACTCGCCGGCGGTGGGGAGCTCCGGAGCGCTTCCAGGCCCGGATGCCGTCCTCGGCGCCGCCGCCACCCGTTCCTCGCGCTTTGCCTTCAGCGGGTCGCTGCGCGCCCGCGCGGCGCGCGGCACGCTGATCAACGGCGCCTTCAGCGTCGGCATCGGCTTGCTCAACCTGCTCAAGGCCTTCATCCTGGCGGCCTTCTTGAGCCGGAGTGACTACGGGGTGTGGGGGATTATCGTTGTGTCGCTCTCGACGCTGGTCTGGCTCAAGCAGGCCGGGGTCGGAGACAAGTTCATCCAGCAGGACGAGGGCGACCAGGAGCTGGCCTTCCAGCAGGCGTTCACGCTGGAGCTGATCCTGACCCTCGGTTGCGTGGCTCTGATCGGCGCGGCGCTGCCGCTGCTGGTGCTGATCTACGGGCTGCCGCAGCTCGTGCTCCCGAGCGTCGTGATCGCGCTGGCGCTGATCGTGTCCGTCTTCCAAGCCCCGCAGTGGATTTACCTACGCAGGATGCAGTTCGCTCGCCAGCGCGCGCTGGCCGCGGTTGACCCGGTGGTGGGGTTCGTGGTCTCGGTGGGACTGGCGATCTTGGGGGCCGGCTATTGGGCCTTCGTCGGCGGGATGCTGGCGGGGGTCTGCGCTGCTTCGGCTGCGGCCTGGCAGTCCTCCCCCTACCGCGTGCGCTGGCGCTATGACCGCCGTGCGCTGCGCGGCTACTGGTCCTTTTCGCTTCCGCTGGTGGCAGCCAGCGGCGCCGGCTTCGTGATCTCCTGGAGCGCCGTGCTGGCGGCCAAGCTGGAGCTGGGGGTGGCGGCGGTGGGAGTGATCGCCCTGGCCGACAACATCGCCAGCCTGACCGAGCGCGTCGACGATCTGCTGACTGGCGCGCTCTATCCCGCGATCTGCGCTGTGCGTGACCGGCGCGACCTTATGTACGAGTCGCTGGTCAAGTCCAACCGGCTGGCGCTGATCTGGGCCGTGCCGTTCGGCATCGCGATCACGCTGTTCTGCGGCGACCTGGTGCGCTTTGGGATCGGCGAGCGCTGGCGCCCGGCGGTTATCGTGATGCAGGTCTACGGCGCCGCAGCAGCTGTCAACCACATCGGCTTCAACTGGACCGCCTACTTCCGGGCGCTGGGGCGCACGCGGCCGATCGCCGTTGCCGCGGTAGCCGCCTCCGCCACGTTCCTGGTGGCTGGGATCCCGCTGCTGGTGGCGTTCGGGCTGGAGGGCTTCGCGTTCGGGATCGCGCTGCAGGGGCTGGCGGCGCTGATCCTGCGCGCGGGCTACCTGCAGCGCCTCTTCCCCGGCTTCGGCTTCATCCGTCACGCCGCCCGTTCGTTTCTGCCGACGATCCCGGCGGCCGCCGCGGTGCTGGCGGTGCGCGCGCTGGAGCCCACCCCCCGGACGCTGGGCTACGCACTGGGCGAGCTGAGCCTGTACCTGATCATCACGGCGCTGAGCACTTGGGCGCTGGAGTCGGCCCTGCTGCGGGAGGCCCTGGCCCACCTGCGGCGGCCGGCGGTGGCGACGGTCTCCTGAGGCGATGCGGCTGCTGTGCGTGGGCAACCGCTATCCCCCCTGGTCGGCAGGTGGTTACGAGGTCATCTTCTCGGCGGCGGTGAGGGCTTTCCGCGCAGCCGGCCACCCCACACGTGTGCTCACCACCGGCCCAGATCCCTCCGATCTCGTCGTCGGTCCCTCACCGGAGTCCGACGTGCACCGGGATCTGCGCTGGTACTGGCGTGACCACCGCTTTCCCGACCTCAGCGTGCGAGAGGCCCTGGCCCTGGAGCAGGAGAACCGGCGCACCCTGCGCCGCCATCTGCAGGATTTCTCACCTCACGCCGTGGTCTGGTGGGCGATGGGAGGCATGTCGCTGTCGCTGATCGAGCAGGTGCGACGGCTGGGGGTGCCGGCCGTGGGAGTGGTGGGCGACGAATGGTTCGTCTATGGCCCGGAGGTCGATGGCTGGTCACGGCGCTGGCGGGGGATCGGACGGGCGGCGGCGCCGGCGGTGCAGCGGCTGACGGGCGTCCCCACCCGCCTGCGGCTGGACCGCACCGCGCGCTGGGTGTTCATCTCTACGCACCTGCAGCGGCTGGCGGCCGAGCGCGGGTGGCGCACCCAGGACAGCGCGGTGGCTCACCCAGGCGTCGACGGATCGCACTTTGCGCCCGCCGTTCCAAAGCCGTGGCGCTGGCGGCTGCTCTACTGCGGCCGCGTCGATCCCCGCAAGGGGATCCTGACCGCGATCCAGGCTCTGGCCCAACTCCCACCCGAGGCCCGCTTGACGATCGACGGCCCCGGCGAGGAGGGCCTTCGGCGCGAGCTGATGGCGGGCGCCACCGAGGCCGGGGTACAGGAGCGGATCAGCTTTTGCCGCAGCGCCTCTGAGCAGGTACCGGCTGCCTACGCCGACGCCGACGCCGTGATCTTCCCGGTCACCTGGCGTGAGCCGTGGGGCCTCGTGCCGCTCGAGGCGATGTCGGTGGGCCGGCCGGTGGTGGCCAGCCGTGCCGGCGGTGGGCCGGCCGAGTACCTGCGCGAGGAGGGCAACTGCCTTCAGTTTCCGGCGGGCGATCCCCGCGCGCTGGCGGAGAGCGTGCAGCGGCTGGCCGGCGATCCCGGCCTGCGAGAGCGCCTCGTGCGGGAGGGACGCCGGACAGCGCAGCAGCTCTCCCAGCAGGCGTTCCACCGGGCGCTGGAGCTCGAGCTGCTGAAGCTGCCGGCAGGTACGGCTACCGACGCCTGAACCAGAATCCGCCGGGTTCCATGCCCTCCCGCAGGCCGGCGAAGCGGGGCAGCATGCGCTCTCGCGGGCACCGCCACAGCGCATCCATCGGTCGGTAGATCTGCGTCGGCATCATGCAGGGGATATGGTCGAAGACTCCGCTCGCAGCCCGGGCCGGTCGAAGGCGCCACTGGTGTCGGTGGTGGTCTCCACCTTCAACCGGCCGGCGCGCCTCGCGACGCTGCTGAGGGCCCTTCGCGAGCAGACCCTGGAGACGTCCTGCTTCGAGGTGATAGTGGTCGACAACGGCTCAGCCGAGCTGCACACGGCCCGGGTGGTGGCGGCGGAGCACGACCTCGGACACCTCGAGCTGCGCTCGCTGCGTCACGAGACCACCCTGGGCCCCGCCGGCGGGCGCAACAGTGGCTGGCGGCTTGCGCGGGCGCCCCTGGTGGCCTTCACCGACGACGACTGCCGACCAGCGCCGGAGTGGCTGGTCGAGGCGCTGGCGGCGGCGGGCGCGCATCCCGGCGCGGTCGTCCAGGGCCGTACCATCCCCGATCCGCGGGAGCCGACCGACGGCCTCTTCTCGCACACGGTCTCCGTAGCGCGGCTCGGCCCGCAATACGAAACCTGCAACATGCTCTATCCGCGACCGCTGCTGCAAGACCTGGGAGGCTTTGACCAACGTTTCGGACTGCGCCCCGCGGGGGAGGACACCGACCTGGCCTGGCGGGCGCTCGAGCGGGGCGCCCGGACCGTCTTCGCCCCGCGGGCGATCGTCTACCACGCGGTGCAGCGCCTAGGGCCCGTCGCGGCGCTGCGTCTGGCGGCGCGGTGGGGCGACGGACTCCGGGTGTACAGCCGCCATCCGCAGACCCGTACGATGCTCTACCGCGGGATCTTCTGGAATGTGTGGCACTACCTGATGTGGCGCTCACTGCTGGCGCTGGCTGCCCCCCGTTGGCTGCGGCGCCTGGTGCTGACGCGGCATCTGGCGGAGCTGCGCCGCCGCGCGCAGGCGGCGGGCGCCGGCGGCGACGCGATCCCGTACCTGATCGTGCACGACCTCGTGGAGTGCGGGGCGATCGCCCGCGGGGCGCTGCGCTACCGCACCCTGGTGCTGTGACGCTACCCTTGAAAGCGTGCTCGGCTTCCGGGACAAGACCAAGATGATCGAACGCGACCGGGCGCTGCGCGGCCGCGACCGGGAGATGCCCGTCGCCGGGCGACACGCCGTGCTGGGCACGCCGCTGCAGCCTCCCTTCCCCGACGGCCTCCAGGAGATCGTGGTCGGGATGGGGTGCTTCTGGGGCGCCGAGCGCGTGTTCTGGCAGGCCCCTGGCGTCTACAGCACCGCGGTCGGTTACGGGGGCGGGTACACGCCCAACCCCACCTACGAGGAGGTCTGCTCGGGCAGCACCGGCCACACGGAGGCGGTGCGGGTCGTGTTCGACCGGGAGGTCATCTCCCTGAGCGAGGTCCTGCGCCTCTTCTGGGAGAACCACGATCCCACCCAGGGCATGCGCCAGGGCAACGACGCCGGCACGCAGTATCGCTCGGCGATCTACGCCTTCGACGAGGGGCAGTTGGCGAGCGTCCGCGCCTCCCGGGAGGCGTACTCCGCTGAGCTTCGCGCGGCCGGCCACGGGGAGATCACGACCGAGATCGGCCTCGCCGGCCCGTTCTACTACGCCGAGGACTACCACCAGCAGTACCTGCACAAGAACCCGGGGGGCTACTGCGGGCTCGGCGGCACGGGCGTCAGCTGCCCCGTTGGGCTCGGCGCCGTCGACGCTCCCTAGCAGCGGGGCTCCCGCGATCAGCCGCCCGCCACGGCGGGCAGGATCGTGACCTCGTCTCCGTCCTGCACCTCCGTCTGGAGCCCGTCCAGGAAGCGGATGTCCTCACCGCCGACGTACACGTTCACGAACCGGCGCAGCCCGCCGTCCTCGGCGATCCGGCTGCGCAGCTCCCCGTAGCGCGCGTACAGAGAGTCGAGCACCTCGCCGACGGTGGCGCCGTCGACCGTGGCGGTGGCATCGCCGCCGGTCGCGGCTCGCAGCTGGCTGGGGATCTTGACGTTGACCGCCATCGGCGCAGGATTCTCTCAGGCCGGGACCGCCAGCTGCTCCCTGGCGGTCTCGAAGGCATCGAAGTCGGCGTCGATCTCGATCGTCTCAAAGGTCCCCCGGGCGCAGTCGAGCGTCTTCAGGCCCTCACCGGTGATGTAGAGCACCACCCGCTCGTCACGGTCGATGTCGCCGCGCTGGGCCAGCTTGGCCAGCACCGCGGTCGTCACCCCGCCGGCGGTCTCGGTGAAGATGCCCGTGGTCCGCGCCAGCAGCTTGACCCCCTCACGGATCTCCTCGTCGGTGACGGAGTCGACCCGGCCGCCGGTCCTGCGAGCGAGCTCGAGCGCGTAGGGACCGTCGGCGGGGTTGCCGATCGCCAGCGACTTGGCGATCGTGTTTGGCTTCACCGGGCGGCAGAAGTCCTGCCCGGCCTCGAAGGCGGTCGCCACCGGCGAGCATCCCTGGGCCTGCGCCCCGTTGAAGGTGGGCAGCCGGCCCTCGATCAGCCCCAGGTCCAGCCACTCCTCGAAGCCGCGGGCGATCTTCGTGAAGAGCGAACCGGACGCGATCGGGGAAACCACCCGGTCGGGCAGCTGCCAGCCGAGCTGCTCGGCGGTCTCGTAAGCCAGCGTCTTGGAGCCCTCGGCGTAGTAGGGCCGCATGTTGATGTTCACGAACGCCCAGGCGTGCTCACCGGAGATCTCCGTGCACAGGCGGTTGACGTCGTCGTAGTTGCCGCGCACCGCCACCAGGTTGGTGCCGTAGACACCTGTGGCCAGCACCTTCTGCTCCTCCAGGTCGGAGGGGATGAAGACGTAGGACTCCAGGCCGGCGGCCGACGCGTGCGCCGCGACGGCGTTGGCGAGGTTGCCCGTGGAGGCGCAGGCGATCGTCTCAAAGCCGAGCTCCCGGGCCCGCGCCAGGGCCACGGCGACCACCCGATCCTTGAACGAGTGCGTCGGGTTGGCGGCGTCGTTCTTGACCCAGACCTCCCTCAGGCCGAGCTGCTCGGCCAGCCGGTCGGCGCGCAGCAGCGGCGTCCATCCCGCCGGCAGCGTGCCCTTAGGCGGCGCCGCCACGGGCAGGAAATCCGCGTAGCGCCAGATCGAATGGGGCCCGGCTTGGATCCGGCGGCGCAGCTCCTGGGGGTCGGCGTGCTCACGGGAGGCATATGTCACCTCCAGCGGGCCGAAGCAGCGCTCGCACACATACCTCGCGTCGAGCGGATAAGCGGTCTTGCACTCTTTGCAGGTCAGAGACTCTGGCGGCATATCTTAGAAACCTCCGCCGGGGTCTGTGGTCAGAGGTTGGGAAACCGCCCTCTCCACATCTCCCAGGCTGATCGTTGGAGCCTGATGGAATTGGCACCGTTCCCTTGCGGGCGGTTGCCGGGGTTTCTAAGGGCCATTTCCCTCCACCCCTCTGGATGCGTACTGCTATGTGAGGAGAAGTATAGCCAGGTTCAGCGGCGGAAACGTTCAAGCCGTCCCGATTCCGGTCACGTAACGGGCGTCGCCCGGTGGTGTTTGCCAGTTCAGCATGACCGCCGCCACCTCCGAGGATCCGGCCCAGCGCCTGGAGGCGGCCTTCGGCCTGCGCGGCTCGGGCCGGGGCCCGAGCCGGCGGATGCTGGTCATCGTCAACCCCTACGCCACAACCGTCTCCGATCGGCTCAAGCACCTCGTCGTCTATGCCCTGCGCGGCAGCTACGAGGTGGACGCCGTCGACACCGAGTCCCGCGATCATGCCACCGACATCTGCCGGGAGGCGGCCGCCGAGGGCTACGACGTGGTGGTGGCGTTCGGTGGCGACGGCACCGTGAACGAGGCCGCCAACGGCCTCGCCGGGTCAGACACAGCGCTCACCTGCCTGCCCGGCGGGCGCACGAACGTGTACTGCCGGATGCTCGGCATCCCCACCGACGTCGTCGACGCCACCGAGCACCTGCTGGCAATGGCCGACGACTGGCGCCCGACGCGGGTCGACATCGGCCGGGTGGACGAGCGCCGGTTCCTCTTCTCCGCCGGCGTCGGGCTCGACGCCAGCGTCGTGGAGCGCGTCGACGCGCACCCGCGCCTGAAGGCCCGCCTGGGCGAGTGGTACTACACCTGGACCGGGATCGGGACCTTCAACCGCCACTACCTGATCCGACCCCCCCGGCTGGAGGTGCAGCTGGGTGAGGAGCGGGTCGCCGGCGTCACCGCGATCATCCAGAACGGCTCCCCCTACACGTTCTTCGGCAACCGGCCGGTGGAGATGGGCGAGGGAGCCACGCTGCGCAGCGGCGACCTGGCGGGGGTGGTGCTGACCCGCGCGAGCCCGGTCGACATCCCCACGATCACCTGGCGGGCGCTCACCGCAGCCGCGCGCCTCAGCCGGCACCGGCGGGTGCACGCGTTCTCCGGTCTCGTGGCGCTGCGCGTGCGATCCCTCGACGACCGCCCGCTCCCGCTGCAGGTCGACGGCGACCACATCGGCTCCGTCCGCGAGGCCGAGTTTCAGGTGACCCCGGGCGGGATCCTCGTCGTTTCCTGAACGTTCGTCCAGAACCGGCCAGCGCCGCGCGTGCCGAGCCTATGATCGGCCGGTGCGTCGAGTCCTGCTCCTGGTCGCCTGCGCCGCCGCCGCGGCGGTGCCTGCCGTCACCGCAGCCAAGCTCGCGGGAGGCGGGGGATCCCCGCCGACGCTCGCCGGAACGCACTGCCCGGTGCTCCCCGCCGACAACCCGTGGAACCAGCGCGTCGATCGGCTGCCGGTGGCGCACGACTCGGCGGCCGTGGTTGGCGTGATCGGGGCCGCCGAACCCGTCCATCCCGACTTCGGCACGGTGTACAACGGGGCTCCGAACGGGATTCCCTACGCCATCGTCTCGGGTGCCACCCACCGGGTGCCGGTGAGCTTCGACTACCCCGGCGAGTCCGACCGGGGACGCTACCCCCTCCCCCAGCACGTGCCGATCGAGGGTGGGCCGAGGTCCACCGGGGACCGTCACGTGATCGTGGTCAATCGCGACACATGCACCGACTACGAGCTCTTCGCTGCCTATCCCCGCGCCGGCGGCCGCTGGCATGCCGGCTCGGGCGCGATCTTCAACCTGCGTTCTGACCGGCTGCGCCCGGCCGGCTGGACCTCTGCCGACGCGGCGGGGCTGCCGATCCTCCCCGGCCTGGCTCGCTACGACGAGGTCGCCCGCGGCGCCATCGACCACGCCCTGCGTTTCACGGTCAGCTGCACCGCCTACGCCTACGTCTACCCGGCGCGTCACCGGACCTCCGGATGCTCGAAGGCCCACGCTCCCCCGATGGGCCTCCGCCTGCGGCTCCGGGCCTCGGTGAACATCTCCCGGCTGCCCCACCAGGCCCGCGTGGTGGCGCAGGCGCTCAAGCGCTACGGGATGATCGTGGCCGACAACGGTGCTTCGTGGTTCATCTCCGGTGCCCCGGACAGGCGCTGGAAAGACGACGATCTCCATCTGTTGGGGCGGCTAACGGGCCGGGACTTCGAGGTCGTCGACACCCGCTCGCTGCCCCAGCCCGGTCGCTGACACCCCCGTCGCTGACACCCCGGGGGGTGAAACTTCTCCGCTGGGGGCTCTGTTCTCAGGTGGATGCCGGGAACCGCCCGCGGCTGCAACTGACCGAGCGCGACCGCCGGATCCTGGCCTTCATCGCCGATCACCGCCTGGTGCTGGCCAGTCATGTGCAGGCGTTGCTGGGGGTCGCGCCCGACGCGGCACAGACGCGCCTGCGAAAGCTGGAGCGCTCCGGCTACCTGGATCGGCGAGCGCTGTTCCACCTCCAGCCCGCCTGCTACCAGGTGACCTCGCGCGGGCTGGGGGCGATCGGCAGCGAGCTGCCTCGTCCCCGCGGGGTGGACATGCGGGAGTACGTGCACGATGTCGGGACGGCCTGGCTGTGGCTGGCCGCCGGCAGGGGCGCGTTCGGCCCGGTGGCGGAGGTCCTCAGCGAGCGGCAGCTGCGCTCCCGGGAGGGCTTCCCTCGCCAGGACGGCACGGGCAATGAGCAGGGCGGTGACCGCGCGGCCGGAGAGCGCTACGGGGTGAGGCTGTGGGACTTCGGTCCCGGCGGTCGTGAGCGGCTGCACTATCCGGACCTGCTGCTGCGGACCCCGGAGGGCCAGCGAATCGCGCTGGAGCTGGAGCTGAGCGCCAAGAGCCGCGCTCGGCTGGACAAGGTCATGTCCGCCTATGCCGCCGAGCGTCGCATCGATGCCGTCGTGTACCTCGTGGATCGCCCGGAGATCGGCCGGCGGGTGCGCGCCGCGGCGACGCGAGCCGGCGTGAGCTCACTGGTGCACGTGGAGCAGTTCTCCTGGACGCCCTCGATGGCCCGCCTGGCGACCCAGCTCTCCCGCGGCGGCGCACGGGGCGCTTCGCGGGCGAGCGGGGCCCAGCTGTGACTCCGGCGGGGGCGCCCGTCCGCCGGCCCGTGTGGGCACTGGCGGCCCTGGCGGTGCTGATGGCGCTCCCGCCGGCCAGCGCGATCGGCCTGGTGGTCGCAGCGCTCGCGCTCACCGGAGGGATCCGGCTGCTGCGGGCTGTGCGCGCCGTGAGCGCGAGCCGCGCCCCGGCCGCACACAGCGCGATGATCCTGGGGCGCGACCGGGGTGGGGCGGCGGTGGCCCTCGATGACCGCCAGCTCGCCGCGCACGGGCTGATCCTTGGCGCCAGTGGCGCGGGGAAGTCGACCACGCTGCTGGCGATCCTCAGTGACCACATCGAGCGCGGTGCACCGGTGGTGGCGATCGACATGAAGGGCTCCCCCGCGTTCGAGCGCCGGCTGGCCGCGGCCGCGGCTGCCGCCGGGCGTCCACTGCGGGTGTTCTCACCGGAGCGAGGGGAGCACTGGAACCCCTTGCAGCACGGCAACGCCACCGAGCTCAAGGACAAGCTGATCTCCAGCGAGCGCTTCACCGAGCCTCACTACCAGCGGGCCGCCGAACGCTACGTGCAGCTGGCGCTCGGGGTGCTGATGGAGGTCCACCCGAGTCGCCCGGCGACGCTGCGCGAGGTCGTGGATGCGCTGGAGCCGCGCCACCTGTCGGCCCTCACGCGGCAGTTGGCGCCCGAGCGGGCCGAACGTGTGGAGTCATACCTCTGCGGACTCACGCCCGACCAGCACAGCGCCGTCCGCGGGCTGGGCACGAGGCTGGCGATCCTCAGCGAGTCACATGTCGGCACGCTCCTGGAGCCTGGCGCCGGCACGGCCACGACAACGCCCGGGGGGCCGGCCGCCGGGATCGACCTACGCCGGGCGCTGGAGGGAGAGGAGGTCGTGCTCTTCAGCCTGCACTCGAGCGTCTACGGCAAGCTCTCGGCCCAGCTCGGCACCCTGGCGATCCAGGATCTGGTGGCAGCCACCGGTCACCGGCTGAGCACCACCGCCGGTGGCGGCCAGCACCAGCAGGCGATCGTCGGCATCGACGAGTTCTCCGCGCTGGGCGCCGACAACGTCATCTCGCTGCTGGCCCGCGGCCGGGAGTCAGGCGTGAGCGTGCTGCTGGCCACCCAGGAGCTCGCCGACCTCGACCGCGCGGCGTCTGGGCTGCGTGACCAGGTACTGGGGAACACTGCCGTGAAGGTGGTGCACCGCCAGGACGTCCCGGCCTCGGCTCACACCGTGGCTCGGATGACGGGCACCGAGAAGGTGTGGGAGCAGACCTTCAGGGTCGGGGGGTTCCCCAGCCGCTTCGACACCAGCCGCGGCACCCGGCGGCAGGTGGAGCAGCTGCTGATCCACCCCAACGAGATCATGTCGCTGCGCACCGGGGAAGCGGTGCTGCTAACCAAGGTGCCGCAGACTCGGGCGCGCCTGGTGCGGGTCACGGCGCCCGCCCCGGCGCCGGCGCTCGTCAGCCCCGCCGGTCCTGGACGCCGATCGGTGGGGCGGGCCGGGCCGGAGCCCGAGGCCCGCAGGCTCCAGCAACCCGAGCTCCCACCGCGGATTCCGGCGGCGCGGCCGCCGGCGGCTACCTCGCGGCGCTGGTCCTCACCCTCGCGGCGCCGCCAGGCCCCCGAACGCCGGCAGGGACCGGAGATCGGCTAAGCGCCTACCCCGATGGGCCGCCACACCTGGATGGGCGCCTACTCGGGCTCGTCGGTGGGCGGGTGATGTCGACGCGCATGCACCCGTCGATGCTGTCGCCGATGGCGGCGATGAGCATGCCGCGCGTGCTTGGGGGGCTTGCTGTGCGCGGTGGGGACCGGGGGCGCCGTGGAGGAGGAGGACCCGGAAGTGAGCGTCAACGTGCCCGACTGGATCGGCACCACGGCGGCCGTGGGATCGCAGGAGGGTACGTGCGTCACCGGCACCGGGAGAAACGAAACCTTCGCCGGCTGCCCGTTTGCGGCCCGCTGGAGGTAGACGAGCACCCCGCCGCCCAGCTGGGAGAAGACCGTTGGGGTGCTGCTGGTCACCCGGTAGAAGAGGCCGAGGCGGTCACCAACGATGGCGAGGCAGGAGACGGGGCCGGAGATCGACATCACGGGGGTGTGGCCGGCCAGCGTCGTCGCCGTGAACGTCCCGGTGGCCGAGATCTCCGGTGCGCCCGCCGCTCGCTGGGCGCTGAACACGACGCCGAAGGGAGCGCTCATGAAGTTACCCGACGCGCTTTGTGCTCCCGACGCCTCAGCCGGGCCGGCGCTGATGGCGCCAGCGGCAACCGCGCACAGCACCGTCAGCAGCCCTCTGGAGGTGCGCGTCCTGGTGGTGGCCATCTGCCTCCTGCTCAGGGTGAGCACTCTATCCCGCGCCGGGGGTCACGCGGTAGGCATCGAACACGGCGTCGATGTTGCGCAGGCGGTTGATCGCCTGATCCAGCGTGCGGGTGTCACCGACCTCCACCACGAACCGGTTCTTGACCATCGGGTGGCTGACCGTGCAGCGCGCTTCCAGGATGTTGATGCCGGCCTCGGCGAAGGTACGGGACATGTCCTCCAGCAGCCGGTGGCGATCCCAGCCGTCGACCTCGATCTCGACGCGGAAGGCGGTCTCGGCATCACCCTCCCAAGCCACGTCGGTGAAGCGGTCCGGGTCCTTGCGCAGCACCGCGACGTTGGGGCAGTCCTCGCGGTGGATCGTGATCCCGCGGCCCAGCGAGATGTAGCCGACGATCGGGTCGCCCGGCACCGGGCGGCAGCACTTGGCGATCCGCAGCATCACCTCGTCGATGCCCTCGACCGCGATTCCGTACCGCGCTGAGGAGGCTGTCGGGCGCGTGCGGCGCCGGCGGGTCTGGAGCAGGTCGTCGGTGGCCGTGGGCGCGGACTCCGCCGCCTCCCCCTGCTTGAGGCGCTGCATGACCTTGTTGACCACGACCTTCGCGGAGATCTTGGCGCCACCGAGCGCGATGTAGAAGTCCTCGCCCTTGCGGAAGCCCATCTCCCTGATGACGTCGGCCAGCAGCGGCGAGCCGACGAGCTTCTGCGCCGGAAGGCCCTGTTTCTTGAGGTGCTCCTGGAGCAGCTCGCGACCGCTGTGCTCGGTGTCCTTGCGCGACTCGGCCTTGAACCACGCTTTGATCTTGTTGCGGGCGCGCGTCGTGCGCACCAGCGCCAGCCAGTCGCGCGAGGGTCCCCGCTCACGCTTGGAGGTCAGGACCTCGACAATTTCTCCGGAGCGCAGCTGGTAGGACAGCGGCACGATCTTCCCGTTGACCTTGGCCCCGACACAGCGATGCCCGACATCGGTGTGGATCTCGTAGGCGAAGTCCAACGGCGTCGCCCCGGCGGCCAGGGACTTGACCTCGCCCTTGGGGGTGAACACGAACACCTCGTCCTCGAACAGGTCGACCTTCAGGGAGTCCATGAAATCGCTGGGGTCTGAGAGCTCCTGCTGCCAGTCCAGCAGCGAGCGCAGCCACTTGAGCTTGCCGTCGGAGTCCCCCAGCTCGCTGGCCGAGGGGGCGCGGCTGCCGTCCTCCTTGTACATCCAGTGCGCGGCGATCCCGAACTCCGCCAGGTCATGCATGTCCCGGGTGCGGATCTGGATCTCCAGCGGCCGCCCCTCGGGCCCGATCACCGTGGTGTGCAGCGACTGGTACATGTTGAACTTCGGCATTGCGATGAAGTCCTTGAAGCGTCCCGGCAGCGGCTTCCACAGCGAGTGGATCACGCCCACGGCGCCGTAGGTGTCCTTGACCGAGCCGACGATCACGCGCATCGCAGTGAGGTCGTAGATCTCGTTGAACTCCCGGCCCTTCTTGGTCATCTTGGAGTAGATGGAGTAGAAGTGCTTGGCGCGGCCGGAGATCTCGGCTTCGATCCCAAGCTCGTCGAGCTCCTTGGTCAGGTACTCACCCGCCTGGTTGACGTAGCGCTCGCGCTCGGCGCGCTGCTGGGCCACCAGGCCCTTGATCTCGTCGTACTTGCGCGGGTGCAGAGTCTGGAAGGCGAGGTCCTCCAGCTCCCACTTGATCGCATGGATGCCGAGACGGTGGGCGATCGGGGCGTAGATGTCGAGCGTCTCGCGGGCCTTCTCGATCTGCTTCTGCTTGGGCATCGCGCCGATCGTGCGCATGTTGTGCAGGCGATCGGCGAGCTTGATCAGGATGACCCGGATATCGGAGGCCATCGCCACCATCATCTTGCGGTAGTTCTCGGCCTGGGCCTCGTCCCGGGACTGGAAGGTCAGGCCGGTCAGCTTGGTGACGCCGTCGACGAGGGCGGAGATCTCCTCCCCGAAGGACTCCCGCACATCATCCAACGAGGCGGAGGTGTCCTCCACGGTGTCGTGCAGGAGCGCGGCGCACAGGGTCTCGGTATCCAGCCGCATACCCGCGCAGATCTTGGCCACGCCGACGGGATGGATGATGAAGTCCTCGCCGGATTTGCGACGCTGGTCGGCGTGGTGGACGCACGCGTAGACGAACGCCTCCTCGACCCGCGCGCGCTCGATGTGCACTGCCGCCTGGGCGGCGTGCTCCTCCACGATGGCGAAGAGGTCCGACAGCAGCCGCCGCTCGACGGCGGTGAGCTCGGCCCGCTCGATCGCCGCCCAGCCCTTACCGTCTCGATCGCCGTCCCGCTCGACGCTGTCGACTGGCGGGCGCGTCGGTGGGATCAGCGTGGCGCCGCTTCCCGACCGGGTGGCCTCACGTCGGGGACGCGCGTCGTTGCCGCGGCTCAGGCGCTTGGCCGAAGGCTGGCGCTGGTTAGGAATCGCCGACCCTCCTCACAACGTTGGGAGAGGAACCGGTAGGTCGGCGATCGGTCCAGTGCCGTCGGAGCCTGGCTGGCGATCGCCATCGCCGGAAGCGCCCGGTTCAGCCGGACGAGATCGAGCTCGCTAAGGATCCGGACCAGCCGCCCGGCCAGGCGCGGTGGGCGCCGGTGGTGGCCCTCGCCGCCGAGCAGGCGCTCGAGCTCCTCCCCGGTCACCGAGCGCCGGGCCTGCAACCGCCGGTAGAGCTCCACGAGGGGCGCCCGGAGATCATGTTCGAACTCGTGCATCTGCAAAGCGAAGCGTAGCTCAGGCTCGCCCCAGGCCAGGTGGGTGTAGCCGGCCCCGGCGCGCAGCAGCGCCTGCTCCTGCGGACTTGCCGGAGGGTCGAGCGCGACCAGGTGCCGGAACTCCCGCGCCGTGGCGGGATCCTCGGCCAGCTCCGCGTAGGAGATCAGGGCGAAGCCGCCGGTTCGCTGCGAGAGCCCCGGCAGGCGCCGGGGGACGTCGATGCAAATCGCCAGCACCCCGCCCCCGCCGGCCTGGGCGTCGGCCAGCACCGCCAGCGGGCCCCGCCCGCGCCGGTCGAGGACCTCGCGCGGCGGTGCATCCGAGACCGTGCTCTCGTCTGGTCGGCGGGCCGTCGGCGCTCGATCCAGCTCCGCAAACACCGCCTGGAGATACCGCGTCGCTCCCGGTAGCGCGATCGGCGCCGGCGCGCACGGGCGGGCGTGGCGGAGCACCAGTCGCGGCTCGACGGCGCCGTTCCACAC
>JALYYW010000167.1 GCA_030946085.1 Actinomycetota bacterium
CGAGACTGACAGGACCGCCGTCTCCCTGGCCCCTAGAGCCCGCAGCGCCGAGCGCAGATCGGACAAAGCCCGCATCGCAACGCGACCGAGGTCGGCCTTGGTGACCACGAGCACGTCGGGCACCTCCATGATCCCGGCCTTGAGGAACTGGAGCACGTCTCCCGAGCCCGGCTGCACGACGACTGCGACCGTGTCGGCGAGGTCGGCGATGTCGGTCTCCGACTGGCCGACGCCGACGGTCTCGATCACGACAACGTCGAAGGCCACCGCCAGCGCCGCAGCCGCGGCCCGGGTGGCCGGCGCCAGCCCGCCGAGGCGCTCGCCCGCCGCCGTCGAGCGGATGAAGACGCTCCTGTCGGAGGGATCGACCTGTATCCGGGCACGGTCGCCGAGCAGCGAGCCACCCGAGCGGCGCGAGCTCGGATCGACGGCCAGCACCGCCACCGAGCGCCCCCGATGGCGCCACTGCGCCACCAGCAGGCCGAGCAACGAGGACTTTCCCACCCCTGGCGGCCCGGTGATGCCGACGACGTGGGCGCGCGCCTCCTCGCCCGTGGCTTGGGGGGAGAGCTCCGCCAGCAGCGCCGCGCTCTGCGCTCGTGCCGGCGCGGCCTGGTTCTCGACGAGGTTCAGGACCGCCGGTGCCGCCCGGAGATCCCGCTCACGCAGGCGGCGCGCCAACTCGGCGCCGTCGGTGACAGCCGCCCTCAAGCGTGGGCCGCGGTGGGAACCCCGTGGCGCTCCCCCACCAGCGAGATGATGTCGCGCATCATCCCGTTGAGGTCCCAGTCCTTGGGCGTGTACACGGCGGCCACCCCGCATTCCCGCAGCCACGCCGCGTCGAGCTCGGGGATGATCCCGCCGACGATCACGGGCACCGCTCCGGCACCGGCCTCGCGCAGCTCCGCGAGCACCGAGGGGATCAGCTCGCGGTGGGATCCGGAGAGGATCGAGAGCCCGATCACGTGCACGCCCTCCTGGGCGGCGGAGTTGGCGATTTGCGCGGGTGTCAGCCGGATGCCCTCGTAGACGACGTCCATGCCGGCGTCACGGGCGCGCACGGCGATCTGCTCGGCGCCGTTGGAGTGTCCGTCGAGGCCGGGCTTGCCGACCAGGAACTTGAGCCGCCGGCCGAGCGTCTCGCTGACCCGCTCCACCTCCTCGCGCAGCTCGGCCAGGTCCTCGGCCGGGGCGGCGGTGGCCTCGCCGACGCCGGTGGGAGCGCGGTACTCGCCGAAGGCCTCCCGCAGCGCCTGCGCCCACTCGCCGGTGGTGACGCCCGCGCGGGCGGCTGCGATCGTGGCCGGCATGATGTTCTCACCGTCCTCCCGCGCGACCCGGGCCAGCTCGCGCAGGGCGTCCTGCGCGGCGCCGGCATCACGCTCTGAACGCCACCGCTCCAGCGCCTGCCGCTGCTCCGCCTCGACCTCCGGATCGACGACGAGGATGCCGCCGTCGGCGTCGGCAGTCAGCGGTGAGGGCTCGGTGGAGGTGAAGCGGTTCATGCCCACCGCGGTGAGCTCACCGGACTCGATCCGCCGCCAGCGCTCGCGATGGGAGTCGACCAGCGCCGACTTCATGTAGTCCACCGCCTCGACGGCGCCGCCGAGCTCCGAGACGCGCGCCATCTCGCCTCGGGCGCGGTCCACGAGCTCGTGCACCAGCGCCTCCATCACCTTGGAGCCCTCGAAGATGTCCGGGTACTCCAGCAGGTCGGTCTCGTAGGCCAGGATCTGCTGCAGGCGCAAGGACCACTGCTGATCCCACGGCCGGGGAAGTCCCAGCGCCTCGTTCCAGGCAGGCAGCTGCACCGCGCGGGCGCGGGTGTCACGTCCGAGGGTCACCGCCAGCGCCTCCAGCGCGATGCGGTAGACGTTGTTCTCCGGCTGGGCCTCGGTCAAGCCGAGCGAGTTGACCTGGACGCCGTAGCGGAACAGGAGGTACTTGGGGTCCTGCACGCCGTAGCGCTCGCGGCCGAGCTCCTCCCACAGCTGGGCCATCGCCCGCAGCTTGGCGTGCTCCTCGATGAAGCGCACGCCGGCGTTGACGAAGAACGAGATCCGCCCGAACACGCTGCCCATCAGCTCCGGCGCCACCCGCTCGCGGACGGCGTCGAGGACGGCGATGGCGTTGCTCATGGCGTAGGCGATCTCCTGGACCGGCGTGGCGCCGGCCTCCTGGAGGTGGTAGGAGCAGATGTTGATCGGGTTCCACTTGGGCACGTGCTCCACCGTGTAGGCGATCGTGTCGGCGATCAGCCGCATGCTGGGCCGGGGCGGGAAGGCGTAGGTGCCGCGGCTCAGGTACTCCTTGAGGATGTCGTTCTGGGTGGTCCCCTGGAGCTTCTCCGGCGGGGCGCCCTGCTCCTCGCCGGCGACGATGTAAAGCGCCAGCAGCCAGGCGGCGGTGGCGTTGATCGTCATCGAGGTGTTCATCTCCTCCAGCGGGATGCCGTCCATCAACGTGCGCATGTCGCCCAGGTGCGCCACCGATACGCCGACCTTGCCCACCTCGCCGCGCGCGAGCTCGTGGCCGGGGTCGTAGCCGGTCTGGGTCGGCAGGTCGAAGGCCACCGACAGGCCGGTCTGGCCCTTCTGGAGGTTGCGACGGTAGAGCTCGTTGGACCGGCGGGCGTCCGAATGGCCCGCATAGGTCCGCATCATCCACGGCCGGTCGGGCTCGGACAGGCGCGGGGACCCGTGGTGGGACATGAGCGCATTGTATGGGTCTCCGAGCCGCCGATAGGCTGTGTCCAGTGAGGTCGATTGCGGTCGTTGGGGGGGGCTTTGGCGGGGTGGGCGCCGCCGCGATGCTGACCCGGGCCGGCTATGAGGACGTGACGGTGTTCGAGCGTGCCGATCGCATCGGAGGCGTCTGGCATCACAACACCTACCCGGGCGCTGCCTGCGACGTGCCCTCGCACCTTTACGAGTTCTCCTTTGCCCCCAACCCCAGGTGGTCACGCCGGTACGCCCCCCAGGAGGAGATCCAGGCCTACCTGGAGCGGGTGGCCCGCCAGGAGGGTGTGCGCGAGCGGGTCCGCACCGGGGTGGAGGTCAAGGCGGCCCGCTGGGAAGAGGGTCGCTGCCGCTGGGAGCTCCAGACCGATGCCGGCACCCATGTCGCCGACGTGCTGGTGAGCGCCTGCGGCCAGCTGTCGGTTCCGGCCGTGCCGCCGCTGCCCGGTGGCGAGCAGTTCGCCGGCCCTGTCTTCCACACCGCCCGCTGGCGCCACGACGTCGACCTCAGCGGGCGCCGGGTGGCGGTGATCGGCACCGGCGCCAGCGCGATCCAGGTCGTTCCGGCGATCGCCCCGGCCGTGGCGCAGCTGGACGTCTACCAGCGCTCGCCTGGGTGGACGCTCCCCAAGACCGACTTCGCCTACTCCGAGGCCACCAAGCGGATGTTCGCGCGCCTCCCCGCGCTCCAGCGCCTCGACCGCGCGTCGATATTCGCCTTTCACGAGCTGGGGGCGCTGGCGATGACCAGCCAGCCGTGGCTGCTGCCCGCCTTCCGGGCCCTCGCGCGGCGTCAGATCAACAGGACCGTGGCCGATCCGGAGCTGCGGCGCAAGGTCACCCCGCGCGACGAGGTCGGCTGCAAGCGCGTGATGCTCACCGACGAGTGGTATCCGACGCTCAGCCGGCCGGGCGTGGAGCTGATCGACGATCCGATCCAGGAGATCACCTCCACGGGCATCCGGGCCGGTGCGGTGGAGCGGCCGGCGGAGGCGATCGTGCTGGCCACCGGGTTCGCCACGCACGGCTTCGTCGCGCCGATGGAGATCACCGGGGCAGCGGGACGGGCGCTGGCGCAGGAGTGGGCGGAGGTGCCGCGTGCCTACCTCGGTCTGACGGTGCCCGACTTCCCCAACCTGTTCCTGCTCTACGGGCCCAACACCAACGGCGGCACCGGCTCGGTCATCTACACTTTGGAAGCGGGGATCAACCACGTGATCGCCGGCCTCCGCGCGCTGGAGCGCACCGGGACTGACCGGATCGAGGTCCGCCGCGCAGCGGCGGAGCGCTTCGACGGCGAGTTGCGCGCCAAGCTCGGCGAGACGGTGTGGCATTCGGGATGCACGAACTGGTACCTGGACGAGCACGGTAACGACCCCAACCAGTGGCCCTGGACCTGGAGCCGCTACCGCCACCGCACGGCGACGATCAGCCCCCAGGCCTACGAGTTGAGCGCCAGCCGCTCGCCCGTGGCGGCACTCAGGTAACTTTGGAGCCATGCCCGACGAGAGCTCAGCCGCCGATGAGCATGCGCTCATGCAGGAGATAACCGCCCCCCTCTTCAGCATGCCCAAGGATCCGGTCAAGGTCGCGGCGGACGCCGACTTTCCGGTGGTGTTGCGGGGCTATGACCGCGTGGCGGTCGAGGAATACGTCCGCCGGACCAGCCAGCTCGTGGCCGAGCTGCAGGCCACCCGTTCGCCGGAGGCGGCGGTGCGGCGGGCGCTGGAGCAGGTGGGCGAGCAGACCTCCGGGATCCTTCAGCGCGCGCACGAGACCTCGGCGCAGATCACCTCCCAGTCACGCCGTGAGGCCGAGGACCGCCTGGAGGTCGCTCGCGCCGAGGCTCAGCAGCTGACCGCCGCCGCGCAGGAGACCGTGGGCGAGCTCGATGCGGAGACCGATCGCATCTGGGCCGAGCGCCAGCGGATCGTCGAGGATGCCCGCCAGCTGGCCCAGGAGCTGCTGGCGCTGGCCGAGTCGGCCGTGCAGCGCTTTCCCGCGGCGGAGAGCACCGCGGAGCGGGAGGCCATCGCGGCAGCGGAGCGCGCCTCGCGCGTGGATGAGGAGACCTCGCAGGAGACCGTGGGGCTTGATCCCGAGGCCACCGCCGCATTCGCTCCGGTCCCCACCGAGGCCACCACCGCGTTCGAGCCGGTCTCCGAGGAGGCCACCGCCGCCTTCGACCCGTTTTCCGACGAGGATCCCACCGTGCCGAAGGCGGCTCCCAAGAGGACCGAGGGACACGAGGGACACGCCGCGGGACCGGACGAGGATCCCGGCACGCCGCCGGTTGGGCCCGCCGCGCCGCCGCGCGAGCCCTAGTGCAGGTCGTCGACCTCCTGCACCTGGGGCGCGAGCGGGTGATCTGCGCCTACGTGGTCGATGGGGTGGTGATCGACCCGGGGCCGTCGTCGTGCCTGCCGGTGCTGCTGGAGGCCCTGCAGGATCAGCGGCCGCGAGCGCTCCTCTTGACCCACATCCATCTCGATCACGCCGGTGCCAGCGGCTCGCTGGCGGCGCGCTGGCCCGACCTGGAGGTCTACGTGCACGAGCGGGGGGCGCCGCACATGGCCGATCCGACGCGGCTGCTGGAGAGCGCCACCCGGCTCTACGGGGAGGACATGGACCGGCTATGGGGCGTGTTCGAGGCGGTGCCCGAGACCCAGCTGCGAATCCTGCGCGGCGGTGAGCGGCTGCTGGACGAGGCCTTCGAGGTCGCCTACACGCCTGGGCACGCCTCCCACCACGTCTCCTACCTGCACGAGGGCACGGCCTACGTCGGCGATGTCGGGGGGGTGAGGATCACCTCGGGGACGCTGACGATCCCTCCCACGCCTCCGCCGGACATCGACGTGGAGGCCTGGAAGCGGTCGCTGGCTGTGGTCAGCGATTGGCGACCCCAGCGGCTGGCGATGACCCACTTCGGTCCGAGCGAGGAAGTGGAGGCCCAGCTGGAGGAGGTGGGCGCGCGGCTGGATACGTGGGCCGAGCTCGCCCGCGAGCACGATCAGGACGGGTTCATCAGCGCCGTGCGAGCGCAGATCCGCGACGACGCCGGAGCGGAGGTGGCCGAGGCCTACGAGCAGGCCGCCCCACCGGACCAGCTCTACGCGGGGCTGTCTCGCTACTGGCGCAAGCGCGCTGAGAGCGCTTAGCGATGCCGCAGACGATCGAGCGGCCCCGGCTCGGCGGACCGGGCAGCGGAGTCGGTGGGAACTGGCGCGTGCTCGTGCTCAACGACAACCACAACACCTTCGACCACGTCGCCGAGACGCTCGCCGCGGTGATCCCCGGCGTGACGCTGGCTGATGGCTACCGCCTCGCCGACCGCATCCACAACCGCGGCTGCGCGATCGTCTGGAGCGGCCCCCGTGAGGACGCTGAGGGCTACTGGAGCGCGCTGAACGCCGCCGGGTTGACGCTGGCACCGCTGGAATCAGGCTGATCTGACGCGCGGGCGCGGGGCGCGTCGAGCTGCCACAAGTCGACAAGCTGCCCGAGGTTGGGGTTCTCCACCTGACGCTCGATTGTCATCCCCAGCTTCGTGGCTACACGCTGGGAGCGCAGATTCTGCGGATGGATGATCGAGATCAGCTCCGGCAGATCGAGATCGGCGAATGCGCCCGCGCGGACCGCCCTTGCGGCTTCGGTGGCGAGTCCTCGACCCCAGGCCCGGGAGGCCAATCGCCAGCCGAGCTCAGGGCGAGCGGCCAGCTCCGGGAGAAACGCCGGGTAGGCGATACCGACGAATCCGATGAGCTCGCCGCGCAGGTCAGCTTCGCGACCCTCTACGGCGAAGAACCCGAACCCGTGCTGCTCCCAATGCGCCAACACGCGCTCATACCACGTCGCCAGACCCGGCTGGTTGTTCAGAAACCGCAGAACGTCGGGATCCCGATTGATCTCCGTCATCGGCGCTTCGTCCGCGTCGCGCCAGCGGCGCAGGATCAGCCGCGGGGTGCTCAGCTCTGCCAGCTGGATCGCGAAGATCCCCCGAGGTGGATCAGCGCTAGGCCCGGCTGGAGGAGAGCGTCTTGGCGCGCTGGCGCTCGGGGCTGACGCGGACCACGTTCCACACGATCCCTAGCTTCTCCAGCAGCGCGATCATCAGCCCGGTGGGATCGGCCAACCGCTCCCCGAGGCGCAGCCCGTGGAAGGCCGAGGTGGGGAAGGCGTGGTGGTTGTGGTGCCAGGACTCGCCCATCGAGAGTGGCGCCAGCCAGAAGACGTTGCGGGACTCGTCCTCGATGTCGAAGCGCTTGCGGCCGAAGAAGTGGCACACCGAGTTGATCGACCAGGTGACGTGGTGCAGCAGGAACACGCGCACGAAGCCTCCCCACAGCAGGGCGGTCAGCGCCGTTCCGAGCCCGCCGCCGACGATCCACCCGAGCGCGAAGGGGATCGCGAAGCCGACGATCACCCACACCCAGAAGAGCTTGTCGACCGCCCGCACGACCCGGTCCTTGACCAGGTCGGGCGCGAAGCGCTCGCGCTCGGCGGTGCCGACGCTCTCGAACAGCCAGCCGACGTGCGCGTGCCACAGCCCCTTGACCCCACCCCAGAAGCCGGGACCGCTGAGGTGCGGCGAGTGGGGATCGCCGTCCTGGTCGGTGAAGGCGTGGTGCTTGCGGTGGTCGGCGACCCAGGTGATCACCGAGCCCTCGACGGCCATCGAGCCGAGCACGGCGATGATCGCGCGGAAGGCCCGCGAGGACTCGAACGCCCGGTGGGTGAACATGCGGTGGTAGCCGAGCGTCACGCCCAGCGAGGTGATGAGGTAGAAGCCGATCAGAAGGCCGAGCTCCAGCGGGCCGATGGCGCGGTCCCAGAGCAGGACAATGGCCGCCAGCAGGCCGACCAGGGGAAGCGGCACCCCGATCAGGTTCACGATCTTGTTCGCGCGTGACATCTAGACTAGGAGGATAGCCGCGGAAACCCGGTGAGCGGCGATGCGCCGGAGTCAGGCAGCCGTCCGGGGAGCCGGCTCGGGCTCGGGCACCGGGTCGGGGGTCACCTCCGGCCCTAGGGCTCCGGCTGCGATCTCGTCGTTCCAGATGTAGGTCACCGGGATCTGGAAGCGACCCTGGTTGCGGCGGCGGAACGCGATCATCTCCGGGCCCTCCCAGAAGCGGTACCAGTCCCGCTTGGTCTGAAACCAAGCCAGCTGCACGATCTTGTGGCGGTCGTCGTGGGAGCGGTGCACGGCGTACTGGGTGGCCCCGTAGCGCAGCGCGATCGGCGCCACCCGTGCCACCTCGGCGGCGAACTGGTCCCTGCGCCCGATCGTGGCGTACCAGGGAATGTGGACGACGGTGGCCATGGCTATGCCCCTACCTCGGCGCGGATCGCCCCGGGGCCCTCCTCGGTCTTGCCCCGGCCCTCCTCGGTGGCCCCGACGAGGATCGAGATCTTGCCGAGGTGCTTGTTGTCCTTCATCAGCTGGTGAGCCTCGGGCACGCCCTCGAAGCCCATCGTGCGCCACAGGACGGGACGGATCTTCGACTGCTCGATCAGCTCGTTGGCCTTCATGCACTCGTAGGCGTTGGCGAAGTGCGAGCCGATGATCTGCTTCTGGCGCATCCACAGGTAGCGCACGTCGAAGTCGAGGTTGTAGCCGGTGGTGCCGGCACAGATGACGACCTTGCCGAAGGGCTTGACGGCCAGCACCGAGGTGGGGAACGTGGCCCTGCCGACGTGCTCGAAGACGATGTCGGGCGGGCCGCCGAGGATCTCGTTCAGTGCCTTGGTGAAGCGGCGGGATTCTCTGAAGCGGGCCTTCTCCTCCTCGGCCGTCTCGCCGCCGCGGCGCATCATCCCCGCGAACTCGATGCGGTCGATGTAGCCGACCGCTCCGAGCTGCTTGACCAGCTCGCCCTTCGCCGGGCTGGAGACGACGCCCACGCACTCCGCGCCGGCGGCGGCGCAGAGCTGCGTCGCGAACACGCCCAGCCCTCCGGCGGCCCCCCAGATCAGCACCCGGTTGCCGGCCTGCAGGTCGCACTGGGTGATCAGCATCCGGTAGGCGGTGAAGTACACGAGCCCGTAGGAGGCGGCCTCCTCCCAGGTGAGGTTCCGCGGGCGGGGCAGCAGCTGCTGGGCCTGCACCTTGGTGAACTGGGCAAAGGAGCCCCAGGTGGTCTCATAGCCCCAGATCCGCTGGGAGGGAGCGGCCAGGGGATCCAGCCCGTGCACCTCGGGATCCTCGTAGGAGGCCTGGTTGCAGTGGATGATCACCTCGTCGCCGGGCTTCCAGCGCGTCACGCCCTCGCCGACCTTCCACACGATCCCGGAAGCATCCGAGCCGCCGATGTGGTGACCGTACTGCGGGTGGTCGCCGTAGCCGAACACCGACACCGGCTGGCCGAGCGCCGCCCACACGTTGTTGTAGTTGACCCCGGCGGCCATCACGCGCACGATCACCTCGAAGGCGCCGGGCTGCGGAACCTCGATCTCCTCCAGCTGGAACGCGTCGCTGGGCTCACCCTCGCGCTCGGGACGGATCACCCACGCTGCCATCGTCTCGGGCAGCTCGCCCGGCTCGGTGTCAACGCTTGCAACTTGTAACGGCCTTTCGAGGGCCACTGAGATGCCTCTCTGGTCGGTGCCAAACGGGTTTCGGCAACTGTAGAGAACTTCGGTCGACGCGGACCTATCCCACCAGCTCGGGGCTCGGGGGCCAGCCGCTCGGGAGCCTCTCCCCGGATCGATGGCGCGGTCTCGGCGGCGTGCTCGCTGGCGCCACCCGGGTGGCGCTGCACGAGCAGCCAGGCCAGCACCGCGCCGACGATCACCACCCCGCCGCCGATCGTCAAGCCCGGTGCTCAGCGCCGAGATGAAAGCCTCGTGCACCGCCGCCACCGCCAGCAGCACGATCACACGGGCCGAGCCCCAGTGCCAGGTGTTCCCCTCCACCAGCGCCAGCACCAGGGCGGTGAGGCCGACGGTGATGGCGCCGATGCCGGCGAAGTCGACGTGCCG
>JALYYW010000182.1 GCA_030946085.1 Actinomycetota bacterium
CCGCGGAGCGGACCACACGGCTGGCCGGCCGCGCCGCCGGCCGCCGCCTGGAGGCCGCCGCCGCCCGGATGGACGCCGTCGGCCGTCAGGCCGAGCGAGCGGTGCTGATTCAGGTCGGCGCCGCCGCGGAGCTGCGCGACCAGCTCGCCAGCACCGCGCAGACCTACACGAACCTGAACCGGGTCGCGCGTGAGCTCGACCGCTTCGAGCGCCGTGGCGCCCGGGCCCTCAACAAGGGCGAGCGCAAGGTGAGCCGCGCCCGGCGTGAGGTCAAGCACGAGGCTCGCACCCAGGCCAACGGCATCCGCTCCGAGGCCGCCGACGTCGCGGACCGGATCAAGCAGCTCGCCTGAGCGCGGATCGCGGGTATTGCCGGTTTATGGGCCCAACGGCGCCTCCGTGGGGTAGAGAGACCTCGCCGATGCCGGAGACCACCATCTCGCCCAGACGGCCGCGACTGCGGCGCTCGGACTGCTCAGGGCCGGGCGTGCGCCGCCGGCGCCGCGGGCGGGGCTTTCTCTACACCGACCCGCGCGGCGAGCGGATCGCCGATGAGGAGGTCCTGGAGCGGGTGCGCGCGCTGGCGATCCCGCCGGCGTGGAAGGACGTGTGGATCTGCTCCGATCCCTGGGGCCACCTGCAGGCCACCGGGATCGACGCCGCCGGACGCAAGCAGTACCTCTACCACACGCGCTGGCGTCAGCGACGCGACCAGGAGAAGTTCCAGCGGATGGAGCGCTTCGCCCGCTCGCTTCCCAAGCTGCGGCGAGCGCTCGCTTCCGATCTGCAGGGCGCCAACCCGACCCGGGAGGCCGTGCTGGCCTGCGCTGTGCGACTGCTGGACGTCGGGCTCTTCCGGGTCGGCTCGGAGGAGTACGCCGACGAGGAGCACGGGATCGGGCTGGCCACCGTGCGCCGCGATCACGTGCGTCTGCGGGGCGAGGCGATCGTGTTCGACTACCCGGGCAAGGGCGGGGTCCGGCGCGTGCACCAGATCGAAGACCCGTTGAGCGGGGACCTCGTCCGGGCTCTGCGTCGCCGCCGGGGCGGCCCCCCCGAGCTCCTGGCCTACCGCCAGGGGCGCCAGTGGAGCGGCCTGCGCTCGGGCGACATCAACGAGTACCTCAAGCGTCATCTCGGGGAGGAGTTCAGCGCCAAGGACTTTCGCACCTGGAACGCCACGGTGCTGGCCGCGGTGTCGGTTGCTGCCGACGCTCCGCAGGCGGCGACCAAGACCGCGCGCAAGCGTGCCGTCAACCGCGCGGTGCGCGGCGTCAGCGAGATGCTCGGCAACACACCGGCGGTGGCGCGGCGCTCCTACATCGATCCGCGAGTGTTCGACCGATACCTGTCGGGGTGGACGATCGCCGGCGCGCTCGGAGCACTGGACGACATCGACATCGCCGACAATCGCGATCGGGCGCGGCTGGAGCGGGCGGTTCTCGACCTGCTCGACGAGGAGGAGGCCTCAGCGGCACTGCAGCGGGCTACGGCCGCCGAGACGACATAGCCCAGCACCACGTGATAAAAAGGTCTGTCTGCATTCCGATCCAGGGAGGGTCACCGTTGACGGTGACAGCAACGACCCGAGTGTCCGTGGCAACCGTCGGCTCGCAGGAGCTGTTTCGCCGGTGGCGCAACCTCGCCGACCGGCGGGCACGTAACCAGCTGATCGAGCAGTTCCTGCCGCTGGCCCGCAAGCTGGCCCGGCGCTACGCGAACTCGGGGGAGACCTTCGACGATCTGGCTCAGGTGGCCAGCCTGGGGCTGGTCAAGGCAGTGGAGCGCTTCGATCCCGAGCGCGGGTTTGCCTTCAGCTCGTTCGCGGTGCCGACGATCGTCGGGGAGCTCAAGCGCTACTTCCGTGACTCGGGCTGGGCGCTGCACGTCGACCGGGGGGCGCAGGAGCGCGCCCGCCGGGTGATCGACGCCCAGAGCGAGATCAGCGCCAGCAGCGGCCGGCCTCCATCGGTGGCCGAGCTGGCGGAGTACCTGGAGTGCAGCGAGGAAGAGGTGCTCGACGGGCTGCAGACGGCCGAGGCCTACGACGCGGTGTCGCTCGACGCCCCGGTGCGAGGCGAGGGAGAGGATGCCACCACACGCATCGAGTCCCTGGGCAGCGAGGATGGTCGCCTGGATCTGATCGAGGATCAGGCCACGGTGTTCTCCGCTGCCCGCCACCTGCCCCACCGTGAGCGGCAGATCCTCTTCCTGCGCTTCGGGGAGGATCTGACCCAGAGCGAGATCGCCCAGCGGATCGGCGTCTCGCAGATGCAGGTGTCTCGGCTGCTGCGCCGTTCGCTGGCGCGCCTGCGCGAGCTCACCGACCGCCGGGGCTAGCGGGCATACCTGAGGTGGCACCACCAGGCGCTGCAGGGCTACCTTCACTCTCTACAACGCCTTGAAGTACTGGGCGACGGGCAGGAGGCTGTAATCGGCCTTCTCGTACACCCGCCGGCGGTCCCTGTCGAGCTTCGCGGCGACGAATCCGACAGGTTCAGAAGCGGCCTCTGCCACCTACGCTTGCATCGCGCGAGCCGCCAGCACGCCACGAACGGCCTTGTCCTGGTCGGCCCGCCAGTCGGGATGCAACCGGCGGAAGATCTCGGCTCCGAGCACCTCCTCGGAGGGAGACGAACACCTACGCCCACGCGTCGAGTCGGCCATCAAAGCTGCGACCTGGCCGATCGACGATCCGGTTACGGAGCACAGACGGCCCTTCGATGATTTCTCTGGAGCAGAGATTCGCCTGCACGCCGTTTCTGTCGCGGCGGAGGGCAGGGGACGCACGACAATGGGGGTCGTGAGGAAGCAGTATCACTTCTGGCCTGCAGAGCAGGGCTTCGACGCATGGGATGTCGAATCCCGGTGAGCTCGATCAGCGAGGTCGATAGTTCGTACTGGTTCGATGGGAGCGCCGAGGTACCCACCGCAAGGTCGCTGAGCACGCGAGGCTGATCATGGAAGCGGACCTCTCTTACCCGATCATCCTGGGCCACGACGGACGGGTCATGGACGGCATGCACCGGATTGCCCGAGCGCTCTTGGAAGGACGCAACGAGATCGACGCTGTCCGCTTCACGTCGCCACTCGAACCGGACTACCGAGACCTGCCAGCCACACGAGTTGCCGTACTGGTCGACGAAACGCGCCGACGCACCGCTTTCGTCTGATAGCTTTTGATATCTTGTGAGCATGAATCTGGTCCACCCGACATGGGACGCCGAGCTGCCCTCAGAGCAAGGGACGCTGCGAGCGGTCCGGCTTGCCCAGCATGCCGGGGCAGCCCGCCTGGCTGCCAACCTCTATGAGATCGAACGCAGCGGGGTCGTCTCGCCCTTGCACTTCCATCACGCTAACGAGGAGCTGCTGTTTGTGCTCTCGGGGACGCCGACGCTGCGCCGAGGACACGGTGAGGAACGCACGCTCACTACCGGCGAAGTCGTTGCCTTCCTGCCCGGACCTTCGGGCACGCACCAGATCGTCAACCACGCCACCGAACCCGCGCGGGTCTTGATCGTCGCTACCAACGACCTTCCCGAGGTCGCCGAGCAGCCCGAGAATGAGCAGATGGCGATCATCACCCGCAGATGGCCTGCGGCTGCTGCCACTCGCCCCGCCGGTCACCGTGGGACCGGAGTCGGAGGATGAGTGACTCTCAGCCCTTGTTCGTCCGGCTACCTTCCCCTGCGGCTGAGCAGCTCAACCGAATCGTCAAGGCCAATGGAGCCTCCAAGCGGGAGATCGTCACCCGGCTGATCCTCGGCGACGGTCTCGCCGTCGGACAGCACGACTTTCACCCGAACCCCGAACCCTCGGTGCTGACCGTAAGCCAGGCGGCTGAGCTGCTGCAGGTCGGTGAGCAGATCGTCCTGGCGTTGACCGAGACGGGAGCATTGCCCGGCAGGCGGCTCGGCGGACAGTGGCGGTTTTCCCGTACCGCCGTCCTCAAATGGCTGGCAGCCGGGCAGGACGCCGACCAGGCCGAGGGACGGCGATGAAGCTCTCGCGTCGCGTCGCGCGCTTCAACAAGGCAGTCAACAATCCGCTCCAGCGCACCTATGCGTGGCTCCTACCGCCGTGGGCGGTGATCCTGCACCGTGGACGACGCACCGGTCGGGCATACCGGACGCCGGTGCTCGCGTTCAGACGCGACCGGACGCTGATCGTCGCCCTGCTCTACGGTGAGCAGTCCGACTGGGTGCGCAATCTCCGGACGGGCGGCGGCCGGGTCATCCGCGCCGGGCGGACCTTCGAGCTGGGGCGAGAGCCCCGCGTGCTGGACACCGAGGCCACGACCGAGCTGGCACGCCTTTCCCGGCCCGCCCGCGCGTACTGTCGCCTCGCCGACAAACAGCTACTCGTCGAGATCGGCGTAAAGCTCCCGGGCTACGGGCCCCGGCGCTCGAACCCAACCGCTGGCGCCCCGCCCACAGCCTGAACGACGGCCAGCCGCTCGTGTTCCGGCGCTACTTGCCGCGCACAATGTGGCTGACCGAGAACGCAGCACCTTGCGGGTCCATGAGCACCGCGCTGCGAAAGCCGGGAGTATCCATCGGCCCCATCAGGAGGGTGCCTCCGAGCTCCGCGGCGCGTGCGGCGATGGCGTCGCTGTCATCGACGCGTAGGTTGACGTTCCAGTGCGGCGGGACCGAGGGCCCGTTGGGTCCCGACGCGGTCGCGGTCATAACGGCGACGACATCGCGCGGGATCGGCTGCCCCGGCTCTCCGCCGATATATCCCGCCAGCCGGAACACTGTGACCGGGGCCTCCGCAGCGATCGGCTCCGCCTCCCACCCGAACACGGCGCCGTAGAAGGTTGCGGCGGCGGTCGGGTCTGGGGTGTGCAGCGCGCTCATCGTCCAGGTCCCGGGCTGATTGACGAGCTGCGCTCCTTCGCGGTCGCATGCTTCCCAGGCACCGAATGCAGCGCCGGTCGGGTCTACGAGCACAGCCCAGCGGCCAGCCGAACCCACGGCAAGCGGACCCAGCATGACGCTCGCGCCCGCCGTTGTGGCCAGCTCCACGAGCCGATCAGCGCTCTCGACACGGATTGAGGTGCTCCACACCGCCGTCGGTGGGCCGCCGAGAGGGGGAAGCGTGCCGATCCCAGCGACAGCGTGGCCGTCCACGTGGGCAACGTAGTACTCGCCGCCAAGGCCGCCGGCCATCGGTTCGGGCTCGGAGAACTCCCAGCCCAGCAAGGATCGGTAAAACGTCGTCGCTGCTCGTGGGTCTGACAGCAACGTCTCCACCCAACACGGAACGCCGGCGGGATACTGCTCGCGGATGCTCATCCGTTCAACCTCTCCTTCGATGGTGCGTCGGGTCAGGATCACGAAACGCCTGGCGAGTGCGCCAGCCAAAGCGCGGTCGCGGCCGGACACACTTGCCCGCGGCGGCGACTCTTCGCGCTCTGGAGGCGCGGATACCGGCTACGTCAAGACGACGTGATCCGCGCTCAGTCGGCGGCCACGCCGCTCAACCAGCGCGAGATCGCCCCAGCACGGCACGCTGGCTGAGCGATCGGCAAGGCAGCCCATCAAGTAGAGCCCGGTCAGTGGAGTCGTAACGACGACAGGCCACCATCATGCCATGTCATCGATCCCTTCCGGATGGCATTGCGCGCGGCCCGGCGTCATCCTGCCCAACGCCGATCCTCCAGGCAGTTCTCAGGCGTTGCGGTCGATCATCACGATCCGCAACAGCTCGTGGTCGCCGGGCAGCGAGTCGATCAGCAGCTGGTCGCTGAGCAGCGTCAGCGGCGAGGGGGCAACCATCAACTCCGCCTCGCGACCGATCCGAGCACCGCTGCCCTGCTCCAGCGGGCCGACCGACAGCTCCAGGCGATGGCTGTCGGCGGTAAGGGCGAAGGCGATGCGCCGAGCGCTGGCGGCGGCGCTGGCGTGCGCCGCGACGGCGTCGGTGACCAGGTAGACGTCGGAGAAGCGGTCCAGCGAGAACCGGGCCATCGCAGCCAGAGCGCGCGCCAAGCGACCGAGCACGCCACCGAGCAGGTTCAAGGGGGAAATGGATGCCACTGCGTCCCCGTCCAGGACGGTGGCCCACCCGTCTTCGGGGATCGACTCCGACAACGGCTGGAACAGCCGCTGTCCGTCGCGTACCCCGGCAAAGGTCATGAAGACCTCCGTACCACCCTGCGCGGGCTCGCCCCACTCGGCGCGCTCGGCGAGCGCCCTGATCACCGAGATCCCGACCCCCGGGTGCTGCTCGCCGGTGTGCTCGTGTGTCGCGATTCCGACGCCCTGATCCTGCACCGTCGCCGCGAGGCTGTCCTCGAGCACGTATAGCTCCACCGACAGCGGCCCGGTCGCTCCAGCCGGATAGGCGTGGCGCACCACGTTGTTGCAAGCTTCGCTGACGGCGGTCTTGACATCGTCGAGCAGCTCCGGATCGACCGAAAGCTGCTCGGCCACCCCGGAGATCATGGCGCGCACCAGGGTGGGCGTCTCACAGCGGCTGTCGAGCGTGAGGCTGACGCAGGGGCCCTGCGTGGCTTTGATGGTGGAGGACGTGGTTACCGTCGGCGCTCACGGGCTCGGACCCTGCGCCTCGCTTTCTGGATCGGGCACGGTCTGTGCCTTGAGGCGTTCCCGGTTGGGCTCGGCCCCAAACCGTCGTAGCTAGGCCTCCGGCAGCGCCTCCACGTGCGTCAGGTCCCGCAGCTGATCCAGCGCGCGGCGCAGGATGCGGGAGACCTGCATCTGCGAGACGCCGATCATTTCCGCGATCTGGCTCTGCGTGAGGTCCTCGACAAAGCGCAGCAGCAGCACACGGCGCTCGCGGGCACCGAGGTGCTTGGCGGCTTCGGCGATCGTCACCTTGGAGTCGACCAGCTCGAAGCGCTCGTCGATCTGGCCAAAGGCGTCGGCGAGCGTTCCGGAATCCTCCTCGCCATCCTCGCGCGGTGAGTCCAGCGACGCGGTGTGATGGGCACCGGCGGTCTCCAGTGCCTCGAGCACCTCCTCCAGGCTCAGCTCCAGGAACTCGGCGAGCTCAGGCACGCTCGGCGGGCGGCCGGTGCGGGTCATCAGCTGCTGGCGTCCGTCCTCCACCTTCAGCGCCAGCTCCTGGGCGCCGCGAGGGACGTGCACCGACCAGCCCAGGTCACGGAAGTACCGCTTCAGCTCCCCCAGGATCGTGGGCACGGCAAACGACGAGAAGGCGGTGCCGCGGCTGGTGTCGTAGCGATCGATCGCTTTGACCAGCCCGAGGCTCGCCACCTGGAGGAGGTCGTCGAAGGGCTCGTGGGCGCCGCTGTACCGGCGAGCCAGCTTGCGAGCCAACGGCAGGAAGCGGGTGACGAGCTCCTCACGGGCGCGCGGATCGCCGTGGTCTTGCCACCGGACGAACAGCTCGATGGAGGCTAGACGTTCCGCGGCTACCGCCAAGCGGGCAGAGGGCAGGTCACGCAAGCTTGGGGCCGAGTCGGAAAACCTTTGCCCCAAGCACGCATGGGCGTAAACTCTACCAGTGGATGCCTGCCAGCGACGTGGTCCGGATCACCCCATACCGCGACGGCCCGCTCCTGGTCCGCGGCCCCGTGGAGCTCCTCGACGGGCACGGTAAGCCAATCCCCGCGCGCCGGAGCACCGTGGCCCTCTGCCGCTGCGGCAAGTCGCGCCTACGCCCGTTCTGCGACGGGACCCACAAGCTGATCGGCTTCAGCGCGCCGACGTCCCCGCGGCCTGCGGAGCGCTGAGAGCCGCCGCCGGTTCCTGCACCAACTCGCGCCGCAGCGAGGTCCGCTCCTCACGCCAGCAGCTCAGCAAGTGGGCCCCCCAGAGTGCGTCGAGGTGTGCCAGCGCCTCGGCGCCCCAGATCAGCGAAGGCGCCAGCGTCGGGTCCTGAGACACGATCCCGCCGGCCAGGTCGACGGCGGCGATGTTCTCGTGGACCGCGTCGGCCTCGACGTGCTCGTCGAAGAACAGCGCGGTCTGATCGTCACAGCCGAGCCGCCGGAGGCCGTCGGCGTAGCGGCGGTTGGGGATCGAGGAGGTCATCTCGAACAGCGCCAGGTGACCCACGATCGCCCCGCGCCAGCGACGGTGCAGCCCGAACAGCGACATCAGGTTGACCGTCGCCAGCGTCACGCCGGGGATCACCTCCAGGTAGGCGCCGTAGCGGCGGTCCAGGTCCAGCCCGCGCATCGCCTGCGCGAACAGCTCCGCGTGGATCCACTCCGCGCGCCCACCGCCGTACTCGTCGGCCTGGATCTCGATCAGTGCCGCCTTTGGCCGCCCCCACAGCCTGGGGATCGCCCAGGAGTGCGGATCTGCCTCCTTGAGCTGGTAGGCGGAGCGGTGCACGAGGAACTCCCGGACCTGCCGAAGGGTTGCGCGGGAGCGGATGTAGTTGGACAGCGGCGGCGAGTCGCGCTGCGAGACCTGGCGCAGCGCGAGGTCGATGTGATCGGCGGGCACGACGCTTGACATCGGCACTGCCTCCAGCAGCGCCTGCTCAAAGCGCGTCTCCAGCTGCCGCCGCAGCGCCAGCAGGGTGGGCTCCCACTCCCAGCGGTCGTCGACGCCGCAGAGACCCCGGTAGTGCAGCTCGTAGCAGAGATACAGCGACAGCTGCAGGTCCTCGTCGCCGAGCGGGTCCGCGACCGTGGGCAGCGGCCCGAGCTCCACCGGGCCGACATCCTCCTGCAGTCTCGCCAAGAGCGCAGCGCTGATCTCCCCGCGCGGTTGCACGATCCCCCTCATTGGCCCTCTGCTACCCGCCCCCTGGGGCAAGGAAGCGTCCCACCAGCCACCGGGCCAGCTCCTGCGGGCCGCCTTGGTGGAACACCTCCCGCTGGACGATCGCGCCGTTGCGCTCCACCAGGGCCCGCGCATGCGCCAGCGCCGCGCCGCTCCGCAGGGTCCGGGACACCGGCTCCAGCTCATCGAGCAGCTCGTGCAGCACCTCCCGCGTGGTCCGGGGAGCACCGCTGCGCAGGTCCGCCATCGCCCCCTCCACGCCCTGCCGGCAGGCCGACCACCGGTTCTCCTCGATCTGCCACGCCGGCGCCGCCGCCAAGGCCTCGCCATCCTCGTGGCGCTCGCCGAGCCACACGACGAGCGCCTGTACGACCGCAGCGAGCGCCGCCGCTCCGGCGACGTCGCTCTGGCCGTCGGGGACCCGGAACTCCAGCGTCCCGTAGCGCGGGTGGGGCCGGAGCTCCCACCACCAGCTCCGCGGCGAGAAGCTGCCGAACGCCGCTCCCCAGCGGTAGGCCTCCGCCAGCTCCTCCCAGCTCTCCAGCACCGGCGGAACGCCCTGCCGCGGGAGCAGACGACATATCTCCGGACGCACCGAGGCCAGCCCGGTGTCGGCGCCCTCGTAGATCGGGGCGTTGGCGCCCAGTGCGGCCAGGCACGGCAGGTAGCTGCGCGCGGCGTTGTAGACCGCCAGGGCCCGCTCGGCCTCACCCACGGCCACGTGCACCTGCAGGGCGCACACGAGCTGGCGCGCGGCCGCCGCGCCGTACTGGGCGAAAGTCTCCCGGTAGCGCGGGAGGCGGTTCAGGGCCCCGACCCCGCGGCTGAGGGGATGCACCCCCGCCGCGGCCAGCTCGGCGAGCCCCTCTGCCCGGCTCTGCGCCGTGCGCCTGAGCACCAGCAGCTCTGCTGCCAGTTCGCACACGCTCTGGCGAGGCGCCGGCGCGATCTCCAGCTGCGAGGCGGGCAGCTCCAGCTTGAACGGTTCACCCTCCTGGCAGCGGTCCAGCAGCGCCTGCGCCACCGGCGCCAGCTCCAGCGTCTCGGGATCCAGGAGCATGACCTCGTCCTCGATCCCGACGGTGTAGGCGGGGGCGGCGTCAAACGCGGCCCGCAGCTGCTCCGCGCCAGGAGGCGGGTTTGCCGGATCGGGCTGGGGGATATCACGGTCTGCCGGTGCGGCTTCTTCCATTGCCCGGAGTGTTCCAGCCTCCCAGCGACAGCTGGATGCTGATCGATGTCCTGCGCCGTGAGCGGCTCCACGCGCAGGCCAGCGGGCTGGACCTCTGCACCGGCAGCGGGATCCTGGCCATCGCCGCGGCCCGGAGCGGGTGCGCCACCGTCACCGCGGTCGACATCTCCCGCCGGGCGGTGCTCGCGGCTCGCCTCAACGGCGCACTCAACGGCGTCCGTATCGACTCGCGGCGCGGCGACATCTACGAACCGCTGCGCGGCCGGCGCTTTGACCTGATCGTCTCCAACCCCCCCTACGTCCCCACCCCCGACGGGCAGCTCCCCCGCCACGGACTGCGGCGAGCATGGGAGGGAGGGCCGGACGGCCGCGTCTTCCTCGACAGGATCTGCCGCGTGGCCGGCGGCCATCTGCGGCCCGGCGGCGTGCTGCTGCTCGTGCACTCGGCGGTCGCGGGCGAGGAGGCCAGCCTCGGGGCCCTGGCCGCCCAGGGCCTGGCACCGGAGGTGGTGCTGCGCCGGTCAGCCAAGCTGGGGCCGGTCCTCCGCGGGCGCCGGCAATGGCTGCGAGAGCGGGGGCTGCTGGGCGAGGCGACCTCGAGGAGATGCTGGTGATCAGGGCTCAGGCAGGCGCCTGAGCCCCGAACCTCAGCATCCTGTTCGATCAGGAGGCGAAGCGCTTGCGCAGCTGCTCCTTGCCCAGCTCGCCGCCCTTGCGGCTGGCGGACTGGGCACGGCGGAAGAAGTCCGCCAGCTCGGAGTCGCCGTCGCGATCGGCATCCTGGACGTACTGCTCCAGGCGCAACGCGTTGCTCAGGCACTGCTCGGTGTACCAGATCAGGTTGTAATCCTTGTCCTTGGTGCCGGTGGACTGACCGCCCTCACTGCTGGATGTGCTCACGATGCCCTCCCTCAGGCTAGTTGTGGTGTGCCTGTCTGGCTACCCCCGCGTCCAGGGCCTGACGCGCGCGCGCCGCGTGGTCGGCTTCAGGGGTCCGATCACGGGTAGAGGGAGCTCATGCGAGTGGTGGTCACCGGCGCGAGCGGCAACGTCGGCACGAGCGTCCTGCAGGCGCTCGCGGCGACGCGGGAGGTGCAGGAGATCGTCGGGGTGGCCCGGCGCCGACCGCAGGCGAGCTTTGCCCGGACCTCCTTCGTCCAGGCCGACATCGCCTCCGACGAGCTCGTCCCCCTGCTGCGCGGCGCCGACGCCGTCATCCACCTGGCCTGGCTCATCCAGCCGGGCCGCGACGAGTCCGTCACGCACGCCGTCAACGTCCGCGGCAGCGAGCGCGTGTTCCGCGCCACCGTGGAGGCCGGGGTGCCGGCGCTCTTGTATGCGTCCTCGGTGGGCGCCTACTCCCAGGGCCCCAAGGACCGCTATGTCGACGAGGCCTGGCCCACCGAGGGGACCCCGAGCTCCTTCTACTCCCGCCACAAGGCGACCGCCGAGCGCCAGCTCGACAGGCTGCAGCGTGAGCAGCCGCAGCTGCGCGTCGTGCGGATGCGTCCGGGGCTGATCTTCAAGCGCGAGGCCGCCACCGAGATCCGTCGGCTGTTCCTCGGCCCGCTGCTGCCCGGCAGCCTCGTCCGCTCCGGGCTCGTGCCGCTGATTCCCGACCTGCCGCGGCTGCGCTTCCAGGCCGTGCACTCCCTTGACGTCGGGGAGGCCTTCCGCCTGGCGGCGATCTCCGAGGCGCGGGGAGCGTTCAACCTGGCCGCCGAGCCCGCGATCGGAGTCCGCGAGCTGGCCGAGATCTTCCACGCCCGACCGGTCAAGGTGCCCCTTGCGTCAGTGCGCGCCCTGGCAGCGGGCTCCTACGCGATGCGGCTGCAGCCCACCGAGCCGGGCTGGCTGGACATGGCCCTGGCAGTCCCGCTGATGGATTGCACCCGAGCGCGCACGGAGCTGGGGTGGGAGCCACGGCATTCCGCCACCCAAGCGCTACAGGAGCTGCTGGGCGGCCTGCGCGCCGGCGGCGAGCTGAACACCCCACCACTGGCGCGGGGGACCAGCGGACCGGCGCGGCTGCGAGAGCTCCTCACCGGCGTGGGCGGGCGGGCCTAGCCGGCGAGGACCGGGCCTCGCCTAGGGCTGCAGCACGATTTTGACGGCTCCGTCCTGCTTCTTCTGGAAGATCTCGTAGGCGTGGGGGGCCTGCTGAAGCGGTAGGTGATGGGTGGCCAGGCCCTCGACTCCGAGCGGGTCGCGCTCGTCCTGGAGCAGAGGCATGATGTCCCCGATCCAGCGCTTGACGTTGGCCTGCCCCATGCGCAGCTGGATCTGCTTGTCGAACAGGTCCATCATCGGCATCGGGTCCGCCATCCCGCCGTAGACGCCGCTCAGCGAGACGGTGCCGCCGCGCCGTACGGCATCGATCGCGGTGTGCAGCACGCTGAGGCGGTCGATGCCGACCTTCTCCATCATCTGCACGGTCACTGCGGCCGGCAGCAGGCTCGCCAACGTGTGTGCCAGCTTGCCGATCGGTGAGCCGTGCGCCTCCATCCCGACCGCGTCGATCACGGCGTCCGGTCCGCGTCCGTCGGTGAGCTGGCGCAGGGCCTCGGCGACATCCTCGTGCTCGGAGACGTTCACCGGCTGCACGCCGTGGCGAGCAGCGGTCTCCAACCGCTCGGGCACGAGGTCAACGCCGAAAACCTGGCTCGCGCCCCGGTGCAGGGCGATTCGGGCGCTCATCTGCCCGATGGGGCCGAGGCCGAACACGGCGACGGTGCCGCCCTTAGGCGCGTCGGCGTAGGCCACGGCCTGCCACGCGGTGGGCAGCACATCGGAGAGGTACAGAAAGCGGTCGTCCGTTGGTCCCTCGGGGACCTTGATCGGGCCGAACTGCGCCTGCGGAACGCGCAGGTACTCCGCCTGCCCGCCCGGCACCTGGCCGTAGAGCTTGGTGTAGCCGAGCAGCGAGGCGCCCTTGCCCTGCTCGCGCACCTGGGTGGTCTCGCACTGGGAGTACAGATTCTGGTCGCACATGTAGCAGTGGCCGCAGGAGATGTTGAACGGGATCACGACGCGGTCGCCGGCCTTGATGTGGGTGACCTCGGCGCCGACCTCCTCGACGATGCCCATCGGCTCGTGGCCGAGGATGTCGCCCTCGTCCATGAACGCGCCCATGACCTCGTAGAGGTGGAGGTCCGAGCCGCAGATCCCGCTGGAGGTGACGCGGATGATGGCGTCCGTCGGCACCTGGATCTTTGGATCTGCGACGGAGTCCACGCGGATATCGCGCTTGCCGTGGTACGTGACCGCCTTCATGACCGACCTCCCGGGCTCATCGCTCGCTACCTTGGCTTGAGGGTCTCTGCTCTCCGGTGCCCACGGCGTTGAAACCACCACGGCAGCGGGTAGGGCAGCAGCGATGGCACCGCCACCAGGTACTCGCGGTGCGCCGATCGAGGTCCGGCGCGGGTGCAGTGCGGAGGACGTGGAGGTCCTCTTTGAGGAGATCGCCCGCAGCCTGGACTGCGACGACGGGCAGCGGGTGATCGTCACCGATTCGGAGCCAGAGGCGGTCGAGCCGTGCCGGACGCGGACGATCGACATCGACCAGTTCGGCGATCTTGAAGAAGTCGACCCGATCTTCTTCGACCATCCCTACTCACCGGCCCATCGGAAGCAGTTGCACGCCGCGGCCGCCGTGATTTCAGGAGCTCTCGTGCGCCCGGCAGCCCCACAGGCATGGACGCTCTGGAGCGAAGCTGGCCGAGCTGACAGACGCTACGAAGAACGGGGCACAGCGAATCCGAGCACCTGGAACCAGAGAGAGGAGCGAGGCGATGAGCGAGAACGAGGAAGACCGCAAGGACGAGAAGGACGATGACGAGGAGGGCCAGGCGCAGGGCTCTCAGGAGGAGCAGGAGGGATCGAAAGGCGAGGAGCACTCGCACGAAGGCGACGGCGACAAGGAGGGCTCCGAGGACGAGGGCAAAGACGAGGACAAAGAGGAGGAGCCCCAGAGCGAGGAGGACAAGCTGGCCAAGGAGATAGAGGAGGATCCCTCGCTGAACCCCGACGACGACATGCTGGGGGACATTAGGGGCGGCTAAGACTGAGTGTGACCACGACCGGAGCTCTGCCCGTGCCCGTCTCCGTGCCCGTCCCCGTGCCCGTCCCCGTGCCCGTTCCCCGAGGTGGCGCTCGGTGAGCCTTTGCCGTTGCCAGAATCCGTCGATGGAACGCCAGGTGAGCCGCTAATTCTTGTGTTGGGGCTACTGGAGCCCGCGGCGTGTCGAGGGGCACCTCTGGGGCCAGGGCCGAAAACAGTCTTGCTGCCTCCGGGACCGTGCCCGTCGGCACGACCGAGTCGATGCCGCGCGTTAGACCCCCTGCTGGCGTGACTGTGGCGGACGGGGTCAGCCGGGTGGCGTGTGGGATGGCTCGGACGTGTTCGTCCCACCCCGGAGGCAGACGAGACGCTCGGGCCCAGTCGATGCCTGCGAAGACCTCCGGGGAGAGGTGAAGCCACGGCAGGTCCGCCAGCTTGCGCGACGGCCAGAGCTTGGCCGAGAGCATGGCCAGGTCGCGCGGCGGCGTGTGCATTTCCGGCGGAATGGATCGGATCGACACCAGCCACCACCGATGACGTCATCGCCAACCCGCCGATCGCGACAGTTGCGACTGCGGTGGCCACGACGTTGCCGGTGGTGATGGTCGCCGCCGTCGCTTCGCCAGTCATCCACGCGACGGCGCGCTGTAACACGGAGGCTGTGACCGTCCAGAGCGCGATCGACCTCCTGCCCGAGTAGCAATGCAGAAACGCGCGGACCGCGCCGCGGTCAAGCTGGAGACCTTGCTCCTCGGCGAGGATGTCGAGCGCCTTCTTGTGCGCACTACGAGGCCGGTAGGGACGCACAGACGTAATCGCGTCAAAGGTGTCCGCCGCGGCGATGATCCGAGCTCCGAGCGGGATCTGTTCGCCGCACAGCCCGTCCGGATACCCCTTCCCGTCCAAGCGCTCGTGATGATGCAGGACGACCGAGGTCAGCTCTTTGTTACCAAGGCCGGCCACCATCTCGGCGCCGTCCACTGGGTGACGTTTGATGAGATCGAACTCCCTGTCGGTGAGCCCGTTCGGCTTATTGAGAACCTCCGCTGGAATGCGGAGCTTGCCGACATCGTGGACCAACGCGGCGGCGCGAACCGCCTCAACCTCTCCGCTGGAGAGACCCATCTTGCGGGCGATGCTTCCGGCGTAGCAAGCCACGCGATCGGAATGACCCCGGGTGTATCGATCCTCGGCTTCCAACGCCGACGCCAGAGCCCGGAGAAGTTCCTCTTGGCGGTCAACCGACCATCCTGCCGGACGCTCACCGTTACTTTGCACTAGGCCGAGCAGCTCAACGGCGCTCGCCAGCCGTCTCTCCGCGCGCCAGCGCCGCAACCATCCCCAGACAAGCAGTTCGCTGAACAGCAGATCTCCCGATCCCTTGCTGCGCTTCCAGTAGGCACAGCCAACCCACGACAAAGCGGTCGAGAGTCCCATCGCCAGCACAAGGCAAGTCCACGGCCCGATCGCGCCCGCCGAGCGCAGCAGCCAAACTACGACGACCGGCGTGACCGAGACGAGAAGAGTGGCGAGAGCAACCTGCGGCAGGTAGCGCGTGAGCGACCGGCCGGGCCGGCAGTGCGTCGCACCGTGATTTGCGGAGGTGGTCGCGGATCCACTCATGGCATTCGCCGCTTGCGGTGCTCGTGCTTCTGAAGACTTGCGGCTCGCCATATGACCCATAGAAGGCCTTATCGGTCATAACACGCCCGCCTCTGAGCTTTCCGGCGAAAGATCGAGCATTGGCCCCCCGCCGGGGCCGGCGGCGGCTAACACAGGCTCCGAGCCCACGAGATCTGCGCCAGCAGCGGCGAGTGGTCCGAGAGGCCCGCTCGCCGCCACCCGTGCAGGTAGCAGACCTCCGTTACCTCCACCTCCGCCGAGACGATCAGGTGGTCCAGGCGGTATCCGCCACCCCAGCGCGGCCACTCCCAGCTGAGCTCGCGATGGGCGAGGCCGTGGATCTCCCGGAAGGCATCGCGGAACCCGTGCTCCTCCAGGCCCTGGATCAATGCCAGCTCGGCGGCGTCCCAACGCTCGCCGCGATCGGGCCTCAGCTTTCCGTACTGGGTGCGGGCGAAGGTCCACACGCGTCCGTCCGGATGCTCTTTGCGCGGCGTGTTGAGGTCGCCGCACACCGCCCGCGGTCCCGTCCCTTGCGCCAGGTGCCGGTGCACCGCCTCGTGCGTGCGGACCTTGGCGAGCTCCGGCTTGAGGCTGATCGGGGAGTGGAGGTTTACGAGCTCCAAGCCCCCGATCCGGGTCGCGAGCACGCGCTCGGGCCAGGGAGCGTCCGCCACCGGGAGTGGTGCGAGCGGCAGCTTGCTGGCGGTGAGGGTGTGCAGCGGACGAGGGCGCCCCTCCCGCAGAGCCGCCTCGGTGCTGGCAAAGGCCAGGTGAGGGAAGCCGGCCTCGCGCAGCAGCGGACCCCAGCGGCCGGCGCTGGTCGGAGTCACCTCCTGCAGGCAGACGACATCCGCTCCCGCCGCCTGCACCAGCGCCCCCTGCTCGGCCAACCGCTTGATCCGTCCGGCGAGGTTCCAGCACAGGAGCGTGACGCGCACACCGCCCTCGGCACTCACAGCCGTGTGCCTGGCGGGCGCTACGCGGCCTTGTCGACGGCGATCCAGGCCTGCTGGAGGTAGTCGGCGCCGGTTACCACCGCGAACAGCGACGCCGTCATGCGCGCCACCCGCGGTTGCCAGATGAACAACGCCAGCAGCACCGTCGCCACCCACTGCTCGATGCAGTAGGGGCAGGCCAGCAGCTCGCCCACGGCGCGATGCAGGCCCTGGCCGCGCGCGGTCTCGGAAACCTCCGCCGGACCGGCGTCGTCCTGATAGCGGGTGAACGGCGCCCGCAAGGCGGCGGTCACTTTGTCCTTGGTGATCAGGCGGCTGAGCTTGAACGTCGCGACGCTCATTAGGGCCAGGTCACGGGCCTGGACCTGTTCCGGGAGGCGCTTGCGCGAGCGCTGGAGCAGAAGCGCCAGCAGCGCGACCAGCGCCTGGAAGATCAGCATCAGGACCGCGTAGCCGCCCAGCGGCTTGGGCTCCTCGGGGGAGTAGGACTCGGCAGTGTCCATCCGTCCACGATTACCCCGTCTGCTCCTTTTCACGCCCGTGCCGGGGGCCAGATTTTCAATGGCGCGCCATGCTCTCCAACGTCGGCGGGGTCGCCTACGGCACGATCACGATCGGCGCGGTCCTGGCCGCCGGGCTCCTCGTGATAGCGCTGCGGGCGCTATTGCACTGAGGTGCTGCGCGCGCTTCGGCGCTCCTGGTCTAGGCGGCCTGCAGACCGACGGGCACGGCCGGCCCGCAGGCGGCCACGTCGTGCAGCAGCCGGGCGGCGGGGACCTGGTGCCAGCGGCCGCTGTCCACGAGCGCGTCGCAGAGCGCCTCGACATCGACCAGCGCCTCACGGGCCCCAGCCTCACCGGCGAGATCCGAGCTGAAGACGAGGGTGTCGGCGGCTAGCCGGATGCGCTCCTGCTCATCCTGCTGGAGCTTGCTCGGGCCGAGGTCGACAAGCGTCTCGACCACTCTGCGGTATGCCTCGGTTCTTTCCCTGTTCATCGCAACTTCCTCGGTCGCATGATCGGTGGGATCCATGATCGTAGCCACTCACCCATTCGCCTTCGGCCCGCTGGACAACATGTTCGGCTGAGGCTTGGCCGTCGGGGGCACCTGGTCCTCGTGCCGGCGGCATGATCGGGAGCTCAGCGAGCGAGCGCCACTGGCGTCGTCGCTGGCGGCCACCGGGCTCGGGTGCCGGTCGCCTTGCGGACCCACGGGTGGCGTGGTCCCCGCAGCGCTGCGACGCTCGGTGCGGGCGCTGCGTCGGTCGAGCAGATGCACGACCCCCAGTGCAGCGAGGAGCACCAGAAACGGATCGAGGCCCGCGCGGAAGCGGATGAAGCCGGTGACGAACAGGGTGCTGGCCAGCAGGACCGGGACGAGCCAGAGCCACAACGGAGCGCGGCGAACCCTCCTGGTGGCCAGGCCGATCAGCGCCAGGAGGCCCAGCACGTAGAACCCGGAAACCTCCATCCAGGCCGGGATCTTCGGGATGCCGGTGTCGCGCAGGTTGGCCACCCCGAAGTCGAGCTCGCCGAGGTGGAACATGCGGACGGCGTTCCAGGCCGCGGCCGTGAGCATGTAGGAGGGATCCTTGCGGATGTCGGCGATCGCCGCGGAGAGCAGATTGTTGTCAAGCGTGACCTCGTTCCAGCGGTGGATGGAGGCGTTGAACAGGATCGGCGAGTACTCCACCGACGCCCCGTGCTCAGCTTCCTTCCAGACCGCCGGCCAATGGTGATCCTGGCGCGAGGCCAGGTTGTAGGTACCGGCGAGCGTGTAGCCAACCTCCGAGGACACCGGGACGAAGTGGTGCAGGACAAACCAGTTGCGCACCGTCCACGGTGCCACCGTCAGCACGGTGGCGGCGATCACGAGCGCTGGGCGCAGCAGCGCCCGGCCGAACCGCGGGCGCGCGGTGGCCCACAGCGCGTAGGCCAGGGGAGGCAGCAACAGCAGTGCGTTCGTGCGCGTCAGCTCGGCCAAGCCGATCAGCACCCCGGTGAAGATCGCCCAGCGGAGCGGGTGCGGGGAGCGACGCGCCTCCAGCCCGGCGGCCACCGCGGCCAATATCAGCGGTACGAACAGCGACTCGGAGACCAGGGCGGTGCTCAGCACCACCAGCGGCGGGGCCACGGCGGCGATGCCGAGCGCCATGACACCAATCCGCCGTCCCCAGATGCGGGTGGCGATCAAGCCGATGAGCGCCACCGACAGGGCTCCCAGCAGCGACTCCACCACCCGGGCCGCGGGCGGGGCCTCCTGCCCGGCGACGGCGTAGATCGCGGCCAGAAAGACCGGGTACCCAGGGGGACGGAAGGCACTGGGACCGCCGCCGGGGGCCCGGTTGGTGTCCGGATACCCGTGCCCCTGCGCGATTGACAGGCCGGTACGGCTGAAGTCCGCGGGGTCGAGCGTGACCGGCGTGAACAGGGTGAAGCTCGCCACGACCGTTACCCGCACGATCAGGGCTACCGCCAGCAGTACCCAGACACGCCGGGGCAGTCGTGCCGTAAGCCGTCTTATGCGGGCTGGTACCCGCGCCCTCAGCATCCAGGCGCCACCGCCGTGGTCGTACCCTTGTTGAGGCCCAGGATCTCCTCCGCGGGTCCGGTGGGGTTGGGGTTCTCGCAGGCGGTGACCACCACTGTCCTGATTGCGCTGCCCGGGGGCACGGTCAGCTGTTGCTGGGCGGTATCGGGTGCCCCCGCTCCAGACACGCTCTCACTGCTGCTCGACGCGCTGCCGCTGGATGAACTGCTGCTGCTCGACGAGCTGCTGCTGGAGGAGCTGCTGCTGCTGGACGAGCTGCTGCTGCTGGCAATCGGCGGAGGCAGCAGTGGGATCGGTGTGCCCGGAAAGGCGACGAAGGCGGCCGCCGGGAACGGGCTCGTCCCCGTAGCTCCAGCCTGGGTGGCGCTGCACTTAGGGATCGTGACCACCCGTGTTCCCTGGCCCTGCGGTAGCTGCAGGACGACGGCGCCCGGGGTGGTCTCTACCACACCGGCGTCGGCGGACACCGTCGCATTGGTCCCGCAGGGTGGGACGACCACCGTGCGGGCCGCGTCGGCTGTGGGCACGATCACCGCCCGCATGCCCGGGAGCACGGGGCTCGGTGTGCCGGTGCTCTGGCTGCTGCTGGCCTTGAGCGCGGCGCCCAGCAGCAGGAGCACGATCACTCCGACAATCGCCGCCCACGCGGTCCGGTTGCTCCCGAGGCTCGCCTCGGAGCCCACCGAGTGGCCCGTCTCCTTCCTGTCTTCTGTCTCGGCGATCGGATGCTCCCGAGCTGACGCCTACCGCTGTGCCGGCTGCCGCATGCCAGGGCTAGCTGCTGCTGGAGCTGCTGCTCGACGGCATCGCCGTGCAGTTGGACGCTGTGGCAACGGTCTCGTTCTTGGAGGGGATCACGTTCGTCTGACTCGGGCCGGTGGTGGAGCTCGTGCTGCTGGAGCTGGAGCTGCTCGAGCTGGAGCTGGAGCTGGAGGCCGCGGCGATGGCGGCGGGCGAGGGCAGGCACGGGGGCACGATCAGCGTAATGATGCTGCTGTTAGCGGGCAGCACCAGCTGATCCTGCGCCGTGGCGCCGGCGGCCTGCATGCTCGTCGCTCCGCCGGGCGTGACCAGGATCGTCCCCGCCGGCGGCGGGGCGATCGCCGCCGAGGCGGAGCTGGAGCTGCTGGAGCTGGAGGAGCTGCTGGCCGCCATCGGGGTTCCGCACGGCTCGATCGCGATGGTCTGCGTCAGCGAGCTCTTGGGAATCACGATCTCATTGGACCCGGGCGGGATCTTGCTGCTGCCGGAGGCCGTAACGACTGCCGCCTCCGTGCACGAGGTCACGGCGATCGTCAGCGGATTGTGCTGCTTGGGAACCGTTACCGTCCTGACTCCGGGAGTCATCAGAGCCGCAGCGACGGGATCCATGCTCGAGCTCGAAGAACCACCACTGCTTCCCCCGCAGGCCGCCAGCGCCGCGGCGCAAACGGCCAAGGCCGCAACGCGGCGCGTCACAGACATCATGCTCCTCATGTTCTCTCCTCCGCGGGCTGCTGATGGCCGCTGGTTTTTGGGGCGCGCATCCTGCGCTCGCCGACGCTTCCTGCATCGCGCACCATACCCCTTCACGGGTGCGCCTGACGAAAAGGCCGTAGAACCCGCATTCCGAGCCGCAGCCCGCCCTCTCAACGAAAGGAATCGCCCATGCCCCAGACGACCTCAGCGCAGGAGTCACTCTGGCTCGCTACGAGCCGCGTCAGCGACTATGCCCCTCTGGAGGGCAAGGCCCAGGTGGACGTGGCGGTGCTCGGCGGCGGGATCGCCGGGCTGACCGCGGCGCTGCTGCTGCGCCGTGACGGGGCACGGGTGGCCGTGCTCGAGGCCGGACGGGTCGGTACGGGCGTGACGGGCTGCACGACGGCCAAGGTGAGCGCCCTGCAGGGCACGGTCTACTCGGAGATCCGCCGGCGCCGGGGAGAGGACGCAGCGACCTGCTATGGCCAGGCGAGCCTGGCCGGAGTGGAGCGCGTGGTCTCGCTGGCCGCGGAGGAGCGGATCGACTGCGAGCTGGAGCGACGGCCGGCGTTCACCTACGCCGCACACGAGTCCGAGCGCGCCACGGTGGAGGAGGAGGCGGGCGCCGCGGCGGCGGCGGGGCTGCCGGTGGGGCTCGTAGAGACCACCGATCTTCCTTACGCGGTTCACGGCGCGGTGGTGCTGGATCGTCAGGTGCAGTTCCACCCGGTCCAGTTCACGCAGGGTCTCGCCGCCGCCGTGCACGGAGACGGCTCCTGCGTGTACGAGCTGACTCGGGCCACGAGCGTCTCAGAGGGCTCCCCCTGCCACGTGTACACCGAGCACGGCGAGATCGAGGCTGAGCAGGTGGTGGTGGCCACGCACTACCCCATCCTGGACCGTGGGCTGTACTTCGCCCGGCTGAAGCCGCAGCGCTCCTACTGCATCGCAGCCCGCGTGAGCGGCAGCGACACCCCGGCGGGAATGTCGATCAGCGCCGGCAGCCCCACCCGCTCGGTGCGCTCGCGCGACGATCTGCTGATCGTGGGGGGCGAGGGCCACACGGTCGGCTCCAGCGAGGCCACCCCGGAGCGCTTCAGCCGCCTGGAGGAGTTCGCGCGCCAGCACTGGAGCGTCACCGCCGTCGGCCACCGGTGGTCCGCGCACGATCTCATGCCCTACGACCACCTGCCGATGATCGGCGCCTACCACCCCCGCTCCACCCGCCTGTGGGTGAGCACTGGGTTCCTGAAGTGGGGGCTGGCCAGCGCCACTTTCGCCGCGATGATCCTCGCCGACCGGATCGCAGGTCGGGAGAGCCCGTGGGCCGAGGTCTTCTCGCCGAACCGCGTGTCCCCCCGGGCGACCCCGGCAGTAGCGGGACTGGGGCTGAAGTTCACCGCCGACATGGTCGGCGACCGCCTCCGTCCCCCGCAGAGCCTCTCCGCCGCCGACGTGACCCCCGGCGAGGGGCGGGTACTGCGCGACGGGCTCGGCAAGAAGGGCGTCTACCGAGCCGAGGACGGGACGCTGCACGCGGTCTCGCTGCGCTGCACCCACCTGGGCTGTCTGCTGCGCTTCAACGGTGCCGAGCGGTCCTGGGACTGCCCCTGCCACGGCTCACGATTCGGCGTCGATGGCAGCGTGCTGGAAGGCCCCGCGGTACGGCCGTTGCGCCGCCGGGAGCCTTAGGGATAGGCCCTTAGACGCAGAAGCTCGTTCACGGCCAGGATGCCTCCGGAGATCAACAACGGGACGGCGGGGATCAGGTACCGCACCACGAAGGCGACAAACGCGGCGCTGGCAAGGAGCATGGCGATCCCGCTGCCCATGAGCAGGAAGATCTCGGCTCGATGCCTGACCTCCAGGCGGCCACGGGAGAGAATCGGCGCCAGGAGCGCGATCAGGGCGACGATGCTGAGCACACCAAGCAGCAGCCTCGGATCGGGGAAGCGCTTCTGGTACTGCACCAGCAGGGGTGCGGGCCAGCGCACTCGCGGGACGTAGCCGGGGAGGTACCGGTCGCGGTAGGACCCGTACAACCAGCCCAGCAGCGGAGCCGAGGGAAACGTCACCGTCAGGCCGTCCGGATCGTTGGGCGGGATGGCGGCCGGATCGAAGAACCGCAGGAAGTCCGAGGCGGCGGTGCGGGCGTAGGCGAGGGGGTGGGCGCGGATGATCGCGATGGCGAAGTCCTGGAGTACGCGGTTGTTCGACGCGGCCCGCGCGGCACCACCGGGCTTGCCCGCGTAGAAGTCGGGGTTGCCCCCGGTCATCTGGTCGGGGGGGCTGGCGGGGATCCAGATCCAATCACCCGGCGAGTACTCGTGACGAAGCCCCACGGGCACGCACAGCCGACGGCTGGAGGCCGGGATCGTGGCGCCATTGCAGTCCGCGATCTGCGCGATGCGCCCGTACAGGAACCAGCCCTGCATCTGGTCGAAGCCGAAGGAGCCGCCGGTTTGGATCGCGTTCCAGGAGGTGTAGAGCAGCAGCGGCGCCATCAACCCGACTGCGCCCGAGAGCACGCGGCGGCGGTCCCCAGCCGTCCACAGGAGGTAGATCAGCCAGACCGGGATGACGAACAGAGCGCTGGTGCGCAGCGTGCAGGCCACGCCCAGCAGCCCGCCGGCGAGCATCAGCGCCCGCCGGCTGGCACGCCCCAGCATCGTCAGCGCGATCGCGGCGACGAGCAGCAGCGTGAAGAGGGCCTCGGCCATGAGGAACTGCTCCAGTGCGATTGCAGAAGGGTTCAGCATCACCAGCGCGGAGGCGAGCGCGGCGAGGGGCCGGCGCAGCCCGACGTGCAGCAACATCATGTAAACGAGGATCCCCACGGCCAGGCCGGCGAGGTGCTGCGCAACCGTGACGAGCAGCATGTCGTGGCCCGGGAAGGCCAGCAGCCGCAGCAGCAGTGGGTAGCCACCGGGGCGACTGGGCATGAGCGCGACGGGCGCTCCTCGAGAGGCCATGCTCAGGTACACCCAGGAATCGCTGAAGAACAGGGCCGGCCGATAGGCGAGCTCCGCGCCCACCCGCAACAGCACCCCCGCCACCAACACCGCCACGAGGCCGGCGTGACGACGCACGAGCTGCCGAGCGTCGCCCCGTGGGAGCGTCTGCGTCGGAAGGAGCATGGTGTCGGGCGTTCTCCCCGAAGGCGGAGGTGGCTACTCTTGCCGGAGCGCGACCGCGTCCAGGTTCCCGAGGCGGTCTGGGTT
>JALYYW010000002.1 GCA_030946085.1 Actinomycetota bacterium
CGGCACGGCACCTCCTCCTGCCGGCAGCCGCGGGCGCGCCCCTTTGGCCCGGTGGAGGGCCCGCGTCCGCCCCTCGCGCGACTGACGCCTCAGCCCGCCCCCCTCGCCAGCGCGATCGCCCCCAGCACGCCGGCGCGATCGCCGAGCCCCGGCGCGACGAGGTAGCTGTCGATCTCCTCACCCAGCAGCGGCGTCTCCAGGTACCCAGCCAGCAGCTCCCGCAACCGCAGCCGCACCTGGGGCAGCAGCAGCTGCCGCTCCATCACCCCACCGCCGGCGATCACGCGCTGCGGTGAGGCGATGAGGACGATCGCGAGGATCCCCAGCGCCAGGTACTCCGCCTCCAGCGCCCACGCCGGATGGTCGTCGGGCAGCTCCTCGGGCGGGGTCGCCCACCGTTGCGCGATCGCGCCGCCCGCGGCCAATCCCTCCCAGCAGTCCCCGTGGACCGGGCAGGCGCCGGGAAACGGGTCCCGGGCTTGGTCCCGGGGCACGCGAATGTGGCCGACCTCCGGGTGCACAAGGCCGTGCAGCGGGCGCCCGCCGATCAGCAGCCCGGCGCCGATGCCAGTACCCACGGTGAGGTAGCAGAGGCTGTCCACCCCGCGCCCGGCGCCCCAGCGGTGCTCGCCGATCGCGGCGGCGTTGACGTCGTTGTCGAAGGCCACCGGCACCCCCAGTCGCTCGCGCAGCACCGGCGCCACCGGCGTGTGCTGCCAGCCCGGCTTGGGCGTCGTGGTCACGTGGCCCCAGGTGGGCGAAGCGCGATCGGGGTCGACGGGGCCAAACGAGCCCACGCCGATCGCCGCCGGCGCGGGGCCGGCGCGGAAGAAGTCGACGATCCGCGTGAGCGTCTCCTCGGGATCACCGGTGCGAAACCGGCTCCAGGAGACGACGTCATCGGGACCGGTGCCGAGCGCGCACACGCACCAGGTTCCGCCGGTCTCGACGCCGCCAAAGAGCTCGCTCACGCGCCGGACATGATCGCCGATCTGCGCCCGGTGCGGGAGGGCATAATCGCCCGTCACCTGACCCTCACCGTCACCCTGAACCTGCCCGTCGACATCACCTATGGCCTGCGGCTCTTGCGCCGCCAGATCCGCACGGTGAAGCTGATCGCCGATCCCGCCGGCGGACATGCCTGAGCTGCCTGAGGCCGAGCGCGCCCGCCTGACGTTGAAGGCAGTGCTCGGCCGGAGGATCACCGCGGTCGATGACACCGACACCTACGTGTGCCGGCCGCATCAGCCCGGCGAGATCGCCGCCGCGCTCGTGGGTCACGAGCTCGTCACGGTCAACCGCCGGGGAAAATTCCTGTGGCTGCAGAGCGACGAAGGTCCGACATTGGGCCTGCACCTGGGCATGGCCGGGCGGATCGTCCTGGAGCCCGCCCCCGCCGAGCCGTTGCGCTGGGATCGCTTCACGATGGAGTTCGAGGACGGGGGGCGCTTCGCGCTACGGGACAAGCGGAGGCTGAGCCGGGCGGTGCTCAACCCCGCCCTGGACCACGTGGGACCCGACGCGGCGACCGTCGGACGCGAGGACTTCCGCCGCCGGATCGGCAGCGGCCGCATGGCCATAAAGGCGCGCCTGCTGCACCAGGGCGCGATCTCCGGGGTCGGCAACCTGCTCGCCGACCAGGCGCTGTGGCAGGCGCGCCTGGTGCCGGGGCGGCCGGCCGGCGAGCTGTCGGTCTCAGAGCTCGACCGTCTGCGCCGCGAGCTGCGCAGCGCCGTGCGCGCGGCGATTCGCCTGGGCGGAGTGCACACCGGCCAGTTCGTGCAGGCCCGCGGACGTACCGGGGCCTGCCCCCGCGACGGTCATCCGCTGGCGCGGGCCACGATCGGGGGCCGGACGACGTATTGGTGCCCGGCCTGCCAGCACTAGCCGCGAGCGGGGGCGCCGGCTACGAATGCCAGCGCGCCGGTCGCCAGCGGCACATGACCTGATCGAGCGCCTGAAAGCCCAGCGGCGCCTCGGGCAGCGGCGTGCAGCGGCCACGCTCGGCGCGGAGCCCGTCGACCACCAGCGCGAAGAACCGGCGCCAGATCTCGGGACGCTCGGCGGTGGCGAGGTCGGAGATCGAGGCCATCATCATCTCCAGCAGCGGCAGGTCGGAGGCGTCGAGATCGGGGCGCAGCTTCCCGGCCGCCTGCGCGCGGCGCACCAGCTCCTCCCCCCGGGGGCGCATCTGCTCGCGCACCTGCGCCACCCGCTGCCGTCCGGCGCCGCTGCCGAGGATCACCTCCTTGAGCCCGCGGTCGGCGGCCTGGCGGCAGGCCAGCTCCTCCAGGAAGCCGATCAGCCCTTCCCAGGGATCCTGGCGGGCCAGCGCCTCGTCGGCCACGGTCACGAGCGCCAGCAGCCGCTCCTCGAACAGCGCGTCCACGAGCTCGTCGCGCGAGCGAAAGCGGCGATACACGGTGCCGACGCCGAGGCCGGCGCGGTCGGCCACGTCGTCCAGGGTGACGTCCAGGCCGCGCTCGGCAAAGAGCTCACGAGCGGCCTGGAGAATGCGCTGGCGGTTGCGCTCGGCATCCCGCCGCAGCGGTCTTTGCACCGCGGACATACGAGAAGTGTACCTGCATCCGGAGGGGGTACCTCCGCATATGCTACGGTGTCGCAGCTAAGTTGAGATCAATCCTCCGTTTTCCGGGAGCCCTTCGATGACCAACCCCCACCACGAGCGCCGCTGGCTGGTGCTCGCCGTCCTGGGCATCGCCCAGCTGATGGTCGTGCTCGACGCCACGATCGTCAACATCGCTCTGCCCCACGCGCAGGCAGCGCTGCACTTCTCCAATGCCAACCGTCAGTGGGTGGTGACCGCCTACGCGCTGGCGTTTGGATCGCTGCTGCTGGTCGGCGGGCGCATCTCCGACGTGTTCGGGCGCAAGTGGACCTTCCTCGGGGGGATGGCGGGCTTCGCGGTGGCCTCGGCCATCGGGGGCACGGCGCAGTCCTTCGGCGTGCTGATCGTGGCGCGCGCGTTGCAAGGCATGTTCGGCGCCGTGCTGGCGCCCGCGGCGCTGTCGCTGCTGGCCACGACGTTCACCGATCCCCAGGAGCGCGGCAAGGCGTTTGGGGTGTTCGGGGCGCTGGCGGGCAGCGGCGCCGCGGTGGGACTGCTGCTGGGGGGCATCCTCACCGAATACCTGTCGTGGCGGTGGTGCCTGTACGTCAACCTGCTGTTCGCGGGCGCCGGGATGCTCGGTGCCGCGACGCTGCTGCACAACGTCGTACCTCAGAACCGGCCCCGGATCGACGTCCCCGGGACGCTGCTGGCCACCGGCGGCCTGTTCGCGCTGGTGTACGGCTTCTCGCACGCCAGCACGACGAGCTGGAGCAACACGGTCACTGTGGTGATGCTGGCGGTGGGGGTGGTGCTGCTGAGCGCCTTCGGCGCGGTGGAGCGGCGCGTGAGCAGTCCGCTGCTGCCGCTGCGCGTCGTGCTGCACCGGGACCGCGGCGGCTCCTACCTGGCGGTGTCCCTGTCGGCGATCGCGATCTTCGCCGTGTTCCTGTTCCTGACCTATTACCTGCAGCAGAACCTGCGCCTCTCCCCGGTGATGGCCGGCGTGGCCTTCTTGCCGATGGTCGCCTGCATCATGATCTCCTCGATCACCGCCAACGTGCGCCTGGTGCCGCGCGTCGGCGCGCGACCACTGGTGCCGACCGGCATGGCGCTCGGCTGCGCCGGGATGATCTACCTGACCGGCCTGGGTACCCACTCCTCCTACGCCGGGCACGTCCTCCCCTCGCTGCTGGCCATGGGGCTCGGCTTCGGGCTCATCTTCGCCCCGTCGATCGCCACCGCCACGCTCGGGGTGGAGCCCGCCGACGCCGGCGTGGCCTCGGCGATGGTCAACGTCTCCCAGCAGGTCGGCGGCTCGATCGGAACCGCATTGCTCTCGACGATCGCGGTGACGGCGGCCGGCCATTTCGCCGCCGCCCACGTCCGCTCTCCGACGCTGCCGATCCAGGCGGCGGTCCATGGCTACACCACCGCCTTCACCTGGTCGGCGGTGATCTTCGCCGGGGGCGCGGTTCTGGTGGGGCTGCTGCTGCGGCCACGCTCGCGGATCCCGGCGCCGAGCGCGGAGCCGGCGCTCGGAGTGTGAGCGCGGCTCAGCCGGTGTTGCGCAGGCCGCTGGCGATCCCGTTGATCGTCAGCAGGCTCACCCGGCCGAGCTCCTTGGCGGCGCCAGCGTCGGCTCGCAGCCGGCGCAGCAGCTCGATTTGCACGTAGGACAGCGGGTCCACGTAGGGATTGCGGCGGTCGATCGAGGCCTGGAGCACCGGCTCGCGATCGAGCAGCCGCTCGCCACCGCTGATCTCTATCAGCTCCCGGACGGCCAGCGCCAGCTCCTCTGCCAGCGGCGCCCAGATCCGCTCGCGCGCGGCAGCGTCGTCCCACAGCTGCACGTAGCGGGAGGCGATCCTGGTGTCGGCCTTGGCGCAGGCCATCTCCGCGTTGGAGAGCAGGGTGGTGAAGAACGGCCACTCCCGCTCCATCTCCCGCAGCAGCTCGGTGCCATGCCGCTCCCGGGCGCGGGCCAGCGCCGTACCCAGGCCGAGCCAGGCGGGAAGCACGATGCGGGACTGGGTCCAGGAGAAGACCCAGGGAATCGCGCGCAGATCGTCGATTCCGGCCGCGTCGGAGCGCTTGGCGGGACGGGACCCAAGCCGCAGCCGGCTGATCTCCTCCACCGGCGTGACGGTTTCGAAGAAGCGCACGAAGTCCGGCTCGTCGTGGACGAGCGAGCGGTACCGCGCGGAGGCCTCCCGAGCCATCTCGTCGAGCACAGCCTCGTAGACCTCGCTGCGGCTGGGCACGCTGCCGTTACCGGTGGCGAGCGTGGCGCCGGTGGCGAGCTCCAGCTCTCGGTGGGCGATCTCGGTGACCGCGTACTTGGCGCTCAGGACCTCGCCCTGCTCGGTCATCTTCAACCGGCCCTGCACGGTCCCGGGTGGCAGCGCCATGATCGCGCTGCTGGTCGGCCCCCCGCCGCGCCCGACGGCGCCCCCGCGGCCGTGGAAGAAGACCCACCCGACCTCGTGGCCGCGCAGGACCTCGGCGATCTGCACCTGGGCGCGGTAGGCGGCCCAGCCGGAGGCCACGTAGCCGACGTCCTTGTTGGAGTCCGAATAGCCGATCATGACCTCCTGCTCGTCGCCCACCGCCCGCAGCGCCTCCCGGTAGACGGGCGTCGCCAGCAGCCTCGCCATCGTCTCGGGGGCCGCCGCCAGCGTCGCGCCGGCCTCGAACAGCGGCACGATCCGCAGGCGTGCGCCCTCGCCGCCGGCGCGGCAGAGGCTCGTCTCCTTCATCAGCAGCAGGACCTCCAGCAGGTCGGCGGGCGCCTCGGTGCCCGAGACGATGTAGCTGCGCACCGCTCCCGGGTGGGGGGCGGTGAGCGTGTCGTGCAGCATGCGGAAGGTCTCGATCAGCTCCCGGGTGTCGTCGCTGAAGCCACTGATATCGGCCGGGACCAGCGGCCGGCGATCGGCGATGTGGGCGCACAGGAGCTCGGTTCGCTTCGCCTCGGAGAGCTCGCCGTAGCGCTCGCAGATTCCCAGTGCGGCGAAGATCTCCTCCAGCGAGCACCGGTGCACCTTGACGTGCTCACGGATGTCGAGTTGGGCGTACTGGAAGCCGAACACCTCCAGCTGACGGATCACGTCGCGCAGGTCGCCTCCCGCGGTCAGCTCGCCCGCGGGCCGTGACAGGGAGCGCTCCACCCCCCGCAGGTCGGCCAGGAGCTCGGAGGGATCCGAATAGCTGTGCGGCGCTCGTCGGCGGGTCGCTCGCACCCGCTCGCGCATGAAGGTGAGCGCCCGCCGGTAGGGCTCCTCGGCGTTGATCGCCGCCAGCTGCTCGGCGAGCTCCGGGAAGTCCCCCGCACCGGCGCAGAGAATCGGCTGAAGCTCCGGCGCCGCGCCGGTGAGTCGCTCGGAGAGCGAGAGGCGCCCCGCGAGCATCTCCAGCCGAGCCTCGAGCATGCGCAGGCAGGCTTCGCGCATCAGCTCCAGCGCCTCCACCGTGGTCTCTGGGCGCACGAGCGGATTGCCGTCTCTATCGCCCCCGATCCAGGACCCGAAGCTCAGCAGGGGCGGCACCTCCAGCCTCGTCTCCGGGTAGTGCTCGCGCAGCGCCTGCTCCAGGTCCCGGTAGATCCGCGGCACGGTGGCCGCGAGCGTCGAGGTGAAGTGGATGAGGCCGCCCTTGACCTCGTCGCTGACGCTCAGCGAGAACGAGCGCAGGTCCTCGGAGCCCCACAGCTCCTGGATCGTCGCGGCCAGACGTCGCCGGGCCTCCGCGGCGTCGGCATCAACGGTGCCGTCGAGCTCACGCAGGACACCGAAGACGCGGCCGAGCTTGTCGATCGTGGTGCGCCGCCGGGACTCGGTGGGGTGCGCGGTCATGACCAGGCGCAGCTCAGCTCCGCGCAGGATCCGCTGGAGCTCCTCGGCGCCCGTGCCGCGCTGACGCAGTCTCGCCACCACGTCACGCAGCGATCCCGGGCGAGGCCCTCCTTCCGCTCGACGGTCGCGCGCCCGCAGGCGCCGGACCCGTTCGTTGTCCTCGGCCAGGTTGACGAGCTGGAACCACCGCGTCAGCGAGCGGACGAGCACCTCGATCCGCTCCGCGTCAAGCCCCCTGACGAGGCTCGCGAGCTCCTCGGCGGCGCCGTCGTCGCCGAGCCGCGCCTGGCGCCCGAGCACGACGGCACGGTCCAGCAGCTCCAGCGCCGGCGCTCCCGCGCTGCCCTGAACCACCTCACGCAGGATTCCGGTCAGCAGCGCCTGGTCGTGCTCGAACTCCGCCGAGCCGCGCCGAGGGCTGGATGCGGGCGCGGCCATGACTACCTTGCGGCGGCACGGGCCCGCTGGCGCGCCGTTTGCGGTCGGGCGAAGAAGCGCCGGATCGCGTCGTGGGTCTCCCGCGGTCGCTCCAGCTGGGGCACGTGACCAGAGGGTAGCTCCAGGTGCTCGGCGCCGGGCAGCGCCTCCCGCACGTGCCGTGCGAAGCGGATCGGCACCAGCGGGTCACGCCGCCCCCACACGAACAGGCTCTCGGCGCGCAGCCCCGGCAGGCGGGTCCAGAAGCCATTGGGTCCGTGGGCTCCTCCAGGTAGATGTTCCGCGCCGCGGTGTAGCACGCGGCCCGCCCCCTGGGGGTGAGGTAGGAGCGCAGGAACTCGTCGATGCCGGCCGCCGTCCATTCGTCGTCGGCCGCGGGCACGACGCGGTTGACGATCGCCTCCACCACCGGCCGCGGCGCGGGCTGGATCAGACCGAGCTGCGGGGCGACCAGCCGCAGCAGCGGCGCCCAGGGCCGGGGGCGCAGCCACGCCATCGAGGGGGCCAGCAGCGCCAGTCGACCGACGCGATCTGCGTGGCTCAGGCCGAGCTCCAGCGCGACCCGGCCCGGCCAGGGGTACACACGGGCGTAGGTTGAGCCGACCCTCAGACTCCCGCGAGCTGCCGGTAGGTCGTCCAGCTGCCCCAGGCGGTGATGTCCTCGGTCCCCTCCAGTGCCGCCGGCTCGCACAGGAAGCCGATCGGCTCGCTGCCGTCACCCAGCCGGACGCGCCCCAGCGCCATCGGCGCGGGTAGTGCGGCCACGAGCTCGGCCAAGCCTGCCGGCGGCAGCGCCCACAGCTCACCCTCGACGCTGGCGCCGCCGTGCTCCACGCGCAGCAATCCCGGCTTGGGCGGGTCCGTGAGCAGGCGGTGGAGGCGGTATTCGGGCGCCGTGGCGATCGCGTGCAGCATCCGCGCCCCGCGGGCGGTCAGCTCCGCGTTGAGCGGCTGGCCGAGGCGGTGGGCACCGACCACGAACAGCTCCACTCGAGGTGGGCTCAGCGCCGGCCCGGGCGCCCTGCGCCCATCGTCATCGCTCGGCATCAGGTCGGCGGCCAGCTCCGCCACCAGCGCGTCGGCGAAGGCACGGCCCAGCAGCGTGACGCCGAAGCAGCCGCCATCAGCCTCCCCCGCGGGCACGGCCACGGCGCATAGATCGAGGAGGTTCGCGCAGTTGGTGTAGGTGCCCAGCCGGGCGTTGACGCCGAGCGGGTCGGCGCCGACGTCGTCGATCCGGGGCTGGGCGGTGGTGGTCGGCACCAGCAGCGCATGCGCACCCGCCAGCGCCGCCTCGGCCTGCACCCGCAGATGCTCCAGCCGCTCGCCGTCGGCCACCAGGTCGGAGGCGGCGATACCGCCGGCACGGCTGATGATCGCGCCCACGGTGGCATCGACCTCGTGCGGATGGCGCTTGACGAAGCTTCCCACCGCGGCGTAGCGCTCGGCGACGAAGGCGCCTTCGTAGAGCAGCCGTCCGGCGGCCAGGAACGGCTCGATGTCCACCTCCACGAGCGTGTGACCGGCGCCCCGCAGCCGCGCGGCGGCGCGGGCAAAGCGCTCGCAGGCGGCCTCGCTGCACCCCGGCAGGGCGTCAGGAACGCCGATCACGGCGCCGGGC
>JALYYW010000071.1 GCA_030946085.1 Actinomycetota bacterium
CCCGGCCCGTCGGGCGCCCGACGGGCAGGCGGAAGGCCTGACCCAGCACCTCGGGCGGCTCGCCGGCGCGCTCCAGGCTGAGCACCACCAGATCCTGTCCGGGCGGGCCGAAGCGATAGGCCCAGCCGACGTCGACAAAGCGCCCGAGCACGGTCTCCAGGTTCAGCGAGCAGGCGCAGTGGGGCTCCAGCTCCACCTTCTGTGAGGCCTCCTCCACGCACTGCTCCAGGTCCCGGTAGAGCGCCACCCGCAGCGTGGCCCGCAGATGCGTGGCGCGGTCGTTGGCCACCTGCGCGACGATCCCGCCGAGTCCCTCGTCGGTGCTCCACACCGCCACCGGGGCCAGGACGCGGCTGAGGTGGTGCAGGGCCACCTTCGGCTCCCCCCGGTGGTCGAGGATCCCCCAGCCCGCCCCCGGCCGCTGGTCCGTGAGCCACAGCACGAGGCCACCGCCACAGCCCGACTGCGGCCGCCGCCACTCGCCGAAGACCTCCGCCATCACCTCGCCGGTGACCGCGCGTGAGAGCTCCAGGTAGCGATCGTGATCGCTCCAGCGCAGCGCCGCGGGATCGACGTCGAAGAGCCGGCGCAGGTAGTGGTCGCGCACATCTTCGAAGTCCCAGCCCGCCCCTACGTCGCGGGGCACGCCCGCCTTCCACGCCGGATGGTGTGTGACCAGGTTCCCAGGCACGCCGAGCGCCTGGAGCGCGGCCTCGTCGGGCACGTTGGCAAACGCCAGGCACTCGGCGGCGAACTTGACCTCGGCCCGCCTGGCGTCCTCCAGCTCCCGGCGGTAGGCGCCGACGCCGTAGTAGTTGGCGATCCCGCGGTCGGGTCGGAACGGCAGCTCGCCACCCCAGGGGGCCGAGGGCACGTAGGGGGCATCGACCTCGGCCTGTGCGACGACCTGTGGCAGCAGCTCCCCGTAGAGCGGGCCCGAGGCCAGCGCCGGATCCAGCCCCAGCATCGCCACCTGCTGGGCCACCTCGCTGCCGCCACAGAGCACGCTCAGGCTGGGACGGTGGCCCAGCTCGGCCATCACCCCCCGGACCTCTGCCTCGACCACCTTCATGAACTCCCGGTCGGCCTCCGGGTAGTCGAGGTTGGCGAACATGAAGTCCTGCCAGACGAGGATCCCGAGCTCGTCGCAGAGGTCGTAGAAGTCCTCGCTCTCGTAGCAGGCGATGCCGGGCACCCGCAGCATGTTCATCCCGGCGTCGCGCACCCTCTGCAGCACCGCGCGCAGAGCGTCCCGCGGGGCGTGGGGGCGCTCCAGGCTGAGTGGGGTCCAGACCGCGCCGCGGGCGAACACCGGCACACCGTTGATCCGCAGATCGAGACCCCGCTGCTCCAGCTCCTCGGCGCCCTGGAGGGTGCGAAAGCCGACCCGGCCGGCGGGGAGCGCCAGCGACTCGCCGGCGATCTCCAGCCTCAGCGTCGCGTCGTAGAGCGCGGGCTCGCCGTGGGTGTGCGGCCACCACCGGCGGGGATCGGCGACCCGCAGCTCGCCGGAGAGCTCCCCCGTCTCGGAGAGCTCCAGGACGCCACGGTGCTCCCTGCCCGCCGCGGCCAGCACCAGGCTCGCCGCGCGGACGGGCCGCGCCGGGTGCAGCGCCCGCAGCCGTCCGCGCACCTGCACCACCCCGTCACCGCCCTGCACCCGGGCGCGCAGCGCCAACTCCGCCACGCACGCCAGCCGGCGGCGGTCCAGCGAGACCGGGCGCCACGGCCCCACCACCGCCGGGCCGGGGGCGAACCCAGGGGAGCGGCCGAGCAGCATCGTGCGAAAGAAGCGCAGGTTGCCGCTGCTGACCAGGCGCGTGCGCCACCGGGCGCGCGGACGCCGTCGCTGGGCGAGCAGCGGAGCCAGGGCGCGGGCGCAGATCAGCAGTTCGTGTGCGGACTCAGAGCGCCCGCAGAGATCGGAGACGTCGACTTCGTGAGCGGCGAACATCGAGTCGCTGCGCAGGAGCGGCTCTCCGTCCAGGTAGGCCTCGGCCACCGTCGCCAGCCCGCCCAGGCGCAGCACCAGCTGCTCCCCCTCCCCCACCGGCTCGGTGGTGAAGCGCGTGCGAAACCACCAATCCCGCTCGTCCAAGCGCTCCACCGGGAGCCCGGCGGCGCCCAGCGCAGCCGCCACCGTGCCCGGGACCTCCGCCGGGATCCAATCGAGCTCCGTGGGAAGCGGCGGAGCGCTCAGCGCCCCCGGCTCGGTCCCCGCCAGCTCCCAGCCGCCGGTGAGCTGGGTGGTGGGCTCGCCGCCGATCACCCCACCGCCAGGTCCAGCTCCCCGACCCCCCGCTGCCACGCCTCCCCCATCCGCTCCACCAGCGGCGCGGGCTCAAAGGCCCGGCGGCGCGCGAGCTTGAACGACAGCGCCTTGCAGCCGGAGACGACCTGCGCAAAGGCGGCCGCGGCCCCCTCCCCCTCCTCGCCGAGCAGCCAGCGGGCGTAGTCGGCGACGAGCTCGAATCCCGATCCCGCCATCCGCGCCGTCGCAAAGGCGTAGGCGTGGTACTGGGCCAGGTCCTGCTCCAGGAGCAGCGGCAGCTCGCGCGCCAGCGCGTCGGCGAAGCGCTTAAACGGGTTGCCCGGCGGGCGGGCGGCCAGGTGGTGGCGGAGCGTCCGCGCCGAGGCTTCACGCAGCGCCTCGCCCTCCAGCCTGGGGCCGGCGTCGAAGCGGACCAGCTCGGTATAGGGCGGGAGCACGTCCGGCGAGAAGTCGCCGATGCGAAACACACCCCGGAAGTCCTCTCCGGCGAGCTCGTGCAGGCCGGTGTTGTGGAAGTAGCGCAGCAGCTCCGCCTCGGGGTCGATGGCCTCGGCCGCCACCGAGGTCTTCACGTGCTCGCGACGGTAGCTGGTGCTGGCGGTGTCGGGCAGGTACCACGCGTCGAGCTCGACGATTACCGACCGTCCCGCCTCCAGCTGCTCGGCGATCTGCACGGGCAGCGCCCGGTAGGGCTGCATCTCGTGGATGTCGATGCCGTAGAGCGCCTCCAGGTCTCCGGGCGGGGGCTTGAAGAACGTCCACTGGTCGCCCTCGAAGTCCAACCTCACGAGATGCGCAAAGGCCGCCAGCGGCTCGTAGCCGCATCCGTGCAGCAGCTCGACGATCACGTCGGCGTAGCAGTTGGTCTCTACGTAGGTCCGGCCCTCGCCGTGCAGGGGGTGGGGGCGGTAGGCGTCGGGGTCGCTGCCGGACAGGCTCCGGAGCCGGTGCGAGACGGGGGTGCTCACGAGGACCACAGCCGCCCGCGCACGCCGTCGGGCCAGCTCGCCGGGTCCAACCCGTGCGCGTGCAGCAGGGCCAGCACGATCCGCTCGTGACCGAAGCCCAGGCAGGCGGTGTGCGCGGTGGCGCCATCGGCGAGCTCGATTCCGTAGGTGCTGCCGAAGTGGTCAAGGTGGTGGTTGAAGGAGGCCATGGCGGTGGACTCGGGTCCGGTGATCTGGACCAGCAGCTCCAGCTTCAGGGCGCCGGCACGCTGGTTTGCCGCCAGCATCCGGCCCTTGCGGCCGAAGAACGGGTCGTTGGCATTGTCCAGCGTGGCCTCCAGCCCCAGCACGCGCAGCAGCTCCAGTCCCCGCTGGGCCCACTCGTCGCGCCAGTCCAGCACCGTCTCGGGCTCTCCGATCCGCACCAGCTCATGCTGGTGGAACATCTGCCGCCGCGCCGGGTCCTGGGAGGGCTCGTGCCGGAACACCCAGGAGCCGCCGGCATCGACGAACACCCCGCCGGGTGCAAGCCGTCCGCGGGCGGCGATGGCGGGGTACACCGGGTAGCAGGCAGCCGGCATCAGGGCCAGGTCGGTCATCTCCATGAACTCGCCCCAGTCCTCGTGCCCGCTGGCGCGCTCGGCGGTCAGCGACGCCTCGGCTTCCCCACCGTGAAAGGCGTACACGCTGCCGGCCAGATGCGGGAACGAGTGCAGGTAGCCGCTGGACTCCAGCTGACGGCGGGGCAGCAGCGGCGGGAAGCGCAGCCGTTGGGCGCCGCCGGCCGCCGCCTCGCGGCTGAGCAGCGTGTCCAGGCGGTCACGGATCTCCTCGAACACGGACCCGTGGCCATAGAGCCCCGGCACACCGGAGGCGATCAGCAGCCCGTGGGCGAACAGCTCCTCCAGGAACCGCACCTGGTCCTCGGTCCCGGCGCGCGCGCCCACCCGGCCCGCGGCCACCGACTAGACCTCCTTGGCGATCATCAGCAGCCCGGCGTCGATCGAGTGGATCCGCTCGTTGGCCACCATCAACCGCGCCGACAGCGAGTCCCGCAGGTGGCGGCCGACACCGAACGGCGAGTCGTTCTTGTAGGCCATGATCCCGATCGTCTCCAGCACTCCGGCGCATACCCGCGGCGCCTGCTCGGAGGCGGCCAGCTTGAGGCTGTTGAAGCGGAGCACCGATCGCATCGTCGACAGGCTCTCACGTCCCGGCTCCGCGCTGGCGGTAGTGAACTCGTGCAGTGCCGAATGGACCTCGCCTCGCAGCAGCGTCAGCTCCGCCATCACGCGGGACAGGCCGCTGGCGGCGGGCACCGGGGCCCCCGGGGAACGGCGAGCCGAGGCGCGCACGAAGGCTCGGCCACGCTCGAAGGCGTCGGTGGCGATCCCCAGCCACACGTGCGACCACAGGATGTGCGAGAGCGGCACGATCGACTCGTTCATCACGGTCGAGAACGGCGCTCGGAGGATCTGCTCCTCCCGGAAGCGGGAGCGCACGACGAACCCCGGCGAGCAGGTGCCGCGCATGCCCAGCGTGTCCCAGCTGCCAGCCGGCTCCAGCTCGGTCTCGGACGCGTGGCTGAGGACCAGCACCTGGTCGCTCTGCTCGGCCTCCTCGCTGCGGCGGACGGTGGTGAGCAGATCGTCGGCCTGGGCGCCGTAGCTGACGGTCGGGGCCTGCTTCTGGAAGGTCAGCCAGCCATCCTGGGCCGGGCTCACGCCGGCGATCGAGCGGCCCATGTCGCCGCCGGTGCCGATCTCGGATGTCACCGACGCGATCAGCCTTCCGTTGGCGGCCAGGTCCCGCAGATACTCCTCAAACCAGGATCCCGGCTCCAGGTGGCGAACGATCGTGGCCACCTGGATCTGGTGCATCGCGAACACCATCGCGGCTGACGCGCAGCGCTGACCCAGCTCGTAGCAGGCCCCGGCCACCGACTCCAGGGCGACTCCGCCGCCGCCGAGCTCGGCGGGCACGAGCGCCGCCAGCGCGCCGGACTCGCGCAGCGCGTCGAGCGCCTCACGCGGGAAGCGGGCGTCGCGGTCGACCTCCGCGGCGTGCGCTGCGGCGACCTCGCCGGCGATGCGTCCGACGGAGTCCAGGAAGTCGCGATCCTGGTCCACGGCGACGGTCATCGCGCCTGCCCCTGGAGGTGGGCAATCGCGGAGGCCATTGCGGCGATGCTCGCGAACACGCTGCGCTTGAGCATCTCGTCGGGAAACTCCAGGTCGAAGGTGTCCTCCAGGGCGAGCATCACGTTGACGCTCGCGTGCGAGCTCATACCCGCCTGGAAGAGGTCGTCGCCGGGGTGCAGCGTGCCGACGTCGACGGGCAGGCGAGCGTGATCGGCAAGCACACCACGGATCTCGGCTTCCAGGCCGGCGCCGGCCGGCGGGGGGGCGTCTGGCGCATGCTCGGTGAGCATGGTGCGGGTATCGGCCTCATCTCCCTCCTCCATTAGCGCACCAGCTCGGCGATGACCACCGCACAGGCATGCTCACGGTCGCGGGAGAGCGCCACCTCCAGCTCCCGCACGCCGACCCGCTGCGCCAGCAGGGCGGCCGCGCCGCTCAGCTCCACCGCTGGAACGCGGGTATCCCCGCGCAGGCCGATCTCGCGCCAGCCGAGGGCATCGTCGGCGTCGGGCGCCAGCGCCTTCACCGTCGCCTCCTTGACAGCGAGGCAGCTCGCCAGCCGCCCCGCATCCCGGCCGTAGGCGCGCTGCTCCTGCTGATCGAACACCCGGTTCAGGTAGCGCCGTCCGTGAACGCGCAGCGACTCCTCCACGTCGGCCACCTCAACGAGGTCGATCCCCACCGAGAGCGGCGGCGCTCCGGCGCACCAGGTCATAGCGCGACCGCCACGTAGTGGAGCTCCACGCATTCCGGGGCGGTCTCACCGGCCGCCAGGGGGCGTCCGGTGAGGTCGAGGCACTCCAGCGTCCGGAAGCCCTCCTGCCCCAGCTGGCGAACCTGCGCCGGCACCATCGTGTAGTAGTGGACGAGCGCGTACCCGTGGGCGTCGTCGTTGACGATCGCGTAGTCGGGATGCTCCTGTTCAAGCCGGCCCAATCGCCAGCGGCGCCACAGCGACCGCGGCACCCGCAGCACGTCCAGAAGGAAGCGGAGCATGCTGCTCGTGCGCACGTACAGCGGTCCCGGGATGCGCGACAGATAGGCGCGGTTGTGGGAGGACATCACGAGCAGGCCGCCGGGTGCCAGCACGCGATGGATCTCCCTCAGGGTCGACCTGCGTTCGGCGTCGTCGAAGATGTCCAGGAGGTTGCAGCCGGCCCACAGCGCATCCAGGGTGCCGTCGGGAAAGTGCGAGAGGTCGCTGATGTCGCCCTCCAGGAACGTGGCCTCCGGGTAGCGGCGGCGACACTCCTCGATCATTCTCCACGAAAGGTCGATGCCGTAGAGCTCGTCGGCGAGCTTAATCAGATGACCCGCGATCCGGCCCGCGCCGACCCCAGCCTCCAGGACACGCCCCGACAGGCGCTCTCGATGGCGCGCCATGATCGCAGCCTCGACCGGGCGCAGCTCCTGGGTCGCGTAGGCGCGCAGGTAACGTCCCTGCGCCCAGACGCGCCGGTTCGCGGTTCCCGGATCGGTGATCGGCGCGGCCAGAAGCACATTATCCCAGACCGGGGGCGGCGCCTGAGGATCAGAGTGCCGGCAGGATTCCCGCCGGGCGAGGGAGATCGCCTTGCGGGACGCCGGCCGGCGCGACGGGCCGCTGGGCCAGCAGGCGATCGAGCGCGGCGTCGAGGCGCTCGTGCACGAAGCGCTGGGACCACAGGGCCCTGAAGATGTGGTCCTGCAGCGGGATCCGCTCCACGGTCACGTTCGGCCAGCGATCCAGATGGCTGAGGTGGCCCTGGTGCTCCAGCTGGCCGTAGAGCGGCTCGCGCTTGCCCAGCAGAAAGAGGATCTGGGTGTCCTGGTCACGCAAGTGGTCGAGCGTGGTGGCGACCTGCGGCGCTTGCGCACGCTCGTTGCGTCTGGCCAGCAGGTGCGCTCGGCCGGGCTTGAAGCTGCGGATCCCCCGGATCAGCAGCTCCCGGCGGAAGCCGCCGGAGCGAAGGCGCTCGGCGAAGCCGCCGCGCAGCGCCCGCGCCGCGGCTCGCCGGTCACGCTCGGCGACCAACGTGGCGCTCCAGGTGAACGCGTAGAGGTTGATCAGCAACGCCGCGGCCACCGACGAATCCGTCATGGCGGCGTGCAGCGCCCAGTAGGCGCCCGAGCAGAGCCCGACGAGCACGAAGCGTCGCCCCGGCTGTGCCGCTCGCAGCTGCTCCAGGACCGCGAGCGCCTGCTCGACGCGATCGCGTTCGTAGAGGTTGACCTCGGTCAGCCGTTCGGTGTCCTCCCCCTCGGAGTCGCCGATGCTCTGGAGGTCGACGCGCACGGTGCAGACCCCGCGGGCGGCCCAGCGCCGCGCGGTCTCCACCCAGTTGCGATTGGGTCCGATGTGACGCTGGGCTCCCGCGTTGAGGAACACCGCACAGATGTCCTCGCGCCCCCCGCCGGCGGGCTCGGTCGAGATGGCAAAGAGGCGGCGGGCGCCGCAAAGCAGCTGAAGCGGCGTCTCCCTGAGCAGGACTCCGTCCTGACGCAGCTGGAGGTGGTCACGCTCCACCTGTGGGCGGGTCGCTGGCACGGTCCCGAGCGCATCCTCCGAGGACTCGCCTTGCGCCTGCTCGGCAAGCCAGCTGATCGTCCGGGCGATCGTCTCCCGCGGTGGGCGCGACTGCTGAGGATCGGTGGTGAGCTCGCCGTACCCGGCACCCTCGGCAACCGTCACGGCGCTTCCAGCCTCCTCCAGGGCCCTCACCAGCCGAGGGTCGACTCGCATGCCGTCGCGACCGAGCGCCAGCACGCGCCCCGGAGCTCGCTGCCAGCCGGTGGCGGCGCTCAGGTCGATAGCGGAGAGATGCTGCACCGTCTCGGAGGCCAGCAGGTAGCCGATCAGCTCGAGCGCGCCGTCAGCCGGCGCCGGAGCTGGTCGCGGCGCGGGCGCGGATGTCGCCGGCTGAGCCGCTC
>JALYYW010000032.1 GCA_030946085.1 Actinomycetota bacterium
GAGCGCCACGGCGGCAACTGCCCGAAAGTTGCATCCTGGTCGCGCGAGGGGCTCCGCGCTGGGGGTTCAACTCCCCCTGTGCACCGTCAGGCCCCGCACCCACACCGGGCAACGCGCACCGAGCACGATCACAACCAGGCGCTGAGCTGAGGCGGTGAGGGCGGGGAAGGGGATCTTGCGTCAAGCCACCACCAGTGCACCGACGCGCGTGTCAGACCGTGACCCCTTCAGTTCAGGCTGGACGGCTGCGCGTCTGTGGGGATCTGGATCGAGGCTCCGGGACGCGTCCGATTTGGTTCTCGCTCGCGAGGCTGGCCTCCACGGACAGGAGCGAGAGGAGTTGCATCGACTTCATCGTCGGGCCTGCGACATCAACTTTGTGGTGCCGATCGAGCAGGAAGTCCGTGAGCGCCGAGTGCGCGAAGTAGTCCTCGTCGTCGCGGCGTTCGTCGTCAATGTTGGCCGGCTGGCAGACGTCAAGGGGTCGAGACCGCGACGGCAGTCGGGCGGGACGAGGTTCTCAAGCGCGCGCGGTGCTGCTGGATGCGTGCGGGTTCGTTCCATGAGGGCGGAACCATCGGGACGATGAACTCGAACATGTGCGCATCGGCGTCGACAGGTGTCTCGAAGGTCCGGTAGTAGCGCGTCTGAGGGTACTCAGGAAGCCCCCGAACGAGTCGATACGAGCCGCCTGAGTAGAAACGGGCAGGGTCCATCCGTTCGAGTCGGGCGACTACTTCCCCACGTCGCGACCTGATCTTCGGAGGTCCCACACCAGAAGCTGAGCTCGAAGGCTGGCTTCTCGTCGAGCCACAAGAAACGGGGTCCCGGCGACGCGCCCCTGGGTGACTCATCTCCGAAGCGGAGGGCGGGATCCGGGACTCGACGCCCAGCGTCCGAACGCCAGCAGCGAGAACCATGGCGCCACGATAGCCGGACCCAGGCAACTCAGCTTCGCTGACGGGCCGCAGCGTCTTCGATCATCTGAACCCCCGCAAGGCGCATCGACCACCGATCTCGCAATGGCAGTAAGCCGTTTGGGGGCCGGGACGCGTCGACGCGGTCAACGCAAGCGAGGAGTGCGCCGCCGTGAGCGTGGAGTTGGCGGGCACGTAGCGCAGAGATCGCTGGCGGCCTGCCCGTCGCCGATCAAGGGAGCTCTCCGCCCCGTTGCGGACAGCTCGCAACGGTGCGATGCTTGGCGCCTGTTTGAGCGATTCACAGAGCGTGCCCGCCATGTCATCGTGCTGGCCCAGGAAGACGCGCGGACGCTCAAGCACAACTACATCGGCACCGAGCACATCCTGCTCGGCCTGCTGCGGGAAGAGGAGGGGCTGGCGGCTCGTGTGCTCGAGTCCCTGGACATCACGGTCGAGCGCGTGCGCGCGCAGGTCGTGCGGATCGTGGGCTCGGGCGAGGAGGTGGTCACCTCGGGGCAGATCCCGTTCACCCCGCGGGCGAAGAAGATCCTGGAGCTGGCGCTGCGTGAAGCGCTGATCCTCGACCACAACTACATCGGCACCGAACACATCCTGCTCGGCCTGGCGCGCGAGAGCGAAGGCGTCGCGGCGCGCGTCCTGCTCGACTTCGGTGCCGCCTCGGAGAGGATCCGCAAAGAGGTGATCCGCATGCTCCCTGATCCCGGCGTGCCGCCGCCGCGGCGATTGGCCGCCGTCGAAGGGAGCACGCCAGCAACGGTTGCGAGCGGATCCATCTCCGTCCCGCGAACCAACATCCGGGCCATCCCCAGTCCGCGTGTCCGCAGGCTGTTGATGGTCGCCGCCGCGCGAGCGCTGGATGACGGGCGCTCGGAGATCGACGTCCGCGATCTGTTGCTCGCGCTCAGCAGCGACGAGCAGACCGCGGTTCTGCTCGCCGACGCCGGGATCGACCTGCTGCTCACAGACCTCGGAGAAGACGAAGCGGAATTGCGTGAGACGATCGAGCGTCGCCGTCCACGCAAAGAGCCAACCTAACCCGCGTTAGTGGATCGCTGGGTAGACGCGCCCCGCGTACGCATCGACGAGATCGACAAGCCTGCGTTCGACGGCGGCGATGCGATCGAGAACCTCCCGCTCCATCGGTCCCATCATGACAGCCGGCAAACAGCGCCCGCGCACTAGACCTTCGGACTAGACCAGGGTCGAGTGGACAGCTCTCCCCCATCGACGGTGCGACCTGCTTGTCGTAGCCCAATTGGGTTCTCAGTCGTGCGGCGATCTCGTCAATCAGCGCGGCGGCTCCGGTCACGGCTTCAAGTGGCGCCGTCCTCACCGCAGCAGCGAGGGCACAATTCGCCGTCGGTCGCGAGGCCAAGCCTGGCAGACGATGAACGACGCACTTTCGTGCCGTCCATGAAGCGCTTCGAACCACGCGCCGGGATGGTGATGTGCGCCTTGCGGGTGACGGCTTTGTGCTCCTGTCACCGAGGTGACCGGTGTCAGCAGGGACGCCGCCGTCGAGCCGGAAGCGAAGGCCCGAGGGCCGAGCTGGAGGGTCGTCGGCGGGCGCGCGACGCGGAAGGAACCCGTCGTCCACGGCCGGCCATAGGGTGGCGACGGGGGCGGCTCTCGCACCTCGGTGGCGGTGTCGCTGCCTTTCGAGCACGGCTGTGGCCGTTGCGGGGGGTGCCGCCTGGCGGTCTGGTGTACTGGACGGTGGTGGACTCTGGCTGCGCGCTCGTGGGTGCGGCGGATGGGTTCTTGCGCGATCTGCGTCTGGGGGTCGATCGCGAGCCGGGAGCGCGGTTGTGCTCAGTCCATGACCTGGTGGGATGGTCGGGGAGGACAGCAGCGTCACTGGGCGCGGGCGCAAGGTGTCCAGAAGCGTGGTGCCCAGCGACGCCCGCGGTGGTGGTGAGGCTCGCCGGTCGCGGGCGTCTCTACCAGGCCAACGTGCGCCTTGCACCCCCGCCCGCTTTCGCGGTCCGCGCTAGCTGGTGATCCGCGCGACCCGGCCGGCGGTGACCTTGGCCGCTTCTCCCCGGGCTCCGATCTCCACCGCGAACACCTCGGCCTCGACCCGGTGCCCGCTCGCCAGCGCCGCACGCAGCCGGCTCCGCTGTCGCGCTGAGAAGCGGATCGACAGGATCCGGGTCCCGCGCCGGGCTAAGCGCTGCCGGGCGGACCTGGCGCTGATCTCGCCCGTGCCGTAGCTCACCAGGGCAAAGGCGTAGGCGGTGCAGCCCAGGGAGCAGTGCACCCTGGCCCGCAGCGCCCGCCGGCGGAGCGGGTGTTGCCCACGGGGGATCGAGACCGAGATGTCGCCGGTGCGCGGCAGTACGGCCTCGGCCACGGCGTCGAGGGCGGTGAGCTTGACGCTCCCGAAGCCGGAGGCAGCGTCGAAGCCGGCATGCGCGCTGCAGCAGCCCAGCGGCTTGCCCCCCGAGCCGGGGATGTAGGGCCCCACGTCGTTGCCGAACGCGGTGACGTCGGAGAACACGGCAAACGGGTCCGGCGAGCCGCCGATCGAGTACAGCAGCGGGTTCATGAAACCGAGGAACTGGCGCTGGTGGCGGTGGAGGTCCTGGTCGACGAGGGCGACCCCGCCGGCGAGCAGGGGGGCGGCGGCGCTGGTGCCGCCGACGGTGCGCCAGTGATGGCGGCCCTTGCAGTCCCGGGCGGAGCAGTAGACCGCGTAACCGGGGGCGAGGTCGGCGAGCATAGACACGTCGGGCACGACGCGCCGGGCCCCGCTCACCACCACCTTCTGGTAGGCCGGCGTGGCGAACAGGCCACTGAAGCCGCCCCCGCCGGCGGCAAGCTGCAGACGGGTGTCGTTCCAAACCACCTGCCCCCGGATCGCGTTGGTCGGTGAGAGCAACAGGTTGGTGCCGCCCACCCCGGTGACGAAGGGCGAGGAGGCCGGGTACTCCACCGCCAACCCGTCCAGCGGTCTTCCCTTCTGGCCCACGCAGCCGGCGGAGCCTTGGTCCCCGGAGGCCGAGACCACCGTGATCCCGGTGGCGGCGGCGAGCTCGACGTCCCGCTCCAGCGACAGGATCCCGGCCCTGCCGAAGGAGCGCGCCAGGAACGGCTCGCACAGCCCAAACGAGGCCGAGACGACCTGCGGCTTGGCGCCGGGAACCAACAGCGGCAGGGCCAAGGATCTGATCACCTGCGCGGCGTTGCCACTGTTCTCGTAGACCTGGATCGCGTCCAGTCCGGGTGCGGCGGAATCGAGCACCTCCAGATCCAGGGTGGTCTCGCCCCCGGGAGGGAGCGCGCGGCGAGAGCCGAGGTAGAACACGGAGAGCCGGGGGATGCGCAGCCCGAAGCAGCGGGCGAAGCTCCTCAGGTCCGAGTACCGGAAGCCGTCGATCTCGATCAACGCCACTCGCTGGCCCCGACCGGCCAGACCCGCCTGGCGCAACGGGGAGTAGCCGTAGGCGTCCAGGTACTGGTTGGGAGTGAAGCCGCCGGTGGCCTGGGCGGCCTGGCAACCCGCCGGGGTGCCGGTCCTCGGCACCAGCGAGAAGGGCTGTCCGGCGGCGGCGTGGGCCCTTCCCTCGCCGGTGCGTTCACCACGCCGCCCCCCACCGCCGGAGCGGTGGGCGGGGCCAGAGGCGCCGCCGGCCAGCCGCCGGGGGTCAAGTCCGACGACGCCGGTGGCGACGCCGCGCAGGGCCGGCGGAACGCTGACACCGGCGGCGCTGGCGCGCCCGTGGGCAACCGGGGCCAGGTAGGTGGCGCCCGAAGCCCCGGAGGCAAAGCTCGCGAGCTGGGTGCCAAAGGCGCGCTCGGCCTGGGCCACGGTCAGCGTGGCCTCGGCGAACATGCCGGTGGCGTTGACCTGAGCGTCGCCGGACCCGGCCGCCCGCAGGTAGGCGAGGGCGCGAGCCCGCACCGACGGGCTGGCGCCGAAGCGCTGCGCCAGCACCGGTACCGGCTCGTACTGGCCGTACAGCGGCGAGCCGGGAGTGGAGACGGCCCGAGCCAGCCCCTGGAGGCCGGCATCGTCGGCGACCAGCGGAACCACGAGCTGAATGGTGTGGCCGCTGAGTGCTGGTGGGGGCGTAGCGGCTGGCGCCGGTGCAGAGGAGATCAAGAGACCGGCCAGGCCTCCCAAGGTCACAACCATCCGGCAGCAGCGCTGCCGGGTCAGAGCGCGCGGCTGACGGCGTGGGTACCCCATGGGCCAGCGATGATCTCACACCGCGCCGGCGGTGACGCCACCGGCGCTCAGGACCCCCGCTCGGGGCGGCGGCCGGGGATCCGGAAGCGCTGCAGGTCGGCATTGCGGATGAGCTCGCCGCCGCCCACGTAGGGGACGATCTCGGCCCGCAGCTCGCGACGCACCGCCTCCAGCCGCTCCACCTCGCCCTTCAGCTCGCGGGCGCGCTTCTGCAGCGCCGAGACCTTGCGCGACATCGATGCGAGCTCCTCCTCCAGCTCGAAGACCCGCTCCACCCCGGCGAGGTTCATGCCGAGCTCGGCGGTCATCGCCTGGATCCTGCGCAGACGCTCGACGTCCTGGCGCGAGTACAGGCGCGTGCCCTTGGGCGAGCGCTTGGGCTCTATCAGCCCCCTGGACTCGTACATCCGCAGCGTCTGCGGGTGCATGTCGGCCAGCTCGGCGGCGACCGAGATCATGAACACGCCGCGGTCGGAGGAGACCTCGATGCTGGTGGTCGTCCTCGTCACCCGCCTGAGCGAGCCTCGCAGGCGCGGCGGCGAAGCAGCGTCGTCGTCGCGCTGCTCTCCCATCACGATCCTCCCCCAGCGGCCGCGCCGTCGAACAGCCGGGCGCGAGGATTGCCGTCCATCACCTCGGAGAGCTTGTCCACGGCCTCGTCCTGCTCGGGCGAGAGCGCGGCGGGAACGTCGATCACGAAGCGGTAGTGGATGTCGCCCCGCGTCTTGCCGCCGGGGCGCGGCGGGCCCTCCCCGCGCAGCCGCTGGATCGTGCCGTGCCTGGTACCGCGCGCGACCCGCAGCCGCTTGGTGCCGTTCAGCGTCGGCACCTCCACGACCGCCCCCCGGATCGCTTCGGGGATCGTCAATGGGACCTCCACCTCCAGGTTGTCCCCGGCGCGCTTGAACACCTGCGACTCACCGACTCGCGTGATCACGAACAGATCGCCGGGAGGCGCTCCCCGCAGACCGGGCTCTCCCTTGCCCGCCAGGCGGATGCGGCTGCCGTCGCGAACACCGGCAGGGATGTTGACGCGCAGCCGCCGCACGCTGCGGGTGGCACCGGTGCCCCCGCAGGTGGGGCAGGGATCGTCGATCACCGTGCCGGCGCCGCGGCATCGGGAGCAGGGCTGCGAGATCGAGAAGATCCCCTGGCTCTGGGACTCGACGCCCCGCCCGTTGCAGGCCGGGCACACCTTGGGGCTCGTGCCCGGCTTGGCGCCGGTGCCCTGGCAGGTCTCGCACGGCTGTGAGGTCGGAACCGCAAGCGGCACCTGGGTGCCGCTCACCGCCTGGTCAAAGGACAGCGAGACCTCGGTCTCCAGGTCCTGCCCGCGGGCCTCGCGGGCCCGTCCGCTTCGCACGCCGCCGGCCCGCCCCGCGGCGGCCCCGGCCGCGCCGGCCGCCCCGCCGAACAGGTTGGAGAGGATGTCGCCGACGCCACCGCCGAAGGAGCCGGTGTCGAAGCCGCCCGGCACGCCGAAGCCGCCCAGCGGCCCGCTTCCCCGATCGTAGGCCTTGCGCTTGTCCGCATCGGAGAGGATGTCGTGCGCCTGCGAGATCTCCTTGAAGCGCTCCTCGGCCTGCTTGTTGCCGGCGTTGCGGTCGGGGTGGTACTGGCGCGCCAGCTTGCGGTAGGCCTTCTTGATCTCGTCCTCGGAGGCGTTCTTGCCCACCCCGAGGATCCGGTAGGGATCAATTCGCTCGGCCATCGGTACTCACCCATTCACTGCGCGACTACGACACGGGCCGGACGCAGCACGCTGTCGCCGATCCGGTAGCCGCGCTGGTAGACCTCGACGACCGTGCCCGGCTGCGCCCCCTCCACGGGGTGCTGAGCGACGGCCTCGTGATGCTGGGGGTCGAACGCCTCGCCCTGGGGCGAGTAGCGCTGGATCCCCGCTCGGGAGAGCGCGGCGACCACGTCGGCGTGCACGAGCTTGATGCCCGAGCTCACCGAGTCCGAGGCCTCCTCTCCCGCCTGCGCCTGCGCCTGCACGGCCTCCAGCGCCCGGTCAAGGTTGTCGACCGCAGGCAGCAGCTCCCGCGCGAGCTTGGCGACGCCGCGCTCCTGCGCGGCGGCGGTCTCACGCGCGGCCCGCTTGCGGTAGTTCTCGAAATCCGCCTTGGTGCGCTGAGCCAGCTCCAGGTACTCGTCGGCCTTCTCCGCCCTGGCCGACAGCTCGTCCAGGTCCCGTGCCACTTGGGCACCGTGCTCCTGCGGGCTCGACTGCGCCGCGGGCTCCTGCGGCCCGAGCTCCGGCTCCTCACCCTCCTCCAGGGTGGCGTCTTCCAGCTGCGGGTCGCCATGGGAACCCTCCGAGGAGGCAGTCACCGCACCTGCCTCTCCCCGCTCAGGACCCATGATGGCTTCCCGACGTATGGCTTCCCTCGTCGACTACCTCGGCATCGACGACGTCCTCGCCACCGGCGCCGTTACCGTGGGTGCCCGCCGCAGCTCCGCCGCCGGCGCCGTCGGCGGCCTGCTCCTGGGCGCGCTGGTACATGGCCTCGGAGACCTTGTGGAAGGAGGCGTTCAGCGCCTCGGTCCGGGTCGAGATCTCCGCTGCGTCCTCGCCGGTCAGCGACTCACGCACCGCCTTGATCGCTGCCTCGATCTCCTCCTTGGAGGAAGCGTCGACGGACTCGCCGAGCTCGGTGAGCTGTCGCTCGGCCTGGTAGGCCG
>JALYYW010000080.1 GCA_030946085.1 Actinomycetota bacterium
GGGCACCGGCCTCGTCCACACCGCGATCGCCTTTGGCGAGGACGACTTCCGCCTCGGCCAGCAGTACGGCCTGGAGGCCGTCAACCCCGTGCGCCTCGACGGCACCTACGACGAGCGGATCGGACCCCACGCCGGACGCTGGGTCAAGGACGCCGACGCGGATCTGACCGAGGACCTTCGACGGCGCGGACGCTTGCTGCGCGCGGAGACGATCGAGCACTCCTATCCGCACTGCTGGCGCTGCGGAACACCGCTGCTCTACTACGCCAAGCCGTCGTGGTACATCGCCACGGGCCAGGTCAAGGACCGGATGCTGGCCGCCAACGAGTCGGTCACCTGGCACCCCGACCACGTCAAGCACGGGCGCTTTGGCAACTGGCTGGAGAACAACGTCGACTGGGCGCTCTCCCGCGAGCGCTACTGGGGCACGCCGCTGCCGGTGTGGCGGTGCGCGCAGGGGCACATCCACGTGGTCGGTTCCACGGGGGAGCTGGCGGGGCTCTCGGGCACGCGGCTGAGCGACCCGCACCGCCCGTTCGTCGACGAGGTCACGTTCGCCTGCGCGGAGTGCGGCGGGGCGATGCGACGCGTACCCGAGGTGATCGACGTGTGGTTTGACTCCGGCTCGATGCCCTTTGCCCAGTACCACGCCTGCAGCGGCGACGATGCGCGCTTCCAGGAGCGCTTTCCCGCCGACTTCATCTGCGAGGCGCTCGACCAGACCCGGGGCTGGTTCTACTCGCTGCTGGCCGTCTCGACGCTGCTCTTCGACCGCTCCTCCTATCGAAACGTCCTCTGCCTGGGCCTGATCCTCGACGAGCAGGGTCGCAAGATGTCGAAGTCCCTGGGCAACGTCGTCGCCCCCTGGGAGGTGATCGACCGCTACGGCGCCGACGCGCTGCGCTGGTACTTCTTCACCTCCAAGCAGCCGTGGGACGGCTACCGCTTCTCACTGGAGACGATCGGCGAGGCCGTACGGCAGTTTCTGCTGCAGCTGTGGAACACCTACGGCTTCTACGTGCTCTACGCCAACGCCAACGACGTGCGATCGTCGGCCCCGACCGGCAGCGGCGCCCTGGAAGAGCTGGACCGCTGGGCGCTCTCCCGGCTGGATGCCACCACCGCCACGGTCCGTGAGCACCTCGACGCCTTCGATGCCACCGGCGCCGGGCGCGCGATCGCGGAGCTCGTCGACGAGCTCTCCAACTGGTACGTGCGCCGCTCCCGCCGGCGCTTCTGGGATGGGGAGGCGGCGGCGTTCTTCACGTTGCACCGGTGCCTGACGGTGGTGGCTCAGCTGCTGGCCCCGTTCATCCCCTTCCTGGCCGACGAGATCTACGACAACCTGGACGGCAGCGAGCCGAGCGTGCACCTGTGCGACTTCCCCTCGCCCGGCGAACGCGACCGAGAGCTGGAACACGCGATGGCCGTCGCGCGTGAGACGGTTCGCCTGGGATTGGCCGCGCGGGGCCAGGCCAAGCTCAAGGTGCGCCAGCCGCTGCGGGCGGCGATCGTCGTGGCCACCGGCTCCGAGCGTGAGGCGATCGAGCGCCTCGGCAGCGTGGTGCGTGACGAGCTCAACGTGCGCACGCTGCGGTTCGTCTCGGACGCCGACGAGCTGGGCGAGGTGGAGGTCAAGCCCAACTATCGATCGCTCGGCCCGCGCTTCGGCAAGGAGATGCCGCTGGTGGCGGCGGCGGTGGCGGCGCTGGATCCCGGCCACGTGTCCGGCGCACTGCGCACGGGTGACGCGGTGGACGTCAACGTCTCCGGCCACGACCACGAGCTCTCCGCCGAGGATCTGCTGGTGTCAATGAAGCCCCTGGCCGGCTACCAAGTGGAGCGCGAGGGCTCGCACGCGGTGGCGCTGGAGCTGGAGGTCGACGACGAGCTCCGCCGCGAGGGGTGGGCGCGGGAGGTCGTGCACGCGGTCCAGGCCGCCCGCCGCGCCGCCGGGCTGCAGATCACCGACCGGATCGCGCTGACCTTGGACGGCGACGAGCGGCTGCTGGCCGCCGCCCGTGCCCACGAGGAGTACCTCGCCGCCGAGACGCTGGCGGTGCGGGTGGGCTACGAGTCGCTCAGCGACGAGGTGCAGGCCGTCCGGATCGACGGCCTGGCGCTGCGGGTGGGTGTGGCGTTGGCCTAGACGGCGCCGGGGTCAGGCCAGCACCGGCTCGATCTCGGCCTCGAGCTTGTTCTTGGGGTAGGCCCCGATCACCGTCTTGGCCACCTGGCCGTGACGGAACACCATCAGTGTCGGGATCGACATCACGTTGTACTGGACCGCTGTCTGCTGGTTCTCGTCGGTGTTGAGCTTGACCACCTTCAGCGCCTCGCCGCGCTCCTTGGCGATCTCCTCCACCACTGGGCCGACCCGGCGGCAGGGTCCGCACCACGGCGCCCAGAAGTCCACCAGCACCGGGACCTCTGACTCGATTACCTCGGCCTGGAAGTTGTTGTCGGTGACTTCGGCGACGGTGCCTGCCATGTTGGCTCCTTGCGTGCGATCGGTGTACTTCAAAAAGTATAGCGCTCGTGTCGGGCCGCGCTCTGCGACGACAACCTAGCCTCTCAGGACAATGACCGACCCCACCAACGGCGAGATCGCCGCCGCGCTCGAGGAGCTCGGCGACCTGTACGAGCTCGATGGCGCGATCATCCACCGGATCGTCGCCTACCGCAACGCCGCCAAGGCGGTCCGGGAGGCTCCCGTCTCCATCTCCGCCCTGGCTCGTCAGGGCCGCGCCACCGAGCTGCCCGGCATCGGCGCCACGATCCAGGAGAAGGTGCTGGCGCTGGCCGACGAGGGCGTGATCCCGTCGGCGGCGCGCCTGCGGGCGAAGTTCCCGGCGGGGTTGATCGAGATCACGCGCCTGCCGGGACTGGGACCCAAGCGGGCCCGGCGGCTGTGGGAGGAGCTCGGCATCGAGTCGCTGACCGGGCTGCGAGAGGCCGCGGAGCAGCACCGGATCCGCGCCCTGAAGGGCTTCGGGCCCAGAGCCGAGGACGCGCTCCTGGCCGCGGCCAGCACCGCCGGTGCGGGGGAGCGGCGCGTCCGGGTGGTGCTCGACAAGGCGCTGAGCGCGGGAGAGCAGCTGGTGGCCGCCCTGCGCGCCCATCCGGCCTCCGAGCGGGTGGAGCTGGCCGGTTCGGCGCGGCGGATGACCGACAGTGTCAAGGACCTCGACGTGATCGTCACCGCCACCGACGCGCTGGCGCTGGCGCGCGCCGCGGCCGCACTGGAGCTCGTGGAGTCGGCGGGCACCCCCACCGAGGCGGGGTTGCGGATGCGCACGCACACGGGCCTGAAGGTGGACCTGAAGATCGTCGCTCCCGACCAGTTCGGCAACCTGCTCCAGCACTTCACCGGCTCCAAGGAGCACAACATGGCGCTGCGCGACGCGGCGGTGCGCACGGGCCTCCACGTCTCCGAGTACGGCGTCCTGGACGATGCCACCGGAGAGACCCACCGCTGCGCCACCGAGGCCGAGGTCTACGGCCGGCTCGGCCTGCGCTACATCGAGCCCGAGCTGCGCGAGAACCGCGGCGAGCTGGAGGCGGCGGCCGGCGGGACGCTGCCCGAGCTGATCACGCCCGGGGCGCTGCGAGGCGACCTGCACTGCCACACCACCGCCTCGGACGGGACCGCCTCGATCGCGGCGATGGCCACGGCGGCCCGCGCGGCGGGCTACGAGTACCTGGCCATCACCGATCACTCCGCCAGCTTCGGGTTCGGCGAGGACCTCTCGCCGTCCCGCCTGCGGGCGCACATCGACGCCATCCGCAGCACCGAGGTGGAGGGAATGCAGCTGCTGGCCGGATCGGAGGTCAACATTCTTCCCGACGGCTCACTGGACTACGACGACGACGTGCTGGCCGGGCTCGACTGGATCATCGCCAGCGTGCACTCCTCCTTCCGCATGGCCTCGGAGGCGATGACGGCCAGGATCCTGCGCGCCGTGCAGCATCCCCTGGTCGACGCCATCGGCCACCTGTCCGGGCGCAAGATCGAGCGCCGCCCGGCCTACGCGTTCGACGCAGAGGCGGTGATCGCCGCCGCCGCCGCGACCGGGACGATGCTGGAGATCAACTCCAGCCCGGACCGTCGCGACCTCAACGAGGTCAACGCCCGCGCGGCGGCGGCGGCGGGCGTCCCGATCGTTATCAACTGCGATGCGCACCGCACCGGAGGATTCGCGGTCGCGCGCTACGGGATCGCGACGGCTCGGCGGGCCTGGCTGACGCCCGCGGCGGTCGCCAACACCAGGCCGTGGGCGGAGCTGGCCGGGATGCGCAAGCGCGCCCGGCTTAGGCTCGCCGCTGAGCCCGGCCCGGACGCCCCGAGGTGCCGTTGAGCTCGAACAGGTTGGAGCGGAAGCCCGGCGTGCGCACCAACCGGATCGGTCGCAGCGGCGAGGTCCGCTCGATGTAGAAGCGAGCCCCATCCCGCTCCTCTATCGCCCTCACGGCCGGCGCCTGCCGACGCCAGGCCAGCGCCCAGATGATGGCAAAGCCCGTCGCCACGGCGGGCACCTGGGGCGCCACCAGACCCAGCGCGCCCGCGCCGATGGTGGAAACGAGCAGTGGCCACAGCCGGTTGAGCACGGTGCGGCCGGCCTGGAGCTCGGGCAGCGTCGGCTGCGTGCGGGCGCTTGAGAGCAGTGACGCGATCGCCGGCGAGGCGGCGCCGCGGCGCCCGAGCCAGCCGCCGG
>JALYYW010000136.1 GCA_030946085.1 Actinomycetota bacterium
GGCTATCACCAACGATCCCGGGGAGGCCGCGCGGTCGCCCATGGGCGAGGCCATCCTCGGCGATGTCGCCTTGGCGCTGACAGCGCTGGTGGAGCTGGCGGAGGAGTCCGACCGCACGCCGCCCGAGCCGCGTCCCGCGCCGGGGGAGCCCCCGCATGCGGATCCGCTCAGCGGCAGCGAGGCGATGGCCGCGCTGGCCGCCGCCTGGCCGGCGGACGGGATCGCGGTGGTGGAGACGCCCCGTGGCGCGCGCGTACGGGGTGCCTTCGCGGGATGTCGTGGGCCTCGAAGAGCTGACCGCTGCGCTGCGCGAGGACATCGCCGCGCAAGACGGCCCGCGCCTGGTGCAGGTACGCGTCGCCCCCGGCATGTGGCTGGAGTAGTGTGTTCTGCGCTGAGGGTCCACGGAGGAGGTGGCCGGTGAGCAGACGCAGGGGAATCCTGGTGATGGCGACGACAGTGGTCCTCGCCGTGGCGATGCTGATCGCCGGTGCCCCCGCCGGCAGCCGCACGCACCGCATTCGCCCCCAGCCCCCGCCCGGGCATCCAGGCCGTGTCGTGCCGGCCTTCAACCGGTACTCGATCGCAGGCGGCTGCTTCCTGGCCCACTCGGCCTCTGCTCAGGCGCCGCTGCGCTACGCGGGACCGTTCCGGATGCAGGCCACGGCGCTGGGCCAGTACCTGCTCTACGGCCCGGGTCACGACTTCCTCGGCGTACGGGCGGGGAGTGCGCCCGCGATGTTCCCGACGCCCAGTGGCTACACGGTGTGGCGTGTCGACGGTGACTCCGGCCGCGGCTTCACCATCACCGACACCGACACCGCCACCGGTACGAGCGTGCCCGTGACGATGACCCCCGTGCCCACCTCCGCCTGCGCCGACTACCCGGAGGGCCAGCTCCAGGCCAGCGGCCCCACGTTCACCGGCTCCGCGCCGCAGGGCACCGTCAGCGGCACCGTCGATGCCCACACCCACGTGACGGCGTTCGAGTTCCTGGGCGGAGACTTCCACTGCGGCCGGCCGTGGCATCCCTTCGGGATTCCCTCCGCGCTGCCCGACTGCGCCAGCGTTCAGCAGGGCTTCAACGGCCAGGTCGAGAGCTTCCTGGACTACGGCACCCCGGCGCACGCCCACGACACCCGCGGCTGGCCGACCTTCCGCGACTGGCCCTCGCCCACCGACCTCGCCGAGGAGGGCGACTACTACACCGGGATCAAGCGGGCGTGGATGGCCGGGCTGCGGGTGATGGTCACGCACCTGGTCGACAACGAGGCGCTCTGCGCGCTGATGACCAGCCGGCGCAATCCTTGCGACGATATGGCCGCGGTGCGCACCCAGGCTGCCGACCTCCGGGCGCTGCAGGACTACATCGACGCGCAGTCCGGGGGTCCGGGCAAGGGCTTCTTCCGCATCGTCACCAACCCCTTCCAGGCCCGCGCGGCGATCAACTCCGGCAAGCTCGCGGTGATCGAGGGCATCGAGGTCTCAGACCTCTTCCACTGCTCGACCGAGGCGCGCTGCTCCCCGAGCCGGATCGACGCTGGCATCAACGAGGTCAAGGCTCTGGGTGTGAGCACCTTCTTCCCGGTGCACAAGTTCGACAACGCCTTCGGCGGCGCCAGGATGGACGGCGGCGAGGAGGGGGTGCTCATCAACGGCGGCAACCGCCTGGAGACCGGGCGCTTCTTCGACGTGCAGACCTGCACCGGCCCCGAGCGCGACAACACCCAGATGGATGTGATTCCCGGCGGTGGGCTGACGCAGATGCTGAAGGGCGGGGGTCGCTCGCTGATCCCCTCGCAGGTGCTTCCGGTGTATCCGCCCGCGCCGCACTGCAACGCTCGGGGGCTCAGCGCGCTGGGCACCTACCTGATCAACCGGATGATCCAGAAGCACTTCATCGTCGAGGTCGATCACATGGACGTGAAGACCGGAAACGAGGCGCTGTCGATCCTCCAGTCCCACCACTACTCCGGGGTGGTCTCCGCCCACGACTGGGACGACCCCGGCGAGAACACGCGCATCTACAACCTGGGCGGCTTTGTCACCCCGATCGCGGGTGCCTCGCCGCAGTCCTTCGTCGGGCAGTGGCAGGCGAGCCTGAAGATCCGCAACCCGCGCTTCTACAACGGCACCGGCTTCGGCTACGGCGCCGACATGAACGGCCTCGCCGAGCAGAGCCAGCCGACCTCGGGCCATCCGATCAGCTACCCCTTCACCTCCTACGACGGGCGGGTGCGCTTTGGCCGTGAGCAGTGGGGTCAGCGCGTCTTTGACCTCAACCACGACGGCGTGGCCAACTACGGCATGTACGCCGACTGGCTCCAGGAGCTCCAGACCCTCGCCGGGCGCCCGATCATGAACGACATGTTCCACGGCGCGGAGGCCTACGTGCAGATGTGGGAGCGCGCCTACGGCGTGCCGGCGGGATCCTGCCGGCCGGCCGGAGGTCGCTTCGCCGCCGGCGGGATCGGCGCCATACGGCTGGGCGGCACGAGCCAGGCGCTGCTCTACGCGGCGGGACAGCCCGCCGCCCGGCCCGGTACCGCCTACCGGTACTGCGTAGCCGGTGCTCGCGGGGCCGTGGCAACGGTGTTCGACGCCGGCGACCGCGTGGCGATGGTGGCGTCCTCCTCGCCCGGGTATCGCGCCGGCGGCGTCGGTCCCGGTACCCGCGTGCGGGTGCTCCGGCGCCGGGCTCGGCGCGCGCTGCGCGGGGTGTGGCTGGGACGGCGGCTGCGGGGCGGCGTGCGCTTTGCCTACCTCGTGCGCCGGGGCAAGGTGGCGGCGGTGGGCGTCGTCTCCCGCCCGGCCACGCGACGCGGCGTGCTCGCCGCTGACGTTCGCGCGGTTGGCCTGTGAGCGGCACGGCGGCACCCGATCCCGGCCTGTGCGCAAGCTGTCGCCACCAGCAGCGCGTTCCCAACACGCGCGGCTCGGTGTTCTGCCTCTGCCGGCGCTCTCGCAGCGAGCCCGATCGCTTCCCGCGCTACCCGCGCCTGCCGGTGCTTCACTGCCCAGGGTACGAGCCTGAGGCTACTGCGGCGGCAGCGGCTCCAGCACCAGCTGGTTGGACCCGTCCTGAGCGCCGCTGAGGTGCTCGGAGAACAGCCCCAGGCTCGTGATCTGCGCCACCTGGGCCGCGTCAGCGGTCTGCTTCCACAGTCCCAGCTGGGGCACCAGGGGCGGGGAGGGGAGCGGCAACGTGCTGATCAGCGGTTGGTCCAGGAGTGGCTTGAGCTCGTCGTGCGCGAACAGCAGCGCGATGTCCTGGGGCTTGGGGGCGGGCCCCGCTCCCGGAGGCATGGCGGTCAGTGAGCTCTTCGGCTGCGAGCTCCCGGGCGGCAGGATCGTCGCCACGTACTGGGTGCCGCCGATGTACTTGAAGGTGTAGAGCGTCAGCTCCAGGGCCTCCCGACGAAGCAGCAGCAGCCGGTCGGGGCTGGGCGCCCCCCCGAGCGCGCAGTTGGTGGTGCCGATCCCGCACAGGTTGTAGACGATCGTGTTGCCGCCGATCGCCGTCACGGCGCTGGAGGGGGGATCCTGGCGTAGCGCCAGGGTCAGCCCGCGCGAGGCCTGTGAGCCCGAGCTCCCCCCGGAGACCGCGGCCGCGGCGGCATTGCCCGTGTTGACGACCGTGACCACCGCGAGCTGATCCAGTGCGGAGATGCGGTAGAGCGGCGCCAGGTGTGCGGCGATCTCCCGCGCCCCCTGAAGTCCCGCGTCGGCCGGGGACCAGTCCGACCACTTCGCCGGCGGACCCCCGTTCACGCCGCTGATCAGCAGCGTCAGCGCGATCACGATCGCGCCGACGGCGATCCCGGCCAGCGCCGCGGTCACGGCGCGGAACTTCTGGGAGTGTGGGGTAGAGCGGGGGGGCTCGTTCACACCCGTGGCCAGGTGCTCTCGTCGGCCAGGTTCAGCTCGGGCCGCTTCAGGCCGGCGTCGTCGAGCAGCTCGACGACCTCGTCGCCGTAGATCTCCCGGCGCGCCACCAGCGTCTCGGCGATCCGCTCGATCGCGCCCCGGTTGGTGGCCATCAGCGTGTACGCGGTCACGTAGGCTTGGCCGAGGAGCTGCGCCGCCGCCCGGCGCTTGCCAGCGTCCCCCAGCACCGAGGCCACCGGGTCCTGGACCATCGGCCCGCTGCTGCTGGCGCGGTTCATGATCGTCTTGCCGATCCGCTCCAGCCGCGCCAGAACGTGCTCGTCGGCCTCCTCGGGATCCAGCGGCGTGCCGATATGCACCGGCTCAGCTCCCATGCCCCAGATCCCCACCATCGCGGCCGCCGTCGCGGTGGCGGTGTGCACGTCGCCGCTGACCCCCTGGGTGTTCTCGCCGTAGAACACGTGCTCAGCCGCCATCGCCCCCAGCGTCATGATCAGGCTGCCCATGACGCGGCTGCGGAAGTGCGAGAAGCGCTCTTCCCGCTCCATGCTCTGGTAGTGGCCGAGGGTCCCGCCGCGCTTGCGGATCGAGAGGCGGGTGGAGAGCACCTCCTTGTCGAGGTACACGTGGCCCGCGGCGGCGTGGCCGGCCTCGTGGATGGCTGTGGCACGCGTCTCCTCTGGGATGTACTCGATGTTCTGCGCCGTCCCGGTCTCCACCGTGGTCATGGCCTCGACGATGTCCCGCCAGGCGAACCTCCGCCGCCCCTCGGTGTGCGCGATCGTCAAGGCCATCGAGCAGCACTGCTCGATCATCGACGGGGAGTAGCCACTGGTGATCCGGGCCAGCTCGTCACGCCGCCGATCGGTGTCGAGATCCGGCTCGTGGTCGACCTTCCCCAGGTACAGGTCGAAGACGTCCACGCGATCGTCCTTGGTCGGCGTCCGGAACCAGATGTGGCGACCCATCCTTCCGGCTCGGGTGAGCGCCGGGTCGAGCACCTCGATCGGGACGTTGCAGGCGCCGATGAAGTAGATCTGCTCGGGTCGTGGCCGGGGCGGCGCCAGCCGCAGCGAGATCCCGCGGACGCGGCTGGGGAACACGAACATCGCGTCCAGGAAGGTGTTGATCCGGTTGGTCAGGAACTTCCGCATGGCCGGCGGCTCGTCGATCCCGTCCATCACCACCAGCAGCTGGTTGAGCGCCTGGCCGCCGCCCATGCCGCCCATCCCGAAGCCGGGATACATGTGGCGGATCCGATCGCCGGTGCGCTGCATGAACGCGGCGTAGCCGCTGATCTGCGGCTCTGCGCGCTGCTGGAACAGGCGCTCGCGCCACTCGCGGGACTCGACGATCACATCGCCGGTGGGGGTGAGCGACCCGTTCTGACCGTAGAAGCAGAGGTCGTGGATAGAGCTTGGCACCGATCCCGGCGCTCCGCCCGTGAGCGCCTGCCGCCGCATTCCGACGGCGTCGATCTCGTCGATGAAGACGATGCACTGACCGCCCCACTTCTTGGCCAGCTTGCGCGCCTTGCGGGCCAGGAACTGGACCGTGATCGCGTCCATCCCGATGAACATGCCGGCAAACCCCGAGCCGGGGATCGTCACGAACGGGCAGTTGAAGGTGGTGGCGATGCCCTTGGAGATCATCGTCTTGCCGGTGCCGGGAGCGCCGAGGAACAGCAGTCCGCGCTCGCGCCGCCCGCCCGCCTTCTCGAACTCCTCGCCGGATTGCCACAGGCTGATCACCCGGGTGATCTCCTCCTTGGCCTCGGCCTGGCCGCGGACGTCGTCCATCTTCACGCCCCACCGGGCGTCCCCCGGCTCGTAGCCGCGGATCTGGCGGACGGCGAAGAACAGGAAGGGGCCGAAGAAGATCGCGAAGTTGACGAAGAAGAGCAGCGGCAGCTGGATGAACACGAGCCCGAGCTGGGGCAGGGTGTCCGGTGGGAAGATCTGACGCAGGCCGCCCAAGGGAGAGAAGAACGGTGCGCTGACGCCGGCGAAGGCGAAGAACAACTGGCCGATGCCCAGCAGCGCGAACACAGCCACGACATAGGCGGGCAGCCGCCGGAACTTGGTGCGCCAATACCAGTACCGCCTGCGGGCCACGATGTCGTCGGCGCGGAGGCTCTCGTCGGCGCCGTAAAGGGCCGGGGAGGGAATCAGCCTGCGCGAGACCACCTCCACGAGGCCGCGGAAGATCAGCACCGCGAGCACGGTCACGATCAAGGCGGCCACCACCGACAGGTGGTTGCCGTCGTAGAGCAAGAGAAAGAACGCCGGTGCGGTCAGGAGCGCCACCGCTGTGGCGGCGCGCGTCAGCCGCCGCCATTCCTGCGCCAGCGCGGACGCGTGCGGGTTGATCGGCCCCTTCGCTCCGGGGCTCGGCTCGGCGTACGCCATACGCGTCCGAGGGTACAGCGCACCCCCCGGGCGATGCCAACATCCGGGGGGGTGCGGCGACGTAACATCCGTGGCCCATGCCCCTCTATGACTTCAGGTGCCAGCGCTGCGAGGAGCACTTCGAGGCGCTGACCGGAGTGTCGGGCAGCGCCACCTGCCCCCGCTGCGGCAGCGAGGAGGTGGAGCGGGTGTACTCGGCCTTCGCCGGCCCCTTCCTCGTCGGCCTGCGCGGCCACGCGGCCAAGCGCTCAAACGCCACGCGAGCGGCGCGGGAGGAGCAGCGGCGCGAGCGGCAGGAGACGCGGCGCCAGCAGCCGGAAGGGAGCTGAATGCCGAGACGGCGTGGGGTGCGGGGCGTGGGCGCCGTTGCGTTGGTCACGGTCCTCTTGGGGCTCAGTGGCTGCGGCGGGGGGGCGAGCCACACGCACGCCGCCGCCGGGCGGCGGCCCGCGGGACCGCTGATCGGCGCCATGTTCGACGGTCCGGTGCTCGGGCCGCGGGTGGACCTGGGGCGCCAGCTTGACCTGGCCGTCAGCTCGGGTGTCGAGAGCCTGCGGGTGGCGGTCGACTGGGCCTCGGCGCAGCCCTACCGCACCCTGATCGACGTTCCGAGCGCGCAGCGCGCGAGCTTCACCGACGTCGGTGGCGTGCCGACCCGCTTCGGAGACCTGGATCGCGTCGCCTCCGCGGCGGCCGCGCGAGGGCTGTCGCTGCTGCCCGTGGTGCTCTCCACCCCGCACTGGGCCGCCGGGGCCGGAGGCTCCATCTCCACGCCGCCACGGCCGGCGGCATACGCCGCTTTCGTGGGCGCGCTCGTGCGCCGCTACGGCCCGCACGGCTCGTTCTGGAGCAGCCACCCGAAGCTCCCCGCCGTGCCGGTGCGAATGTGGCAGGTGTGGAACGAGCCCGACTTCACGCGCTACTGGTCGGTGCAGCCGTTCGCCCCCACCTACGTGAAGGTGCTGGCGGCCGCACACGCGGCGATCAAGCGGGCGGATCCGGAGGCGCAGGTCGTGCTCGCGGGCCTGCCCGAGGTGTCGTGGCAGTACCTGGCCCAGATCTACGCGGTGCCGGGGGCGCGGGCGGTGTTCGACACCGTCGCGGTTCATCCATACACCGCCCGTCCCGCGGGCGTGATCGAGATTCTGGGGCGCGTGCGCGCGGTGATGGACCGCGCCGGTGACGCCCGCAAGCCGCTGCTGGCCACGGAGATCACCTGGCCCTCCTCGCAGGGTCACGCGCCGCCGCAGTTCGGGGTCGGTACGACCGAGGCCGGTCAGGCACGGCTTCTGGCTCAGGTGATGCCGCTGCTGGAGCAGAATCGGGCTCGCCTGGGCCTGAGCGGCTTCTACTGGTACACGTGGATGGGCGACGAGAGCGCGCGGCCTTCGGCCTACGCCTTCGACTACGCCGGGCTGCTGGGGTATGGCGGCGGCCGGGTCGTGACCAAGCCGGCGCTCGCGGTCTTCAGGCGCTGGGCGCTGGCGCTGGAGCATTGCGCTCGTAAAGATGCTTCGGCCAGCGATTGCGGGTAAGGACCAGCCGTGTCCGCAGCCCTGATCGTCGTCGACATGCTGAACGCCTACGACCACGAGGATGCCGAGCCGCTCAAGGCCTCCGTGGAGCACGTGGTCTCGCCGGTACGGAAGCTGATCGACCGCGCCAGCGAGCAGGGGGTCGACGTCCTCTACGTCAACGACAACTTCGGCGACTGGAGCGCGGGCCGGGAGCAGATCGTGGAGGCCGCCCTGAACGGAACCGCCCGAGAGCTCGTGGAGCCGATCGCGCCGCCCGCGGGAAGCCTCTTCGTGGTCAAGGCGCGACACTCGATCTTCTACCAGACGCCGCTGGAGTACATGCTCCGCCAGCAGGACATCGACCACCTCATCCTCGTCGGCCAGGTCACCGAGCAGTGCATCCTCTACTCCGCGCTCGATGGGCACGTGCGCCACTTCGACATCGTGATCCCGCGTGACTGCGTCGCTCACATCCACGAGGGGTTGGCCGACGCCGCGCTGCGGATGATGGAGACCAACATGGGCGCGCACGTGGTGCCCAGTGAGCAGGCGCTCGACGCGGCCCAGACCCGGCGCTAGCCTCTCATGACGCGCAGATGAAGAAGCTGACCGTCATATTCGGGGTTCTTGCGGTGCTGCCGGCGTCAGCGTGGGCGGCCCCCAGAGTCCCCACGGAGATCTCCCTGCGGGATGGGAGCTTGCAGATCCGGCCGTACGTGATCGACTGGACCGGGGACGGCTCGGGGTTTCTCGGCGGCTTCACGCGGCGACATTCCTTCCACAAGTATTCGCGCGGGGGCATCGCCAACTTTGGTCGTCTGCATTGGACGACCTATAACGGCAAGGAAGGACGCGCGTGGGGTGCGGTCTGGATTGACGACTTCATCCCGGACGGCGCCTCGGGAACGTTCCGTGCCTCGAAGGTAACCGTCCACGTATACCGGCCCCGGGACGGCGTCTTCACCCGGCTGGAGTTCAGATACGGCCATCACCGCGTCACGCTGTCCGCCGTTCACAGCGGCGCGTATTGGCACTGGTAGGCAGGCTGCCGGCTCAGCCATCCATGTCTGACGATTCAGGTCACTAGACGGGGCCCCGCGCCGAATCAGCCGCCAGCTCCTCGATCTCACTCGCGCTGAGCGTCTCAGATTCGAGCAGCTCCCGGGCTACTCGCTCGAGCGTGTTCCGGGATACGCCCAGCACACGATCAGCCCTCTGCTCCGCCTGATCCACGAGGCGGCGCGCCTCGGCATCGATCGTGCGAGCGGTCTCCTCAGAGAAGGAGAGCGTGAACCCATCCTCGTCGGCACCCTGGGCGTAGCCGATCGGCCCGAGCGCGTCGCTCATGCCGAGCTCGCGCACCATCCGGTGAGCGAGGCGCCCCACCCGGTCGAGGTCGTCCGCTCCGGTGGAGCCGGCTTGCCCGAAGATCAGCTTCTCGGCGCTGCGCCCCCCGAGCAGTATCGCCATCTCGTCGATCATGCCCGTGCGGGAGAGGACCACGCGGTCGTGAGTGTCGGTCAGCCACATGCGCCCGGACGTTCCACCCGATGGAATGATGCTGAGCATGTGCGGCAGCCTGCCCTCAGGCACCGAGCGCGCGACGACGGCATGCCCGGCCTCGTGGTAGGCCATCACCCGCCGCTCCTGGTCGCTGAGCACGTGCCCGCGCGCGATCCCCATCGTCGCCCGCTCGACCGCCTCCTCGAGCTCTGACATCGAGATCTGGCCGCGGGCGCGCCGAGCGCTCAACAGGGCCGCCTCGTTCATCACGTTGGCGAGGTCGGCACCAGACAGGCCGCGCGTGATGCCGGCGAGGGCGTCGAGATCGACGTCTGCGCCCAGCCGCTTGCGGCCGACGTGGACCTCCAGGATCGCGCGCCGCGCCGCACGATCAGGGAGATCAAGCGTGATCATGCGGTCGAAACGACCGGCGCGCACAAGCGCCGGATCCAGGATCTCCGGCCGATTGGTGGCCGCCAACACGATCACGCCGTCTCGCTGGCGAAAGCCGTCGAGCTCGATCAGGATCTGATTGAGGGTCTGCTCGCGCTCGCGGTGGCCATCGAGCGAGGCCTCCCGCCTGGCGCCGATCGCATCGATCTCGTCGATGAAGACGATCGTCGGCGCCACCGCGCGCGCCTGACCGAAGAGATCTCGCACGCGGCCCGAGCCCTCGCCGACGTAGAGCTCCGTAAACTCACTGGCGGCAACCGAGAGGAAGGCGGAGTTTGACTCACCCGCACGGCCCTGGCGAGCAGCGTCTTGCCGCAGCCAGGCGGACCGACCAGCAGGAAGCCCCTGGGGAAGCGCGCTCCCATCTCCGTGAAACGGCTCGGGTCGGTCAGGAACTCCTTGATCTCGCCGAGCTCCCTGAGCGCCTCCTCGCTGCCGGCCACGTGGGCGAACGTCACCCGCTCGGCGCCCAGCGATTGCTGGCCGATGGTCCGGTCGCGCACCCCCAGCCGGCGCTGGCGCTCGGGGGCTTCGATGATTCGCGTCAACGCGCCGTCGAGCTCGGGCTGGGAGATCTCCGTCTTACCGGCGCGGGCCGAGAGCAGCGCCGCCTCGTTCATCACGCTCTCGAGATCAGCGCCGGTGAGGCCGATCGCGCGATTGGCCAGCGCACACAGATCCACGTTTCTGGCCAGCGGCTTGCCCCTGGCATGAATCGCGAGGATCGCCGCGCGGCCCGCTTCGTCGGGACGGTCGACGGAGATCGCGCGGTCAAAGCGCCCCGGACGCAGCAACGCAGGGTCCAGATCGTCGGGCCGGTTGGTCGCCCCGACGACGATCGTGCCCTCCACAGGCGAGAATCCATCCATCTCGGAGAGAAGCTGGTTCAGCGCCTGCCCCTGTTCCTCCCCTGAGCCTTCGCTCACCGCGGGGCCGGCCCTGCGCCGGCGTCCGACGGCATCGATCTCGTCGATGAACACGATCGCGGGTGCGTCCTCCCGGGCCTCCCTGAACAGCTCGCGGACCCGCGAGGCACCCACTCCGGCGTACAGCTCGACGAAGTCCGAGCCGGAGATCGAGTAGAACGCGGCCCCCGACTCCCCGGCCAGCGCCCGGGCGAGCAGCGTCTTGCCACAGCCGGGCGGTCCGTACAGCAGCACGCCGGTGGGGATCCGGGCGCCGAGCTGGGTGAAGCGCCTGGGATCTGAGAGGAACTGCGCCAACTCCCGCATCTCGGTGACCGCGTGCTCCTGCGCCGCGACATCGTCAAAGCTCGTGAGACTCTGTTCATCGGTGGCGCGTCGCGCGCCGCTGCGGACCCCGAACACGCCCGTCCCGAGGCGGTAGGAGAAGATGAAGTAACCGAGGATGACGACCAGAATCAGCGACGGCAGCAGGAGCGACAGCGGACCCACCAGCCCCTTCCCGAACTGCTGATCGATCGTGAGCGGGATCCGGTTTGAGATCAGGGTCTCCACTACTCGATCACGGCTGGTCGCCTCCTTCAGAGCCGGGCTGTTGAAACGCAGTGGTGCACCCCGCGGACGGCGGTAGGTCCCGATCACGTAGGAATCGACGTTGAGGATGCGGGCGTTGACGATCCGCCCGGTCTCCGCGAGGTTGACGAGGGTGGAGAAGGGGAGCTTCTGTCCGCTGACCTGGGGCCGGCTGGCCAGGATCACCTGCACGTAGCCGACAGCCAGCAGCACGATCACCAGGCTGGTCCAGAAGCCGATCGTGTTGAACCGCCGGGCGGCGCCGCGGGGGCGCCGGCGGCGTGACTCTGTGGGGCGGTTGGGTTGCGGGCTCACCGAGCCGACAGGCTACACAGGACGGTTGCTGCTACGCAGAGGCCGGGCGAAGCTCACGGACACGGTCCGGTGCCCACCCGCGGGCCCGCGCGACGAAGCGCCGAGCGCACGACTGCGTTGGCAACTCCGTAACCGTATTGACGACCAGCGCTGGGTCCGCCGAAGACGGTGGTGAGGACGCGGCCACGGCCGTCGACCAGCGGACCGCCCGAGTTGCCGGGTTCTCCCAACCCGGCGAAGGAGGTGATCAGTCGCCCGTAGAGATTGCCCGAGACTCCGATAGGCTCGCCCGCGGAGAGGTGGCCTACATACGTGCTCGAGGTGGCGCCGAGCCGCGCCGGCCGTACCTTCCAACGGCCCAACGGGAACCCGAGCACCGCCGCCGGGGTACCGTCCCTCGGGCCGCGCACCAGCGGCAGCGCGGGCACGCCCTTCACGCCTGGCACGCGAAGTATCCCAACGTCGTTCCTCGGGTCGAACCAGATTGGGGTGGCAGGGTAGGTTTCCCCCCCTACCTTGAACCTCACCCTGAAGGCGTGGCCGGCAACAACGACGTGACCAGCTGTCACCACCACGCCATCGGCGGCGATCCAGCCGCTTCCTATCCCGGCTTGGCCGCAGCCAGAGACCCCGATCTCCACCACGCTGCGGGCGGCGCGGCGCACGCCCGGAGAGCTCGTCACCCGCGGGTCGGCGGGCCCCACCGCCGGCGGTGGGCCCTCGAACGTCGGCAGCGAAACTGCAACCTTCGGAGCCGGAGCCGGAGCCGGACCGGGCGGCGGCAGCAGCGCGTCCAGCCGACCGAGGATCGCCGAGCGCCGCACCTGGTTGCCCGGAGAGCCCACCTGTATCGCGACCGCGCCGAGGAGCCAAGCCGCCACCAGACCGAGGCACCCGCCCAGTAGCGCGCCGGCGATTGGACTGGCGGCGCCGAGCCGGTCGAGCCGGCGGTGAAGGTGCAGCCGGAGCCCGATACGTTCGACCACCGCCGCCACCACGGCGCCAAGCAGCAGCGCTCCGGGGAGTGCGACCTCCGGCGCGTAGGTCGAGCTCTGGCCGCCGTGGAGGATCAGCGGCGCCAAGCGCGAGCCGAGCACCGCCCCGGCGCCGAAGCCGGCCAGGGCCAGCGTGCCGACCGTGAGTCCGCGCGAGAATCCCCAGAACGCCATCACGGCGATCAGTCCAGCGACGATCAAATCGACGATCAGCACAGCGAGCACAGGCTATCCGCATGTCGGAGCCAGTCGTAGGGGGCATCGCTAGATGCGCTCATCACTTACCTAAGTGCCAGACTCGGTATAGGGTCAGGTATCGGCGCCGCCCTGGCAGGGTTGAAGCGCTACCTCAGGGTTGGGAGATCCTCGATGGGCTCAGGTGCTGGCGGTACTCGCGTTCTCGCTTTAAGGCCTCGTTTCCTCGGCGTCGCCGCTGTCTTCGCGGCGCTGGCCGCCTTTCCGGTGGCCGCGCCGGCGGCGACGCTCG